>JANOYZ010000250.1:0-36499 GCA_031429135.1 Novosphingobium sp. | reverse complement strand
TCGCGACCGAAGCTTGCGATCGCTGTAGCTCGCCTCGAATGGCGTACGTCGTCTTGGCGCTGCCGTGTAGAACCTGTCCCATAGGTCCCTGCCGCTGTGACGATGACAAATTTACACCATCACATGCTGGGACCAAATACCTAGGCCCTCGCGAAATGTGGGATAGCGCGGGAGCCAGCCGAGCACACGCTTTGCCTTGCCATTGGCCACCCGCCGGTTCTCGGCATAGAACGCGCGCGCCATCGGTGATAGCTGTGCTTCATCGAGCGAGAGCAGCGGTGGCGCTGCCACGCCCAGCAAGTGGCAAGCATGTTCGATCACCGCGTTCTGGCTGCACGGCAGATCGTCGGCGAGGTTGTAGGCACCACAAGGCGCATCAATTGCTGCCATAACGCCCGAGGCGATGTCCGCCACATGGACCCGGCTGAACACCTGTCCCGGCACATCGAGCAACTGAGCCTTGCCGCTGCGAACGCGGTCCAGCGCGCTGCGGCCTGGACCATAGATTCCCGGAAGGCGCAGCACCCGTGCGCCTCGCGTCAGCCATTCGGCATCGCAGTCAGCCCGCACAGTGCGCCGTCCGGTGCCGGTAGGGGCGTTCTCGTCCACCCAGGCGCCGCCGCAATCGCCATAGACTCCGGTCGAGGAAAGATAGCCCAGCCACTTGCCGCCCAGCGCATTCCCATAGCGCCCCAGCACCGGATCAAGCCCTTCACCCGATGGCGGAACGGAGGATAGCACATGCCCGGCATCGGCCAGCGCAGTCCGCACATTGGCTTCATCGTCAAAGGACAGTGTCCCTTCGCGACCAGTGGAGACCACTTCCCAGCCACTGGCGGTGAAAGCCGCTTCGATGGAGCGCGCGCTGTAGCCAAGGCCGAAGATGAACAGACGGGGCATGCGATGTCGATAGCTGGGTGACTGCCATTCGCAAATGGGGCTAAGGATGATCCTTATGGATATCCAAGCCTCTGCCACCACGCCGCCTCCCGTCATCCGCCGCGAAGACTATCGCCCGCCCGCCTGGCTGGTGCCCGAAGTTCACCTCGATTTTGCACTGGGGCTTGATGCGACGCGGGTGAAATCAACGCTTTCGGCAAGGCGCAATCCCAATGCCGAAGCCGAACCGGCGATCCGCCTTAACGGCGATGGCCTTGCCGCGCTGTCGGTCAAGGTCGATGGGTTGCCCAGCAATGGCTGGCGGATGGATGGCGATGATCTGCTGATCGATGTTTCCGGTGATTCGCATGAAATCGTTATCGAAACCGCGCTCAATCCGGCGGCTAATTCGCAGTTGATGGGGCTCTATGCCTCGGGCGGCATGCTCTGCACCCAGTGCGAAGCGGAAGGCTTCCGGCGGATCACGTTCTTCCCTGACCGGCCCGACGTGCTCTCGGTCTACCGGGTGCGGATGAGCGGCGATAAGGCGCAGTTCCCGATCCTGCTGGCCAATGGCAACCAGGTCGCCAGCGGTGAGGGCGATATTGCCTCTCACTGGGCTGAATGGCATGATCCCTGGCCCAAGCCGGCTTACCTCTTCGCGCTGGTGGCAGGCGATCTGGTGGCAACCAGGGACAGTTTCACGACGATGACTGGCCGAAAAGTCGAACTCAACATTTGGGTGCGCTGCGGCGATGAGGACCGCACGCACCACGCCATGCGCAGTTTGATCAATGCGATGAAATGGGACGAGGAGGCGTTTGGCCGCGAATATGATCTCGACCTGTTCAACGTGGTTGCCGTCGCCGATTTCAACATGGGCGCGATGGAGAACAAGGGGCTCAACGTCTTCAACACGCGCTATGTGCTGGCAGACCCCGAAACCGCAACCGACGGCGATTATGATGGCGTCGAAGCGGTGATCGGCCACGAATATTTCCACAACTGGTCGGGCAACCGCGTGACTTGCCGCGACTGGTTCCAGCTGAGCCTCAAGGAAGGCTTCACCGTGCTGCGCGACCAGTTGTTCAGCGCCGCCATGGGCAGTGAACCGGTCAAGCGGATCGAGGATGTGCGGGTGCTGCGCGCGGCGCAATTCCCTGAGGATTCCGGCCCGCTGGCCCATCCGATCCGGCCTGACAGCTATCAGGAAATCTCGAACTTCTACACCTCTACAGTCTATAACAAGGGTGCCGAAGTGATCCGCATGATGCGGACGATATCCGGACCAGCGCGGTTCCGCCAAGGCACCGACCTCTATTTTGCGCGGCATGATGGCGAGGCGGCGACCTGCGAGGACTTTATCTGCGCGATCGAGGAAGGCGCTGATCTCGATCTCACCCAGTTCCGCTTGTGGTATTCGCAAGCCGGCACACCCAAGGTAACGGCGCGGCTGGAGCATGACGGCAATGTCACTAGGCTGCACCTGTCGCAGCAGGTTCCGTCGACACCCGGCCAGCCTGCTAAGCAACCGATGCCAATTCCGCTGCGTATGGCCCTGTTCGATTCAGTCAGTGGCAGGCACTCAGGCGAGCAGCTCGTCATTCTGGACAAACCAGACGCGCGCTTCAGCTTCCCCGGTTTTGCCCAGCGCCCCGTGCTCTCGATCAACCGCAGCTACTCCGCCCCGATTGCCATCGACGCCGGGCAGTCAGAGGCTGACCTCGTCTTCCTCGCCGCGCATGATGATGATCCCTTTGCCCGTTATGAGGCATTACAAAGCCTGATCGTGCAGCATCTGGTCGCGGTGCTTGGCGGCGGGCTTGCTGAAGGCAGGCAGGCCGCCGGGAGAGAAGCGATTGGCAAGGCGTTCGCCGCCCTGCTCGATGATAATGTGCTCGATGATAATGCGCTCGATGATCTGATGCGCGGCGAACTGCTGATCCTGCCGGGCGAATCATACCTTGCCGAGCAGATCCTGCTCGCCGACCCGGTCGCCATATGGCGTGAACGAGAGGCGCTCAAAGGCTGGCTGGGTGCTACATTGAAAGACCGCTTCGCTGCGCTCCATGATCGTGCCAGCGCAGTGCCTTATGGCCTTGAGGCGGCGGCGCGCGGGGCGCGCAAGGTCAAGACACAGGCGCTGGTCTATCTCGCCGCAGGGGCACCCGATGAGGCTGCCATCCGTGCCGCTGCGCAATATGATGGGGCGAGCAATATGACAGACCGGCAAGGCGCACTGATGGTGCTGTGCTCACTTGATGCCCCGACGCGCGCGCAGCGGCTGGCTGATTTTCATGCGCGCTACACTGGCAATGCACTGGTGATCGACAAGTGGTTTTCGCTGCAGGCAGGCTCGATGCACAAGGGCGCGCTGGATCATGCGAAGGCGCTGGCAGAGCACACCGACTTCACGATCCACAACCCCAACCGGGTTCGCGCGCTTTACATGGCGCTCGCCGCCAATGGTCACGCCTTCCACGATGCCAGCGGCGATGGCTACCGCATGATCGCCGATCTCATCCTTGCCCTCGATCCGGTCAATGCCCAGACGGCGGCGCGATTTGTCTCTCCGCTGGGACGCTGGCGCCGGATCGAGCCAGGGCGTTCTAGTATGATGCGCGCCGCTTTGGAGCGGATTGCCGCCGCGCCGAATCTATCGCGCGATACATTCGAGCAAGTGAGCAAGAGCCTTGGTTGAGCGGCCCGAAGTCCTCACCGCCGGGCTGTTGTCCGCTGTGGCACACGGCTTCCTTGGCCGGAAGGGCGGCGTTTCTGTCGGTGAGGTTGCCGGACTCAATGTCGGGCTGGGCGCTGGTGATGATGGCGCAGCCGTGGCCGAGAATCGCACCCGCGCGGTCAATGCCGTTTTGCCGGGCGCGCGGCTGGTCACCGTCTATCAGATCCACTCGCCCGATTGCGTCACGGTGACCGAGCCATGGCCCGATGCAGCCCGGCCGCATGCCGATGCCGTGGTCACTGACCAGCCCGGCCTGCTGCTCGGCATCGTCACCGCCGATTGCGCCCCGGTGCTGTTTGCCGACACGGCGGCAGGGGTGATCGGGGCGGCCCATGCCGGATGGAAAGGCGCGATTTCAGGGGTTACGGATCGCACTATCGCGGCGATGGAGGCGCTGGGTGCGCAGCGATCACGGATCGTCGCCGCGATTGGCCCCTGCATCGCCGCAGCGCGTTATGAGGTGGATGAAACTTTCCGCGTCCGCTTTTGTGAAGACGCGCCTGACAATGGGCAATTTTTCCAATCCGGCAAACCGGGCCACTGGCAGTTCGATCTTGAAGGCTATGTCGCGCACCGGCTGGAATCGGCTGAAATCTGCGCTGTCGAGCGGCTTGGCTGCGATACTTATGCCCAGCCGGATCGTTTCTATTCCTATCGCCGGGCCACTCATCGCGGCGAGGCAAATTATGGTCGCCAGTTCTCGTTGATTGGCCTTTGAAGCCTTATAGAAGCCACATAGAGCGGCACTCTGTTCAAAAGGCCGAAAAAGGCGGTTGGCAGGCCATATTTTCGCGTCTATCAGCGCGCCAAGTCGGTGCCGGACGGCTGGAAAGTCGCGTCCGAAACTGGCAGGAGGGGGCCTCTGGAAGGCACGAGTGAAGAGTTTTCGGCTCGGATCAGGTTGAATTGACCTGACATCGAGTCGCTGGAACAGGACAAGGTCAACCATGTCACAGGATGCGGGTGCTGCGGCTCCAGCCGGTCACACAAGCGATAGTGCGACCGAAGGCGTGCGTCGGCGCGACTTCATCAATATTGCCGCAGTCAGCGCGGCTGGCGTCGGTGCGGTCGGCACTTTGGTGCCGCTGATCAGCCAGATGTCGGCCTCGGCCGATGTGCTGGCGGAAAGCTCGACCGAGGTCGATATCTCCGCGATCCAGCCGGGTCAGACGATCAAGGCGGTGTTCCGCAAACAACCGCTGTTCATCCGCAACCTCACGGCAGCTGAGATTGATGCTGCCAACAAGGTGGATATTAATTCGCTGCGCGATCCCGAATCTCTCGCCGACCGCACCAAGGAAGGCAAGGCCAACTGGCTGATCACCATGGGCGTCTGCACGCACCTTGGTTGTGTTCCGCAAGGCTCGGGCGAGGGTGAAGTGAAGGGCGAATTTGGTGGCTATTTCTGCCCCTGCCACGGTTCGTTCTACGATACTGCCGCGCGCATCCGCAAAGGTCCGGCCCCGAAAAACCTGGTGGTTCCGGACTACGAATTCACCTCTGACACCGTCGTCAAGATCGGCTGAGGATAGAGATCATGAGCTTCCCCTGGGCCAAAGAATACAAGCCAAGCCATCCCTTCATGCAGTGGATGGATGAAAAGCTGCCACTGCCGCGGCTAGTCCATGGTGCGATCGGAGCCGGATATCCGGTGCCGCGCAACCTCAACTACTTCTGGAATTTCGGCGTGCTTGCCGGTTTCTGCCTGGTGATCCAGATCATCACCGGCGTGATCCTGGCGATGCATTATACCGGCAATTCCGCGATGGCTTTCGGTTCGACCGAGCACATCATGCGCGACGTCAACTGGGGCTGGCTGATGCGCTATGCCCATGCCAACGGCGCTTCGGCGTTCTTCGCAGTGGTCTATCTCCACATTTTCCGCGGCTTCTATTACGGGTCATACAAGGCCCCGCGCGAAATGGTGTGGCTGCTCGGTGTGGTGATCTTCCTGCTGATGATGGCGACAAGCTTCATGGGCTATGTGCTGCCATGGGGTCAGATGAGTTTCTGGGGCGCGCAGGTGATTACCGGCCTGTTTGGCGCGATCCCGCTGGTCGGCGAATCGATCCAGCACTGGCTGCTGGGCGGTTTTGCGCCGGATAACGCCGCGCTCAACCGCTTCTTCTCACTGCACTTCCTGCTGCCTTTCGTCATCCTGGGCGTGGTGATCCTGCACAGCTGGGCGCTGCACATTCCGGGGTCGTCGAACCCGACCGGCGTTGACGTTAAGAGCGAGAGCGATACCGTTCCGTTCCATCCCTATTACACCGCGAAAGACGGCTTCGGGCTGGGCGTGTTCCTGATCATTTACTGCGCTGTGCTGTTCTTCGCGCCGAATGCGCTGGGCCATCCGGATAATTATATTCCGGCCAACCCGATGCAGACACCTGCGAACATCGTCCCTGAATGGTATTTCTGGCCATTCTACGCTATCCTGCTCGCCTTCACCCAGGATTTCCTGTTTTTCCCGGCGAAGTTGCTCGGTGTGCTCGCCATGTTCGGTTCGATCCTGGTATGGTTCATCCTGCCCTGGCTTGACCGTTCGCCGGTGCGTTCGGGCAACTATCGCCCGCTGTACCGCAAGTTCTTCTGGTTCGGCCTGATCCCGGCAATGGTGGTGCTGTTCTACTGTGGCGGTGCCCATGCTGAAGAGCCCTATGTGCTCGCCAGCCAGCTGGCATCACTTTATTACTTCGCGCACTTCCTCATCATCCTGCCGATTGTATCCTCGATCGAACGGCCGGAACCGCTGCCCTTCTCGATCACCGAATCGGTGCTCGGCAAGGATAATGCTGCGGCACTTGATGTGTCGAAGGCCTGATCCAGCGAGACGGAAAGAGATAGACCCATGATCCGCATCTTCTCCATCCTCGTCGGGCTGTTTTTTACGGCAGCACTTGGCTGGTCGCTCATTCTGGGCGGCATCAATCTGGCGCAGGAAGGCTTGCCGCACAGCGCCGAAAAGTCTTTTGGCAAGCATGCCAAGGCGCTGCCTCTGGCCAGCGACGGCGTGTTCGGCCATTTTGACAAGACCCAGCTGCAACGCGGCTTCAAGGTCTATCAGGAAGTCTGCGCCGCTTGCCATTCGCTCAGCCTGGTCGCTTACCGCGACCTTACGGCGCTGGGTTATAACGAAGACGAAGTGAAGGCGATTGCCGCCAAGGCGCAGATCCCGGTCTACAGTAGCGCGACGGGTGAAGTGAAAAGCCATGCCGGACTTGCGGTCGATCGCTTCCCGCCGGTGGCCTATGGCGGCCAGGGCACACCTCCTGATCTGTCGCTGATCACCAAGGCGCGTCATGGCGGTGCGGCCTATGTCTATTCGCTGCTGACCGGATATGAGACGCAGCAGCCGGCTGAGCTGCTCAAGAAGTATCCAGATTCAAAGACCGGCAATGGGCTATTCTACAATCCCTATTTCGCCAATCTCAACCTGTCGATGCCGCCGCCGCTGTCGGAGGCCAATATCGTTCAGTACAGCGATGGCACCAAGGGTTCGGTTGATCAGAACGCCAAGGACGTTTCCGCTTTCCTCGTCTGGACCGCAGAACCCAAGCTCGACAAGCGCAACCAGACCGGCTGGCCGGTAGTGCTGTTCCTGCTGTTCGCCACAGTGCTGGCCTATATGGCCAAGCGCAATGTCTGGGCTGACCAGCACTGAGCTGTGACGCCCGATGAACTGAAAGCGCTGGTGCGGACAGTGCCGAACTTTCCGGCGCCGGGGATTCTGTTTCGCGATATCACCACGCTGATCAGTCACGGTAAGGGGTTTTCCGCCTGCGTTGATCATCTGGCATCGCGAGCGCGCGCTGCGGGGGCTGAGACGATTGCCGGGATGGAGGCACGTGGTTTCATTTTCGGCGCAGCCGCAGCCGCGCAGCTTGGCATTGGCTTCCTGCCGGTGCGCAAGGCCGGGAAGCTGCCGGTCCCGACAATCGGTATCGACTATGCGCTGGAATACGGCAGCGACCGGCTGGAGATCGATCCGGGAGGCTTAAGATCGGGCAGCCGGGTGGTGATTGTCGATGATCTCATCGCCACGGGGGGCACCGCAATTGCGACGACCACACTGCTGCGTCAAGCCGGTGCCCGCATTGATCATGCGCTGTTCGTCATCGATCTGCCCGATCTTGGCGGAGCGGAACGGCTGCGGGCTGCCGGGGTGATTGTCGATGCGCTGATGGATTTTCCCGGACACTGATCCGAAATTGTCTGTCAGCTTTTGTGTCTGGTCCGCTTCGGATAATTGCGTATCGCGATATCAATTTGCAGCCAGGCAAGATGGGCGATGGCCGCGACACCAGCGAGTTTGATCACAATCATCGCAGCCTTTGTCCCCGGCCGTTGAACAAATCCGATAGCCTCAGATTGCCAGGTCGTCGAGCAAGGATGCGATACGGGCCCGATAGTTGGAAAAACTGTAGGCAGCCGCTTCTGCTTGCGCTGCCGCGCGCCAGCTATCAAGTTGCTCGCGTTGTTCCGTAACGCGCTCAATCGCATGATGCAGCGCCGCTGTGTCCGGTTTTTCCAGCATGATCCCGGTGCGCGGCGTCACCCCCATCCCGCTCATCGGCGTCTGGATGATCGCCAGCCCCGATGCCAGACCTTCCAGCAGCGATAGCGCCGAGCCTTCAAAGTAACTCGGGAAAATGAGGCAATGATGATCGGCCATGATCGCCGGAATGTCTGATCTGGCGACGGTGGGCACATAGGTGACGCGGTCGGCATAACGCGAAAAGACCGCCTGCGGGATACGCAGATCGCCGACAATCGTCAGACTCGCGCGCTCCTTGGGCACGCGCGCCATGGCCTCGAGCAGGTGATGGATGCCCTTGCGCGGATTGATCTGGCCGATGAACAGGAACTTCACCGGTCCGTCTTTGGGCACCGGGCGGGGTGCTGGCTGGTTGGCAAAGAGCGCTTCGTCGTAGCAGTAATTGAGCACCCGCACTTTGGCCGCCACAGCATCTCCGGCGTGGAGCCTGATCGTGTTGGCGGCGAATTCGCTGCCGAGCAGGATTACGTCAGAAAGCTCGAATTCGCGCTGGTCCCGTTCGATCTGTTCGGAGCCGATGGCGCGTTCGGTCGGCAGGAACCATTCGCCAAACTCCTCATGCAATTCGGCCATGCGCGCATTGTAATAGCGAAAATCACCGATGGTACGATCAAGGATGCAGCGGCGGCCCATGTCTTGCGCCATGACGAATGAGCCCAGCGAACTGCCATTATATCCCCACAGGGCAAAGGGTTGGTTAGATCTGATGTCGGCTGCCAGCGCGCGCGTGAAGCTGTGGTTGCCCATCACATCAAGCCAGTGTGCGGCCTTACGCCAACCAGCGCGCGCGGCGATCCGCTCAAACCATTCGGTCAGGCCGGATGTGCGCACCAGCGCCGGATCGAGCCGGGGATGACTGAAGCGTTTGAACCGGGCATGCAACCGCACTGCAACGGCTTTGGGAACCATCTGCTCCAGGCTGTAAGGGAATTTTCCGGGCTGATAGAAGATCGAAGTGGCATACCACGCCAGCCGATCAAGATCCTGAAGCGCCAGCGATGTCTGCCAGGAGTGCTGGGTGCCGGGATGGAAGACCGCAACTTTCATCTGAACCAGCAAATCCTCCGGGGCCATCAACATCCAGCGAGGGGGCTTATCACTCGCGGTGCTGTCCTAGCGGGATAGGCGCTCCGGCGGCAATGGCTTTGCACACCTTTCAGCAATTGCGGTTATGCGCTTTCCTACAGATAACCAAATAGGTTAGTATTTCACGAATCAGCATCCAGAAAGGAATTGCGATGCCCTCGCTCCCGCTCCAGTCCCCCGCCCGTTTTGTTCCACCTTTTGCGGTCTCTTTCGCCAATAGTACCGGTGACAGCGATGTCGTGAGCGCCGCCAATCCGCTGCCGGTCACCGCAGCTTCAGCCTCTGCACCTGCTGTGCTGGCCGGTTCTGTCAGTGCCAGCGGCGTGCTTGGACCCTTTCAGCCGGTTACCGGACGGCCGGTGATGCTCTCGCTGGCCGGAACCTGGGCGGGGCAAGTCAAGGTGTTGCGTTCAACCGATGGCGGGACCACCAAAATGCCGCTCACCGCGCTTGGTCAGGCCTATGGCACCTATGCCACCAATATCTGCGAGCCGGTGTGGGAGGATGGTGAACTGGGGGCAAGCCTCTATCTTGATGTCACCCTAAGTTCAGGCGCGATCAGCTACCGGATGGGCCAGTAATCATGGGGATGGATATCATCGCCAGAGCCGCAGCGAATGCGGCTAGCAGTTCGGCCTCGCAGGCGCTTGCCGCCTCATCACCGTCCGTACTTTTCACCAGTATCGGCACCAAGACCATCGATGCTGCCGTCACCGCCATAACGTCGAGCGGTTACAGCACGCTGGGGCAGGGTGCCGGCACTTATGTCAGCGATGCTCTGGCCACCGCAGCTCTGGCCACGGCGCATCCGCGCTTCTGCAAGCAAACTGCGAACGGGCGATACTTCAGGCTTGCCGCTGCCAATGAAGCCAGGGCGATCAGTGTTGCCCAGGGCGGTGCTGATGGCGTGGCAGGAACCAATGATCAGCCCGCAATTCAGGCGACGGTTGCCTATGCCTGCGCCTTGAAGTTCAAATGGGTCGAATTTCCGGAGTCAGCTTACGAACTGTGGTGCCCGATCCGCACCACGGTGACCACGACCCATGCGGTCAACGGCCACCCGATCTGCATCACTGCCAATGATGGCCTTGGCCTGCGCGGGTGCCGCGGCGGGACAACGCTCACTCTGAAGAATTCGCTAGGCGGCAGCCGCAACACGATCACCCAGGTGGTGAGCGGTGTTAACTGGCAGGGCGGCGGCATCTATGTCTTGCCGGGTGGAACCTGGCCAGGCGGCGGTTCGATAGACTGGGTGGCGCTGGAAAACCTCACCGTTGAAGGCGGCGTTACCTTCAATCCTGCTGACCGGACGAACACCAACCTCACCGACAAGGGTTTTCGGGTTCAGGACATTGTCTGCAACCGCATCCATCTGCGCAATTGCACCTTCAGGAACTTTGCCGGGGAAATCTATTACGTTGCCGGAGGAGGCGTCAGCGCGCAGCTGGTCGAGAATTGCACCTTCGACGGCTCGCCGCAGTCAGCACTGAATCCTTCGGCTGGTGGCAAGTTCACCGGGATCAATGTCCAGGCGGGCAACAGCTATCAGGCGATGGAGATCATGGGCGGGCTTGGTGTGACGCTGATCGGCGGGCGGTTTTATGATTTCTATTCTTCGGGCATCAGCGGCGGACCCGATCCGAGCATCGCGACTGGCTTTCCGTTCAATTACGCCACCCGCCAGGCGACCAAACGCCCGCCCTGGGTGACCATGATTGGCACACGTTTCGAAGGCGCGACTGATGCGATTTATATCGGCGCATGGGTGCATGGCAGCATCATCACCGTCGATAGTGCGGTGACGCTGAACTTCGGCATTGGCCATCTGCGCGATGTACACCTCAATATCGAGGCCTGGTGCGATCAGAAGTCTGCCTTCGCAGCAGTAAACCTGGGCGGACCGCTGACGCTGACGACGCAGGTCAATGGCGCCCCGGCGGGCACCTATTTTGTTCCGCCCAGCAATATCCGCGTCAATATCACCACCAAACGCACTGCGCAGGCCCAGGCAAGCAGCCGCTATTTCAGCGCCGCCATGAATATGCTTACCGGACTGGTTGACAAGAACACCATCACTTGCACCGTTTCGGGTGATGCCCATACGGTGTTCAGCGTTGCTGGCGGACAGCCTGCGGGTTTTGCCCTGCCGCGCATCGATTACCAGCAGTTCCGCACCACCGCGCAACCTTATGGCGGCACCTATGATTTTCCGGCGGCTGACAAGGTTTACGAAATTATCTGGGCAGCCATGGCGCTTTACCCGGCGACCGGAACCTGGAATGTCACGCTCGGCAATAGCTTCGGTTATGCTGATGGACAGAAGGTAATCTTTTACCACGGTGATGCTGCGGCGGGGAAAAACATTGTCTTCCCGGCAAACGGGGCAGGGCTCAGATTGCAAAAGGAACGGCGGCTGTTCGCGCTGGGTGACATTCTTGAACTGCGCTTCGACGGCCTCCTCGGCAAGTGGGTGGAAGAACGCTATATCACCGCCACCCAGCAGAACTTTACCGGCAGTTCGACCTATGATGCACCCTCGATTGCTGCGGGCGCATCAACCAGCACCACGGTCACCGCAACCGGTGCCGCTCTGGGGGATCAGGTGACCGGTATTTCGCTGGGCGTGTCGGCTGGCGGGCTGGTACTGACCGGCACCGTTTCGGCCGCCAATACGGTCACGGTAGTGCTGCAAAACCCGACTGCGGCAGCGATTGACCTCGCCTCGGCCACGCTGGCGGTCACCGTGCAGAAGAAATAAGGTTGCGCCCGGACGCGCGCTTTCGCAATTCAGTGAAGCACCGTCCGGGCTCACCGATGGCCACTTGTTTCGATCAGGCGCTTCGCCCATAGCCTGCGGCATCACCACATTGATGCAGGACCACAGTGCAACAGGGCGAGCAAATAACCGTTGCGCTGGTCTGGGCGCAATTCGCTGCCTACCACATTGATCGCTGCGAGGCCGTCGCGCGGCGGCTGCAGGCGCGCGCGCAGCTGATTGCCGTCGAAGTGGCGACAACCTCGGCGGACTATGCCTGGGAGCCTTCGGGCGAGATTGCCGGTGCGCGCAAGATCACCTTGTTCCCCGGACAATCCTATAATGCCATTTCAGGACCGCGCCGGTTATGGGCACTACTGCTCACCCTGCGCCGCTGTGACTGGGTGATGATCGGCCTGAGCTATGCGGAGCCCGGGCCGGTGCTGCTCTCCTGGCTGCTGCGGCTGTGCGGGGTGAAGCTGATCGTTTTCAGCGAATCGAAACAGGATGACAAGCCGCGCCGGGCGCTTGTCGAATGGGGCAAGCGGCTGGCGCTGTCCTGCTATCATGGCGCGATCGTCGGTGCGGGCCGCCATCGGGATTATTTCCGCTTGCTCGGCTTTCGCCGCCGCCCGGTGCTGATGGGTTATGACGGGGTGAGCATCGCGCGGGTGCGCCAGCAGGCCGGCAATGTGCTGGCCCCAGCTGGGGCTGAATTTTCGGAGCGGCCTTTTGTCTTCGTGGGGCGCTTTGTTGACAAGAAAAACCTGATCACCCTGATCGAGGCCTTTGCCGCCTATGCTGCCGCTGCCGGCAGCGATGCGCGGCGGCTGGTGCTGGTCGGCTCGGGCGAGGAAGAAGCAGCGATGCGTCAGCGGATTGCGGCACTGGGCGTCACCGCGCTGGTCGGTTTTCCGGGATTTCTTTCCACCAATGCCGTGTCGCGCCAGCTTGCGTCGGCCCTGGGGCTGGTGCTGGTCAGCCGCGTGGAGCAATGGGGGCTGGTGGTCAATGAGGCGCTGGCGCTTGGCCTTCCGGCGATTGTTTCGCGGCAAGTCGGCGCGCGCGATGCGCTGGTGCGCGACGGCGAAAACGGCTTTGTCGTCGATTCAGAAGATGTCGGCCAGATTGCCGAAGCCATGCTGTCGCTTGGCAAGGACCGCCAGCTATGGGAAGCCATGGTCGCCGCCTCGCATGATCGCGCCTGGCTGGGGGATAGTGAGCGGCTGGCAGATGCGGCCGAGCTGATGCTTGATCCCGGCAGCGAGCCAGTCACGAGCCGTATAGCCGAATTCGAAAGGGAGGTTCAGTGAAGGATTATGATTATCTGGACTTCGGGACTTCGCCCGATCCTAGCCATCGGCCGATCTATCTTGAAGGTGTGTGTGATTTTCTGAGCACGGTCCCAGCCGCAGCAAGCATCCTTGATGCTGGCTGCGGGGGTGGTGATTTTGCGATCGGACTGCATCAAGCGGGCTACAAGGTCTTTGGTTGTGATCTTAATGAGAGCGCGATCAAAGCGGCCAAGGCGAGGAATGTTGGGCAGTTTGAGCTTGCCTCACTCTATGAGCCGCTTGCTGCTCATTTTGGCCGGGACGCCTTTGACGCAATCGTATCAATCGAAGTGATTGAGCATCTCTACAGCCCCCGGGTTTTTGCAGAGCGTTGCCACGAAGCACTGATTCCGGGCGGCATACTGATTATTTCGACGCCCTATTGGGGCTATCTGAAGAATATTGTGCTGGCGCTGACCAATCGCATTGATCGTGCTTTGACTACTCTTTGGGAAGGCGGGCACATCAAGCATTTCTCGCGGAAAACCCTTACCGCTCTCATGCAGGACGCCGGTTTCGAAGTGATCGGATTTAAGGGTTGTGGTCAGGGTTGGCGTTCGAAGGTGCCCTATCTGTGGAGCGGGATGCTGGTCGCATTCCGCAAGCCGAAGGACACCAATAATCCTTAGAACTCAAATCCTAATCGCGTTACGTCCTCGGCATAGTATTGCGCGACCGTGTTACGCATTTCGGTGGAATAGCATTCGCGATACTGCCCGTGAACGCTGCGATTGAAGTGGGGCAGGCTGATGGTTCTGCCCAGCTGCAGGGTCAGCCACTGTTCCGTTTCAGCGAGCAGTTCAAGGCGGCCGATATGGTCGAATGGCAGGCCCGCTGCACCATCGAGCAGAAAATGGACTTGCGGGCGAAATAGCGGGTCCAGCTTGCGCGGATCCTGCGCCGGAAGCCAATCGAGCACGAAGCGTTCAAAGGTGCGGAATTCGGGAGCGCGATAGAGATGCCGGTTTTCCACATAGATTCTGGCGTCATGCCCCGTCCCGGCAGAGGCGAAGCTCCAGCTCGACAGAGCCCGTTCCCAGGGATTGCGCACCACCGTAAATCGCGGCATTGCCAGAACATCGGCGGGCAGAGTCGCCAGCTGTTCACGAATCGTGAAATGGTCAATCCAGCTATCAAATATCGCTTCAGAAATGCTGGTGCCACCCGTCCGCGGCACATGCACATAGACCAGTCCGGCTTTGCGGAAGCAGTCAAACAGCGGCTGGCGATTCTGGGCGATGAGCCAGTGGCGCAGGCGCGCGGGCATCAGCGGCAACAAAGTCTGCCGAACAACCCGTTTCATTCGCGATCCCATTCTTAGTTCTGCTTGTTCTCTATAACTTTCGATAAGGATATAAGGCAAGGCTGGAAAGCAGGTTGCGGGCAATTGACCAGGTCAGCCGATATCGACAGGGTGGCACAGCCAGCCAAATGCGGTTAGTGATGGCAGGGCAAAGGGCCATGCCCAGGAGAATTTGATGTATCTGGTAGTGCTGGGTCTGGGCCTGCTGACAAGCTGTTTGGTGCTGGCCTATTTCCTGAAACATCAGGCTTTCAGCCTGTTTCATCCGCTGACCTATTACACCGCTTTTCACATGATCATTTTCGTTATCCGGCCGATTTTTGCATATTTTCTCGATTACTCGACGCTGTATCAGGCCTATAACTTCACGCCAACCATGGCGGACAAGATCACGGTCATTCTGGCGGCAAATATCGGCTATCTGTCTTTCGCCTTTTTCGTATTGCGTGCCGGAAATATTGCCGTCAGTTTCAGGGCAGATATCTCGACGATCGAAGAGCGGCGGCGGCTTGCGCAGATCTTTCCCTGGGTCATCGCTATTTGCGCGCCGCTTGCACTATATTCGCTTTCAACGAACTTCTCGGTCACCAACAACATCTACGATGGCGTCGTGCTCGATCAAGCAACCGGTGTTTTCATCAACACCAAGGGCAATGGCTACCTCACTGATGGGCAGCTCATGCTGGCACCGATCTGTGCGATCATCGCCTGGCTTGGGCGATTCCGCTGGCTGAGCTTGCTGCCGATGGTTGGCTTTGTGATCCTGCGCGGCGGTATCGGCAGTCGCGGTCCGTTCATTGCGGCGCTGGTCATGCTGCTGTTGCTTTATCTTTATGAGAAGCGGGTCCGCTATCCAAAGCTGCAAGTTCTGCTGGCAATTGTTGCTATTGCCACGCTGTTCAACTTTGTCGGAGCGGATCGCGGCGCGGCAATCCGCCAGGCAGTGGGTCTGGAGGACAAGGAAACCGTTTTCACAGAAAACGACCGGGACGAAAAATTCCTCGAGACCATGGACCTCGCGAACTTGGAGTTCTTCGAATATGTTGTCTGGGTGGTGCCGCAAAGATCGGGAACCTACGATTATTTCCTCAACAATCTGCAACTGTTCACCGAACCGATTCCGCGCGTCTTGTGGAAAAGCAAGCCTGCCGGTGCGCCGATTCAGCCTGTGCGCTTGTGGGATTACGGCTCGCCCATTGGCATGACCTATTCGCTACCCGGCCTCGGCTGGATGTCGATGGGCTGGCTCGGGGTGATCATCTGGTGCGGGCTGTGGGGCCACATTCTTGGCGCGCTGTACCGGCGATATTGGCAGGGCGATCAGTCAACCATCAAGACGGCGGCCTATATGATCTTCGTGGCAACGCTGGTGCTGGCTTACCGCGATGGCAGCAGCGTGTCGCTGGCCAAGCAGTCCGGTGCCTATCTGGCGCCGGTTCTGGTGTGGTATGTGATCGGCCGTTATCTGGGCCTGCCGCGATTGAGCGAGATGCGGCTGTCGGCGATGGATAAATCCCGTCAGCTGGCACAAGCGATCTCTGCCTCGGCAAAAGGCTTGTCCGGCACAGAGCCGTCAGGCCCGCCGCGACAGACCGCCCCGGTAATGAAAGAGCCCGATCTGCCGCCAGCCGTGATCCGGCGGCGTCTGGCGCTGAAGGGCGGGCCAGGCGCGCCAACCAAGGGATGAGCCAGCCGCTCGAAGGCCGGAAGATCGGTCTGCTCACCGCATCGGCATCGCGCGCTGGTGGCGGGGTGTTCGAGGCCGTGATTGCTCAGGCTGAATTGATCAAGGCACTGGGCGGGACGGCCTGTGTCTTCGCGCTGGGAGATGCGGATTCGCCGCGTGATCGCCAGCGGTTTGGCAGCAGCGAAGTCATCCATGCCCAGGTGATCGGCCCGCGCCAGATCGGCTTTGCGCCATCGCTGCTGGCCGCGCTGCTCGCCGCCAGTCTTGATTGCCTGCACCTTCACGGCATCTGGATGTACCCGAGCCGTGCCGGTCAGCTGTGGGCGCGGCAAACCGGACGGCCCTATATCATCTCGCCGCATGGTATGCTCGATCCATGGATCACCGCGCGCGGGCGCTGGAAGAAGGCCTTGGCACGCTTGGGCTATGAACGCGCCGGCTGGGCGCGGGCCTCTGCACTCCATGCGCTGACACCCGCTGAGGCAAAGGACATCGCGCGCGAAACCGGGCGGTGCGACAGCATCGTCATTGCCAATGCGGCCCCGCCCGCGCAGGCCTTCGCCTGCAAAACCCGTTCGCCAGTAGTTGTCTATCTGGGGCGCATCCATCCCAAAAAGAACCTGATCGCGCTGATCGAAGCATGGACAAGGGTCAGCCGCCCCGATGGCGCGCGGCTCCGCATCGCCGGTTGGGGAGACCCGGCTGACGTCGCGGCGCTGCAACAGGCGATTGCCGCAGCCGAGCCAGGCATCGAGTTCCTCGGGCCGGTTTACGGCGATGAAAAGGCAGCTTTGCTCACCGGTGCGCGGTTTATGGTGCTGCCATCGCTCAGCGAGGGACTGCCCATGGCAATCCTTGAGGCCTGGTCAGCAGCAACCCCGACGATCATGACCCGGCAGTGCAATCTTGGCGAGGGCTTTGCCGCAGGTGCCGCGCTGGAATGCGGCTATGGCCCGGCAAAGATCGCCGCTGCGCTCGAAGCCGCGCTGATGATGGGCGATGGGGATTGGCAGGCGATGTCGCAGGCCGCACACCACCTTGCCACAACCAGCTTTTCTGGCGCAGAGATTGCCGCCAGCTGGGGCGCGGCCTATTCCGGGCGGCTGCCGGGTCTATCTGGGAAAGCGTGACGCGATGACAGTGCTCGATGCCGCCAGCAGCAGCCCGATGGAAGGTGGCCCCAGTTTCTCGCTGGGTAACCGCCTGTGGCGCGTGGTGTGGATGGCCAGCTGGCTGCTGCTCGCCCGTTTTACCCCGCCGCCGCTGCATGGCTGGCGGCGACTTGTGCTGCGACTGTTCGGGGCGAGTATCGGCCGCGGCGCGCGGGTTCATGGCAGCGCGATGATCTGGCTGCCGTCGCATCTCGAACTGGGTGATCAAGTGCTGATCGGCCCGGGCGCGCGGCTCTATAATCAGGGGCGGATCACTATCGGTGATTACACGGTGATCTCGCAGCGCGCGCACCTTTGCGCCAGTACGCATGATATCCGTGATCCCGCATTCCAGCTGGTCTGCCGCCCTATCGCGATTGGCACACGGTGCTGGGTCGCTGCCGAGGCCTTTGTCGGGCCGGGCGTCACCATGGGTGATCGTGCGGTGCTGAGCGCAAGGGGCGCGCTGTTTGAACAGGCTGACGCCGATGGTGTTTACAGCGGCAATCCGGCAAAATTCGTCAAGGAGCGCGGGTTGCCGCACGGTTAGGCAGCCGGGCCAGCACTTCTGACTTCTCGTGGGCCGAAAGCATCGGCCAATCGGCAATTTCCTCGAGCGTTCGCTGGCAGCCCTCACACCAGCCGGTATCAGGAGCGATCCGGCAGACGCTGGTGCAAGGCGATGGCGGGTGGTGCATGTCAGGCTCCAAGCACGCGGACAACAATCACGCAAGGGGCCGCTTCCTTACTCCCCGCAACCGCGCCATAAGCGGCGGATGGAGCTTTCACCGGCAATCTGGAGCGCGGCAGGCGCAGGAATCGCCATGACGGCAATCGTTGGCGCGCGTTACCTGCTCGCCAGCGGCGGCTTTGCGCTGGCCACCCGGTTCGTGCGGCCCGGTCTCTATCAGGGTCAGGCACGGCAAATCCGCAGCGAAATCGGCTGGTCGCTGCTGTCGGCGGCGATCTATGGCCTGCCCGCCGGTATTCTCGCCTGGGGCTGGCAGCAGCGCGGCTGGACCAAGGTCTATACCGACATCCACGCTTTTCCGCTGTGGTGGCTGCCGCTCTCGCTGTTGGTCTGCCTGTTTGTGCATGACACATGGTTCTACTGGACACACCGGCTGATGCACCGCCCGGCCTGGTTCCGCGTCGCCCATGCCGTCCATCATGCCAGCCGCCCGCCCACGGCATGGGCCGCGATGAGCTTTCATCCGATCGAAGCCTTGACCGGGGCAGTGGTCATTCCCGCGATAGTCTTGCTGATCCCGGTTCACTTTGCCGTGCTGGGTTTGGTGCTGGCCACGATGACTGTTATGGGCGTGACCAACCATATGGGCTGGGAAATGTTTCCCCCCGCCCTTGTCCATTCCCGGCTGGGAAACTGGCTGATCACCGCCAGCCACCACCAGCGCCATCATGAGAACTATCTATGCAATTACGGGCTTTATTTCCGCTTCTGGGATCATCTGTGCGGCACCGATCGGGGACTGTCCTCGCCCTGATCGTCCTTGCGTTCGCGCCAGCGGTGGGGTCTGTGCAAGCGCAGGCACCGGCGCCGGGTACGGAAGTGCATGTATCGGTGACCGGCTTGCGCAGCACCAAGGGGCAGGTGCTGATCTGCCTGACGACCAAGGCCAAGGGCTTTCCCGATTGCAGCAAGGATCCATCGGCGCGGAAGCTTGCCGTTCCGGCAGGCAGCACTTTAATTATCCAGCTTGGTGCGGTTCCGCCGGGACAATATGCCATATCGCTGCTGCACGATGAAAACGGCAACGGCAAAGTCGATACCTTCATGATGATGCCCAAGGAGGGTTTCGGCTTTTCGCGCGATGCTCCAGTGCGATTTGGCCCGCCCAGCTTCGCTCAGGCGGCCTTCACGGTGGGCAGCGCACCGGTCAACCAGGCGATCAAGATGCGCTATATGTTCTGAGGGGCCGAATAATCAGCTCCACCGTCCGGCGCAGCTTGACCGTTTGATCATCGGTCTGCATCGCTCGGGGCATGGCGCAAAACAGCGAACCAACTCCCAGCCGACTGGACCGGATGACTGCGCCAGGCGGATCGCTCGCCCCGTTCCGGCATACCGCCTTTCGCGCGATCTGGACCGCCAACCTGTTTTCGGCGATCGGCTCCACTGTCCAGTCAGTAGGCGCGGCCTGGCTGATGACCGAGCTTACCGATTCGCACCGGCTGATCGCGCTGGTTCAGGCTTCGGTTACTCTGCCGATCATGCTGTTCGGCGTGTTCGCCGGAGCTATTGCCGATAATTTTGATCGCCGCCGGGTGATGCTGGCGGCGCAAGGCATGATGCTGGTCGCTTCTGCTACGCTGACCTTGCTGACCTATGAGAAAGTTGTCGGCCCCTATCTGCTGCTGACCTTTACCCTGGCGCTGGGTATAGGCACCGCGCTCAATTCCCCCGCCTGGCAGGCATCGGTGCGCGCGCAGGTCGGGCGCGAAGATCTTCCGCAGGCGATCTCGCTTAATACCATGGCCTTCAACATGGCGCGCAGCGTCGGACCGGCACTGGGCGGGCTGGTGATCTCGCTGGCCAATGTCGGCGCGGCCTTCGCGCTCAATACGGTGAGCTATATTGCGCTGATCTGGGTGCTGCTGCGCTGGCGGCCCGAAGCACCTGCCCCGGTGCGGCAGCCGATGTTGCCTTCGATCCGCGCCGGCCTTGCCTTTTGCTTTGGTTCTGGCCCGTTGCGCAAACTGCTGCTGCGCGGTTTTGCCATCGGTTTTGGCATGGCCGGCTATCAGGCGCTTATCCCGGCGATCGTGCGCGATCAGCTGCATGGCGGGGAATTCGGCTATGGTCTGCTGCTCGCGTCATTCGGCGTGGGTTCGATCTTTGCCGCGCTGTTTGTTACTGCTGCGCGTCGCCGCTGGGGTACCGAGCGGGTGATCGGCGCGGGATCGCTGTCCTATGTCGTCACGCTGCTGGCCCTGCCGCTGGTGACATCGGTAAACGCCGCGCTGCCGCTGGCCTTCATCGCCGGAACCGGCTGGGTCAACTGCATGACCACGCTCAATGTCGCGACGCAGCTGCGCTCGCCTGAGGAGATTCTCGGGCGCTGCCTGTCGATCTATATGGCGGTGACATTTGGCGGCATGGCGCTCGGTGCCTGGATCTGGGGGTCGATGGCGGACTGGCAATCTGTGTCCTTTGCGCTGGGCGGGGCGGCAGCATGGTTTGGCCTCAGCACGCTTATCCTGCCGATCATCGCCCCTTTGCCCAAACCGCACGAAGGGCGGATCACGCTGGATTAGTGGTAATTCCACTCAGGTGGAACCAAACGAACAAAAAGGTGTGCCAAACCCCGCGCAACTTAACATTTTATCAACCATGTTGCGCCAGAAACCCCTGAGAAGAGTTTTACGGGGTAAACCTAATGGATAGCTTGCGCGGGGAATTTGGCGACCGATCAGGTCTGAGCGATTCCTATGATCCGGTCGAGGATGACATCGGCCATGAACCGCCACCGTTGATCGGCAGCGATGAGCGGCGCATGCAGGTGCGTGCCTATAATCATTGGGCCAGCCTGCTGCATGATCGCGCCTTCCCCTCGATCGATGATCTGACTGCTGGCCAGCTGCCCGATTTCGATCCCTACAGCGTCTTGCTCGATTTTTCCGGCGGCATCGAAAATCCGGCGATCCGCTATCTGGGCGATGCCCTGGCAGCGGAGTGCAGCGCTTCGCCAGACGTGATCCGCTCGCTCGCCGACGTGCCGAGCCGGTCACTGCTGTCGCGCATCACCGATCACTATCTTCAGATTCACGGCAATCAGGCACCGATCGGGTTTGAGGCGGAATTCGTCAATCAGCTAGGCAATACCATCCTCTATCGCGGCATCCTGCTGCCGTTTTCATCGAGTGCAGAGAGCAACGAGATTGATCTCATCTACGGTGTGATCAACTGGAAGGAACTGGCTGACCAGCAGACCACCGAGGCACTGCTCAGCGAGATTGATCGCGCGCTGGAGGCAAAACCGCTCCGCGAGGTGCAGCCGATGACCGATTGGGCCGATGGCCCGGCTGACAGTTCTGCCGATGTGCTCGATCTGATCACGCCTTATGATGCTGGCGATGGAGGGATTGACTGGCCGGAGCCCAGTTTTGGCAGTGATGATGCAACCAGCGATGTCATGTCGCTGGCCGATTGGCTCGCTTCGGCGCGCGAACTGGCGCAGACCGCGCAAGGTACGGAAGACCGCGGTCGTCAGGCGCTTTACGCCGCCATTGGCCGCGCCTGGGATTTCGCAATCGCCGCCCGTGATGAGCCCGATGATTTCCGTGAACTGCTGACCGATGCCGGGCTTACCGTGCAGGAACGCGCGCCGTTCACGCCGGTAGTCAAGCTCGTCTTTGGCGCTGATTATGACAAGACCCGGCTCACCGAATATGCCTCGGCCATGGCCTATGCCCAGCGGCAGGGGATCGGGCGCGGCGGGCTGACGCTCTATCTCGCCCATGCACCGGGCGGGCTCAAGGGCATAGTCAACGCCGAGCGCCGCCTGCGCCGCGAGGAAAGTGGCAAGACTGGCGCTCTGCGCGATACCCCGCGCGAGGCGCTGGCCAAGAAACTGCGCGAGATCGAAGCGCAGCCGCTCAGCGAGCTGGCACCAGAGGGAGCGGAATTTGCCCTCGTGGTTGTGCGCCGTACCACTGACGGCCAGGTTCTGCTGGTTGGCGAAGTCGCGGATGATGCCCTGCTCGAACGTGCGACGAAGCGCCTGATCACCTGAACAGTTTGCCGAATGCGTGTGGTGGGGCGCCATGTCCGTTCACGGATGTGGCGCTGCGCGCATTTTGGCATTAGTGCCGCAGGAATGCACAGGCTTCAGCCCCGGTTCATTGGCGCGACGCATAGCCTTGTCACCATGCGCCGCATTCCCCGCCTGATTGCCATGACTGCTGTGTTCCTGCTCGGCGTCCAGATGGCGGCGGCGCAATCAATCCTGCGCGATGCGGAAACCGAAGCCCTGTTCCGGGATATGTCTGCTCCGCTGGTCAAGGCAGCCGGGCTTGATCCGCGCAATGTCGATGTGGTGCTGATCAACGATCCTTCGATCAATGCTTTCGTCATTCCGGGGCAAGCGGTTTACCTCCATTCGGGACTGATCAATTCAGCCGATTCTGCCAATCAGGTGCAGGGCGTGATCGCGCATGAACTTGGCCATATCACCGGCGGCCATGCCATTACCGGGGAACAAGGCGTCAAGGCGGCAAATTCGATCAGCCTGCTCTCGCTGTTGCTCGGTGTCGCGGCGGCAGCAGCGGGCGGCGGTGATGCGGCGATGGGCATCCTGATGGCGGGGCAGCAGGCGGCGATGGGCAAATACCTCGCCTTCAGCCGCGCGCAGGAATCGCAGGCCGATGCCGCTGGCGCGCAATATCTTGCCAGGGCCGGGATCACCGGACGCGGCTCGGTGGAATTTTTCAAGAAGCTGGCCAACCTGTCTTATCGCGCGGGCTACAGCCAGGCCGATATGGACGGCTTCATGAGCACTCATCCGCTCGAAGGTGATCGGATATCCACCTTGCAGGACACCTATCAGAAAGACCCGGCGTGGAATCTGCCGTCAGACCCGGCATTGGAAGCCCGGTTCCGCCGCGCCAAAGCCAAGCTCTATGGCTATCTTGCTGAACCCAAACATACCTTGCAGGTCTATCCGGTGACCGACAATTCGGTGCCGGGGCGCTATGCGCGGGCCTATGCCTGGCACAAGGAGGCGTTCCTCGACAAAGCGATGGCCGAGGCCGATGCGCTGCTCAAGGATGCGCCGCAGGATCCCTATTTTCTTGAGCTCAAGGGGCAGATATTGCTCGAATCGGGCAAGCCCGCCGAGGCGCTGATCCCCTTGCGGCTTGCCACCGATCTCACCGCCAACCAGCCGCTGATCGCCTCCACTTTCGGCCATGCGCTGGTGGCTACCGAAGACCCCGCCAACCTTGCCGAGGCGCAGCGTGTGCTTAAGACAGCGGTGGCGCGGGATCGGGAAAACCCCAATGCCTGGTATCAGCTCGGCGTGGTCTATGCCGCCAATGGCGACACACCGCGAGCACAACTGGCCAGTGCCGAGCAGCAGGTGATGACCGGCCGCTATATCGAGGCACTGCGCAACGCCGAAGCCGCACAGGCCAGCCTGCCCAAGGCCACGCCCGATTGGCTGCGCGCGCAGGATATCGCCTTTCAGGCGCGCGGCGCGATTGAACAGCAGCGCAAGCGCCGTTAGGGGCTGGAACATGGTTGAAACTGCACCCGCCGCCCGCCGTCATTATACTGCTGTATTGCTGGCAATTACCTTTGCCTTGATCGGCGCTCTTGGCGGCTGGTGGTGGCAGTCGCACCGCATCGCTGCCAGTCCCGCTGCCGGACTTGCCGCCAGGGATCGCGCGGCGATTGAAGCCGTGGTCCAGGATTACCTGTTGGCCCATCCTGAAATTCTGCCCAAGGCGATGGCCGAGTTGCAGAAGAAACAGAACGCCACGCAGCTTGCCGGGATTCGCGCTGATGTTGAAAAGCCCTGGCCGGGGCAGATACTGGGCAATCCCCATGGCAAGGTTACGCTGGTTGAATTCACCGATTTCGCCTGCTCCTATTGCCGCCACAGCGTGGAAGAAGTCGAGGCGCTGATTGCCGGAAACCCGCAGCTCAAGGTTGTGATGCGCCAGTTGCCGATCCTTTCACCCGAAAGCGCGGACGCTGCCAAAATGGGCCTCGCGGCGGCTGAACAGGGGCGATATGCTGCTTTTCACAAGGCGATGTTTGCCGCAGGCAAGCCTGACAAGGCAACGATCGCGGCGGCGGCGCGCGCGGCTGGCGTGGATCTGGCCCGCGCCCAGAAAGTCATCGCCGATCCGCGCAGCGAAGCCGAACTGGCGCGCAATATCGAATTTGCCCGCCAGCTTGGCTTCAACGGCACCCCAAGCTGGGTGGTTGGCGATGCGTTGTTCTCCGGTGCGGTTGGCCGTGAAAAGCTTGCCGAAGCCATCGCCGACGCGAGCAGCTGAGCGGCGGCGGCCCATGCGGCGGATACTTTATGCGCTGTTGATCGCGGGTTCCCAGATCGCCGCTCCGGTTGATGCGGCACCGGCTGCTGATCTTGCCGCTGCCCTGAAGTCTCTGGCCGCAGACGATATGAGGCTGCTGTCGATTGGCTATCGCCTGGCTGTCAGCAACGCTGCCTATTGCCGCGAAGTGCAGCCCGCAGCGGGGCTGCTGCTGCTCGATGTCCGGGGGTTTGATCGGCCCGCTGAACTTCGCGTGGCCCTGGGCCTGACCGGTGATTTCGCAGTGCAAGCAGTGGTCACAGGATCGCCTGCGGATCGGGCCGGGGTGGTGCCGGGGGCCGAGGTTGTGGCAGTCGGTGCGCAACAGCTGGCTGCTCTGCCCGCCGAACCCGTTCATGATTTTGCGCGACTCGCTGCGGTTCAGGACCGTATCGATGCGACGCTGATGGTCCAGGGCAGAGTTGCGCTGGGGCTTGCTGGAGCTGCTGTGGAATTTGGCGGCGTCGCTGCCTGTCGCAGCCGCTTCGAACTGCTCACTGGCGGCAAGGGCGCGGCGGCCGATGGCAGACGTGTGCAGGTCAGCCGGACGCTGCTGGGCATGACCGATTCGGATGATGAGGCGGCCTTCGTCATCGCGCACGAACTGGCGCATAATGTGCTCGCCCATCCATCCGCCAGGGGACGCAAGGCGAGCGACATTCGCAAGACTGAGCGTGGGGCAGATCGGCTGGCACTGTGGCTGATGGCCAATGCCGGCTTTGATCCGCTGGCAGCGCCCGGATTTCTGCGCCGCTGGGGGAAAAGGGGGCTGGCGGCACTGCTTCCCGCGCCGACGCATGATCGGGCCGAGACCAGAGCGCGGTTGGTTGGGCAAGAAATGTCAGTCCTCAGCCTGACAAAGGTCGAAGCCAATGGCCTGCGTGATTGGCGCAACCGGTTTACGCCAGGTCAGGCATCGCGGCAAAAATCCCCGTGACCGGGCGCGCCATGACCCGGCTCAACATCGGCTCGAAGAAGGCCAGCGGCGCTGTATCATAGGCCTGATCGAAGGCCGACTGATCATATTCCTCGCAGAAATGCGCGCAGGCCTCAAAGTGTTCATGACCACGAAATTGATCACGAATGTTTCGATCCAGCCCCAGGTGATGAAAATAGTGATAGCCCTGAAAAGCGCCGTGGTGCGCGCAGATCCAGTGCAGTTCATCGCTGACAAAGGGCCGGATGATTGCCGCCGCGACATCGGGATGATTATAGGTTCCCAGTGTGTCGCCAATGTCATGCAGCAGCGCCATGACAACATAGGCCTCACCCCGCCCATCGCGGTGCGCGCGGGTGGCGGTCTGTAGTGAATGCTGCAACCGGTCGATCGGGAAACCGCCGTAATCGCCATCGAGCAGCTTGAGATGCGCCAGCACCCTGTCGGGCAGGCCCGCGCCAAAGCGCATGAAATCGCGGGCGATGATCGCCCAATCATCAGCCGTGCTCTCCGTCATCGCGGCAAAGTCGGCGCGTTCGCCCGTTTGATCCAAGGTCAATCCTCCCCGAACTGAGCACAGGCTAGACCAATCTTTGGCCAAGACAAGCTTTCACGTCATGGACTGAACGGCTAGGGGTCGGGGATGACCAGTCTTACCGTCAATGGCCAGCCGCTTGAATTCCAGATCGACCCGCAGACTCCGCTGCTGTGGGCGTTGCGCGATGGTGCCAACCTGACCGGCAGCAAATATGGCTGCGGCACGGGGGAGTGCGGTGCCTGCATGGTGCTGGTCGATGGCGAGGCGAGGGCGTCGTGTACACTGCTGCTCGCCGATGCAGAGGGGCTGAGCGTGACCACTATCGAGGGGCTGTCCAGGGATGGCAGCCATCCGATGCAGCTGGGGATGCTGGCCGCAGGTGCGGTGCAATGCGGCTTTTGCACGCCGGGGATTGTGATTGCCGGGGCGGCGCTGCTGGCGCGCAATGCCGATCCAGCCGAGGTTGATATCAAGGCAGCACTCACCAACCTGTGCCGCTGCGGCACTTATCCGCGGCTGGTACGTGCGGTGCAGCATGCCGGACGGATCGCGCGCGGCATCGAACCCTTGCAGCAGAAGGGTGCTGTGCCGGCACTCCAGCAGGGCTAGAGCGCGATGCGAAAAGTGGGTGCCGGTTTTTCGCGCGATGCTCTGGCAAATAGACTGAAACTAATGCAATTGGAACAATCCCTAACGCCGAGCTTCAAGCCGGATTGTGCCCAGCCTTACGTTGCCGCCGCCTGGCAGGACTGAAAAGGCCAGCCAAGTCCCCGAACAATCCTTGCCGATCCGCAGCACTGCTTGCTGGCGGCCATTACCGGCATCGGTAATCGCGCTCAATTTATCGGAAAGCTCGGAGTTGCAGGTGGAGCTGGCTGTGATCTGGGGCGAGGACTTCCCATCTTCACCGATTGCCTGCCAGCTCAGTTGATATGTGCCGCGAGGAACCATGATCATCTGACGCAGCACCTGGCGGCTGAACTGCGAGCTATTATGGACCTCAAGAGTCTGGGCACTGCTTTCACGCACCGCTGCCTTGCTGGGCAGGATAACCATACCGACATCGGCGCTGCCAATCATTTCCCATTCGAAATAGGATCGCGCACCGCTCGTGCGCAGATGGGCCAGATCAGGATCACCCAGCAAGGCAGCGCCTGCCTCCGGGCAATGAGCGCGCCACAGCTTTCGCGCCTCGGCAAACCGCCCAGCTTCTGACAAGCGGTTGACCGGTGGCGCAATTGCATCACAGCCGAGGTTGATTCCCCGCTGGGCAAGGTCACTCAGCACAATCGCCCGATCGATTATTGTCGAAAGCGGCTGATCAGTGATCTCGCTGGCATAAGGAACCAGCCAGGATGGCCGCGCCGCCAATCTGTCAGCAAGAGCCGTGCGCCCTGCGGACCGGCTTTCGAGCGATGCCATCAGCGCGGTGTTTCCCAGCATCCAGGGGTGCTGGCGCAGCAGCGCGTCAAGCCGCATCGCCGCGACCGGATAATCCCGCATCGCGGTCGCCCGGCTCATCCAGTAGGCCTGCGTCAGCGGCACCCGCCAGCCCATCTGACCGGCGATGCGAAACGCCGTTTCCGCTCCGCGCGTATCGCCAAGGCCCAGCCGCGCAGACCCGAGCAGGGCCGAGCTCACCGGATCAATCGGATCGGCGCGCACCGCAGCCTCACCATCGGCAAGAGCGGCGTGCAACCTGCCGGCGACAAGGTTTGTCTGCCCTCTGACCTGTAGTGCCACCGAGGCGAAGGGCCAGGGAATGCGCGTGGCAATGCTGGGCTTGGCCAGCGATTGACGATCCAGCCCGCTAATCGTTGCTGCCACAGCAAAGACCAGGCAGGCGAACAGGCAGAGCGCGCTTGCTGCAGTGCTCTTTCTGGCCACCGGCCTGCTCACTGCCATATCAAGCTGCCTGCGGGCTGCCGTACTGGTAATATTCGTAGCCGTAATATTCGGAATAGCGATTACCGGCCTTGAGCGGATCGAACTTGGTCAGCACCGCACCCAGTATCACCGGCCGCATCGAGCGCAGACGGCGCAGCGCCATCTTGAGCGAGCCGCGACGGCTACGATCAGCCTCACAGATGAAGATCACGCCATCAACCAGCGCCGAAAGCGTCGGCGAATCGGCGAGACCCAGGATCGGCGGACTATCAATGATCACCACTTGATAGGCTCCGGCAGCGGACTGGAGAATCTCTTCCATCCGCGGGGTCGCAATCAGCTCGGTCGGGCTCGGCGGGATCGGGCCGGAGGGCAGGAAGGTGAGGCCTTCTTGTCCCGATGGCAGTGTCGCCGAGGTGAGCGCATCATGCGAGGTCAGCAACGATGACAAGCCGCGCTCATTTTCATAGCCAATGCGGCGATGCAGCGAGGGCCGCCGCATATCGGCATCAACCAGCAACACCGATCGGCCCATGCGGGCAAAGCTGGTCGCGATGGCTATGGCGCTGGTGGTCTTGCCTTCAGCGGGCTGCGCGCTGGTGACCAGCATGACATGCGGCAGTCCCTCGGTGGTCGAGTAAAGCAGTGAACCACGAAGCGAGTTGTAGGCTTCCGATATCGGCGATTTCGGATCGAGCAGTGCTTCGGAGGGATCATCGCCATGTGTGCGCGGCACCACGCCGAGCAACGGCAATTGTAGCTTCGATTCTACATCCTCGGGAACCCTGATCGAATCGTCGAACTGATCCTTGAAGAACACGGTCACTGCGGCAAGGCCGATGCCGATAACCATTGCGGCCATCAGGTTCTTGAACAGATTGGGCGAGGACGGCCCCCTGGGGACTTCGGCCGTATCGATAACCGAAATATTGCTCAGGCTGATACCTGACGAGGCATTGAGCTCTTTGAAGCGCTGCAACAGGCCGTCATAGACTTGGCGGTTGGTATCGGCTTCGCGCTGAAGCAGCGCATATTGCACCGTGCGGTCTTGCTCGTTGAGCGTATCGCCCTTCAGCCGCACAACCTCATCGGCAAGCCTGCGCTCGGTATCGAGCGCCGCCTGATACTGCGAGCGCGTACTGCGAATGACATTGCCCGCAGCCTGATTAATCTGCTGATTGAGCGACGCCAGTTCCTGAATTTTGGCTTTGACAGTGGGATAATCATCCAGGTGACGGGCGCGTTCCTCTTGCAACGCGGCCTCGACCTTTGATTTTTCGGTCAGCAGTGAATTAACCGTTGTGTTGGTCAGCACCTGACGCGTTGATAACGGCGGCGCGCCAGTTATAGCGCGCAATTCGCCTTCGGCTTCGATCCGCCTGGCCGTGGCCGCATTGGCAGCGGCATTAACCTGAATCAGGCTGGACGTGGTGACAGAGGAACCGCCGCTGCCGCCGCCTTCCTTGTCACCGCCGGCGCTGCTGGCATCGCGTGTGCGGATCAGGCCGGCCTGGCGTGAATAGGCATTGAGCGCGCGCTCCGAATCCTCAACCCGCTGCTTGGTCTCCGCCAGCTGATCGGAGATGAAGCTGCGCGCATAGGCAGAACTGTCAAACTTGCGCTGCAGATCTGCCTGAATGAATTCGGCGGCATAAGTATTGCTGATCAGCGCCGACATCCGCGGATCGGTGCTTTCCCATGAGATCGTCACGATCCGTGAATCGCGCGGCAGAACTACGGCAAGATGCCCCTGAACCAGAGCAGTGGCAAGATCAGCCAAAGCCTTGGGCGAAGTGCCGGGGGCCAGACCCTCAATCTCCT
Organism: Novosphingobium sp.; assembly: GCA_031429135.1. GTDB lineage: Bacteria > Pseudomonadota > Alphaproteobacteria > Sphingomonadales > Sphingomonadaceae > Novosphingobium. The sequence continues at coordinate 6,761 of JANOYZ010000250.1, read as the reverse complement.
GCGAGGCGAAAAACTGGGGGTTGCCAGCCAGCTTTAGTTTCTGGGCAACGCGCTGCGCCAGGCCGCGACTTTTCAAGACTTCAACCTGCGTCTTGAGATCGCGATCAAAATCTCCGTAGCCGTTGACTTGCTGCAAATCTTCCTGAGATGATCCCAGAACCCTTGCCGTTCCATCGTTGACCTGAACCGAGGTTTTCGCTGTATAACGCGGGGTATCAAGCATGGTGGCGATCACAGCAATCGCCAGCGCGGTTGATATGATCGCAACGATCAGCAGCAGGTTGGCGCGGATCGCCGCCATGACATAGCGGAAATCAAACGCGGCCCTGCTGGTGCTGAACCGCCCCTGATCATCGCTCAAGTCCTGCGCAAAATGGGGCTGCCAGACGGGTTCGTCGGAGGGCATTGAAGTGGCCAAGGAAAGACCTTTCCCGCTATCGATCAAAAGATTCTGAAGTAATTGAACACTGGTGCCGCCGCGAGGAAATCACGCCAGCCACTCTTCAAAGCCGAATTGCCGACAACAACCGTGTCGCCCGGCAAGATCTGTGGATCAGCCGCGCGGCCGCGACGGATGTCGTTAAGATCGAATCTGCCCCCGGCACGCCGCCCATTGATAGTGCGGAACACCATGATTTCGTTGAGCTGTGCGGTTTGTTTCGGGCTCTTGGCCTGCGCGAGTGCCGTCAGCAAGGTCGTGCTCGGGTTAGCTTCGAAAACACCCGGCGATTCAACCGCGCCTTCGACCGTAAAGGTCGAGCGCGGCCGATCAGTTATGCTGACCGAAACATTGGGATCGCGGACATAGCGCGCAGCCAGTCGTCGGGTGATTTCAGCAGCCAGTTCGCGCGGGGTCTGGCCACCGGCAATAAGCTCACCAACCAGCGGAATCTGCAGATAACCGGTGCTGTCCACCCGGTAATCGTCCGAGCTGAGCTCTGGCTCGCCAAAAACCTTGATGGAGAGCCTGTCACCAGGCCGCAGCCTTTCGCCCAGCTCCCCATTATCGACCTTTTCTGGAATTAGCTCATAGGCGCTGGCGCCCTGCGGTAGCGGGCTTGATCCACCGGTCGTGCAGGCACCAGACGCCAGCGCCAAAGACCCCGCAAAAATGGCAGCGCATATCCGACGCCACATCAATCGCTTAATCATGTTCACCTTTCGGTTCACCCCCGCCTGGAACCGGCAGCAGAAGTCCAGTACATGCTGCGGCAATGAATGCCAGCGACATCGACCTGAGCGGATAATCGACTTGGCTATGGAGCGCAATCAATGCCAGCGTGGTAATTGAAAAAACCAGCTGCGCGCGCGATCCTGCGGGCGGGCTTTTCCAACCCTTGACGATCAATCTGATCAGGATAGCGGTGATCGCCGCCAGCACCATCGCACCGAAAACCCCGGCTTCAACACCAAATTCAAGAAAATCATTGTGCGCGCGATTGGGAAAGCTGGCACCAACCACTTCGAGCCGCTCAGCTGCCAGAAAAACCGGCACAAAGGCACCTATCCCCGCACCGAACGGAAAATATTGCTGCAAGGCAAACAATGAATCGCGCCAAAGTTCCGGGCGAAATTCACCGCCGAAAACGAATCGGGAGATAACCCGCTCGACCACAGCGTTGTTGGCAATGATCCAGCCGCTGATCACCAGCAGCACAGTGACGGCCAAACCGCTGATCACCAGTGTCCTGCGATTGAACCGCAGCCACGGCCAGACGATGGCCAGCACCCCCATCAGTGCAAGCGGGAGCAAAAAGATCCCCGCCCGTGATGCAGTGAGCACTACTCCGACAGCAAAAAGCAGGCATGTTCCAGCAGCAAGGCTCAGCCGATAAGGTCTGGTCAGTCGTGACGCCGTCCGCGCATGTTTGCGCAGTTCCGAATAATCGCGAATAAGTGCAGTCGCGGCGACCATGGCGATCAGCAGGACATCGGCAGCACTGTTGTGGTTGGCCTGAAAACCCAGCAGCCAGCCGACATCGGGGCCGTAAAACCGGAAAGGACCTTCTGAGCCACCGGCCATCTGGGCAGCACCCGCAAGGAGCCCCAGCAGTGCCATCGCAGCGATGATTGCGATCAGCAACGCTCTGCCTCCGCGCTGCAAGCTGGCAACCATCAGCAGGACTGCTACTGCGGGCAGCAGGACCAGCAGTGATGCCAATGTGCGCTGCGGGGCCATCGAGAGCGGTCGCCAGCTATCCTGCGCACCCACAAGCGCCAGAGACGCCCGTTCCAGCTCCCGTCCAGGCAGTCCCTGCCAGATGACTGGCGGCAATGGCACCAGCTGTATGATCGGGAGAGCAAGGATCAGCCCCGCCAGGATCCAGGCGCTGCGGTCAGCCTGAAAAAACGGGAACCGCACTGGCGAAACCAGAATCCAGACGGCCACAATTAACGCCGCCAGACATTGCAGTATCATTTCAGTGACGGGCGCTGGAGAGCCACCACCGCCAAGCACAATACCCAGCCCGACAAGCAGGGCAGCCAGCAGAGCCTGACGTCCAGAAGGGCTAACGGCAGTTGGCAAGTTTTCCCCCGTTTCAGCTCATAATGATCGCATCGGGATATACAAAAAAATCACTTCTGTCGTACCGCACGATGCTCAGGACAATTCAGCGTAACACACTGCGGGCAAAGAAAAACCCCCTCCGCAGCGGAAGGGGGTTTTTATCAATCGAAACTGTCGGATATCAATGCGCGCGATCAACCCGGTGTGTTTTTCTTGAGCGCAACGACGAGCCCGCCAGCGCCTACAGTGCCAACAAGGACGGCCAGAACCGTGCCGCTATTGCCCCCGGCAGCAGCCCCAGCTGTTTCACCAAGGTCGCCAATCGCGCGGGCACCAGGGCACTCACGGTCGCTCAAAAGCGAGCTGACGATCGATTCGGCAGAGCCATTTATATTTGAAGGGCCGGTTGTCACGTTGCAGACGCAGGAGCCATCTTTTAATGTCTCACGCGTCACATCGGCTGTGCCTGGTGTGCCGGTGCGAATAACGTTGATGCTGCACGATCCGCCGCTCGCGCCCTGCGCCAGCATGGCAACCGGCAGCGCGGCTGAGGATCGTGTTCCAGAGGCGGCAGAAACGCCAGCCGTCATCAATCCAGCTGCTGCGAACATTGCGATAATCTGACTGGTCACTTCCAAACCTCCGAATTTATGCTTAAAATAAATATCATAGGTGGCCGTACCTAGTCCACTCGTTTTCGCAGGCACAGCAATAAAACCTGCGAAATCTTATTGCAACGCGGCAGAATTGCTTCCTGGATAGGCAAGTTCCGGCATTCGTTGGCAACCAGATTCCGCCAAACTCCAACATTTCCGCAAATTAAAGCGGGCTTGCGCCAATAGTCCTGCTAGAATGCCTTTTCGTGAACAATCACCCGCAAGGTTGCAAAGAGTATTGCCATATCATTGCGCAGTGACCAGCCGGCCAGATATTCAAGATCGGCATTGAGCCTGCTGGCAAGATCCGATTCGCGGTGAGTCGCGCCGCGATAGCCCCTGATCTGGGCAAGCCCGGTCAGGCCCGGCTTCAGCGCATGGCGCAACCAATAGCGCGAATCGACTTCCCAGAACAGCTTGTCGCCCGCCTGGCTGCCAATGGCGTGCGGCCGCGGGCCGACAATGCTCATATTGCCCAGCAGCACATTGAACATCTGCGGCAGTTCATCAAGTGAGGTGCGGCGGATAAAGCGGCCAGTCCGCGTCACCCGCTGATCATCCCGTGCTGTCGAAACAGTGCCGTCCTTGTCGCCAAGATCAACCGCCATTGAGCGGAATTTATACATATTGAAGAAGATGTTGCCCTGCCCCATGCGGCGCTGGACAAACAGGGCGGGTCCGCCATCCTCTGCCATCACCATCAAGGCCACGATCACCAGCACGGGGCTGAGCACGATGATCGCCGGCAGCGCAATGGCAATGTCGAACAGCCGCTTCCACGTCCGCGCCCGCAGCCCCAGCGGACCAACCGATACCAGCAACAGCCCATGCCCGCCTGCCTGCCGGGCACCTTGCGCGCCAAGCTGAACGATGGTGTCATCGATCACCTCGCCGTTAATGGCGGCACCTTTGAAAATCATTGCCCAGGCTTTGCGGCGCTTTGCCGGGCAGCTGACCACGACGCGATCAACATTGCGCAGCAGCATGCCGATCCGGTCAAGTGCCACGGGATCCGCTTCATCAGGTACCAGCCCGAACTGCAAGGCATTGATGTGGCGCGAGCCTGGGAGACTGATTACGGGTCCGCCATCGTCAATTACCAGCTCGTTGACGACAGTATCTCCGCAGCGCCATGCGACAAATGCCCGCATTTGCGCCCGGCACCAGGGGATCAGCAGTCCCGCCAGCACGACCCCGAGGGTATAAGTGACGCGTGAAAAATCGCGGCTCGACTTGGTGTAGAAAGCAATGAAGATCACCACCGCCGAGGAGATCAGCAAGGCCACCAGCGCCTGCCTGACGCCATAGGCCGGCTCGACCAGCGCCTGCAACGAATAAGCGTTATTATAGAGTGCGATAGTAAGATAAACGGGGAGCAGCAACTGGCCCAGAACCAGACCAAAATTCACCCCGTCTGTGCCAAGATAACCATAACCCACCGCGACAAAGGCAGTGATCAGCATGACGATATCGCCCAGCATGATGGCGAGGTAGGATTGCAGCCTGCGCCGCTCGAGCGGCCGCTCCATCCCCGGCTGGTCCATCCCCGGCTGGTCCAACATACCGGCAGTTACCGAACCAAGTTTCAGCTCAATATTCATCAGCAGGGGACCCGGCATTCTATCCAATCCGGAATGTTTACGCCCTTGAACCACAGCATCCATCAACTCCACAGAACCATGTTGCGCTGCAACAAGGCGTTATTTCAAGGGAATGATAAACGATATCCTCGGAAAATCACCTAGTTCCGAAATGGAGCAATTCGCCATCAGTTCTTAACCGCAGCAACCCGGGTGATTTCCGCCAGACCTTGCGCCAGCAACAGCTCGGCGCTCTGGCTGTTGGCGAGCAGAGCGCGGTGGAGCCCGGCCAGTTTGGCCACCAGCCTTTCAAGCCGGCGGCCCCGCCAGCGCAGCATCTGCGCCTGCAAATCGCGTTCATCCTTCCAGAATATGCGCTTGGCCGCCTTCTCCGCCTCGATCAGCGCCCGGACATTGCCAGAAGTGCCAAGTCTGGCTGAAAGCTGGGCCAGCTGCGCCGTCCGGCGCTCCAATGCCAGCAAGACCCCTAGCGGATTGAGGCTGAGTTCACGGAAACGATGCAGTTCGCTGGCCAGTTTGCCCGCCTCGCCGCCGAGTACGGCATTAACGATCGGCATGAAGCCATCATCCTCGGTGCGCGTGCCAATCGCATCGAGCGCGGCACTATCAGCCTTGCGCGGACGTTCCTGGCTGGCATCAAGATAGAGCGCCAGCTTGGTCACTTCGCTTTGCGCCAGCCGGGTATCGAGCGCGGCAGCGCGGGCAATCCGGTCGGCAATCGCGCCATCGATGTTCAGGCCAGCGATGCTTGCCATGCTTCTGACCACTTCGGTAACCGCGCGCAGATCGGGCGGCCAGAACATCGCCACCAGCGCGTCCTTGCGATCGCTAAGCAGCTTGGCGGTGCGGCTCTTGTCAGTGGCGCTGGAGGCGACGATGATCACCGGACAGGGTTCGACATCGCTGCCAAGCATGATCTCCACCGCCTCGCAGGCTTCATCACCCTGGGCGCGGACCCAGATGTGGCGGTTGCCGCCGAACAAGGATGTCGAGCGCGCTTCGTCCCCCAGCCGCACCGGATCGCGTTTCAGCTCGGCGCCGGAAAATTCGATGCGCTCACCCGCATCGGGAAGCAGCGAGGCGATGCGAAAGGCAGCGTCCGCCGCGCCAGCCTCATCCGGTCCGCAGAAAAAGAACACCCGCGCCTGCGCCGCAGCCCGGGCGGCGAGTGAGGCAAAATCCTTCTGGGTGGCTTTCACTTGCCGGGCTTCACTTGCCGGTTGCCGCGCCCTTGCGCAGTTGCAGGGCAAGATTGGTGACGATGCGGTTCGCCACTTCCTCGGCGAGGTTTTCCAAAGCCTTGTTCTCAGAAGCGATGGTCGCATATTCCGATGAGACCACGTCGATACCGGCATCGGCACCGGCGGTGGCATCGACGAGAATCTCTCCGCTGGCGATATCGACCAGCTGATAGCGGGCGCGCAAGGTGCGGCGTTCGCGGCCAATGGTGTCGTCCGAAAGCAGGCCGAGACCTTCCAGCTTGTCGTCCAGCCGGACATCGAGCCGGTAACGTGGGGGCGAGCCCGATCCGCCAGCCTGCAACCGGTCATTCAGCGCATTGCGCATCAGCCAGCCGCCGCGGCCTTCGATGACCGGCACATCGACCGCGGCGAGTCCTTGCGCCACAACGCCAGAACCGCCGCCAGCATACATCGGCTGAAGCCCGCAGCCTGACAGCGCGAGAGCAAGGCTGAGCAGGATCGAAGCCTGTCTCATGCGACCAGATTCACCAGACGGTCGGGCACAACTATCACCTTTTTCACTGGCTTGCCATCGAGCGCACGCTGCACCTTGTCGCTGGCAAGGGCAAGCGCCTCAAGCTCATCGCGCGGCAGTCCTTTGGCAACAGTGATGGTATCGCGCAGCTTGCCGAGCACCTGAATGGCGATAGTCACTTCGTCCTCGACCAGCAGCGCGGGATCGAAGCTGGGCCAGTCGGCTTCGGCGATGAGGCCCTCTCCGATGCTGGCCCACGCCTCCTCGGCGAGATGCGGC
>JANOYZ010000249.1:0-2056 GCA_031429135.1 Novosphingobium sp. | reverse complement strand
CCAGCTACTTGCCTGAGATATATAGGGGTGGGCCCGGGAAGGCCCACCCCCGCAACGCTTGCGCGCCGCCTTGTCCTTCAATGATCGTCCGGGTCGCAGAAGACGATCAGATCCAGCACAAGCCCTGAATTCCCGCCGGCGAAAACCCCGCCAAATTTATTGCCTGATGACCTGAGCCTGTGAATCGCAATATCGCTGCCATTTCAGCAAGGCGATCATGCCAGTGCGATTGTGCTAACCCTAACCACCCCTGCAACCCGTTTTCCGTAAAACAACAATGGGCTTCAATTGCTTACGGTATGCTTCCACTCCGGGTGAATGCAAGGTTTTTCGACATAGTTAAGTTGTTAAGATGAAGTGTTGCATCGTGGGGACAGGGTGATTGCCGCCAGCCCAGTTGCGAACTTAAACCAGTCTCGCCTGCGCCAGGGCCGCGCCGATGAACCCCTTGAACAGGGGGTGCGGATCAAACGGCCTGCTTTTGAGTTCGGGGTGGAACTGCACTCCGACGAACCAGGGATGGTCCGAGCGTTCGACGATTTCGGGCAGCAGGCCATCGGGCGACATGCCCGAGAATGTCAGCCCGCCCGCCTCCAGTGCCTCACGATAGGCGGAGTTCACTTCATAGCGGTGCCGGTGGCGCTCCGAGATGTCCGTGGTGCCATAAATCGCCGCGACATGGCTGTTTCCGGCAAGTTTCGCCGGATAGGCACCCAGCCGCATGGTGCCGCCCAGATCACCGCCCGCAGCGCGCGTTTCGAGTCCCTCTGGCGTCATCCATTCGGTGATGATGCCTACAACAGGCTCACTGGTTTCGCCGAACTCTGTGGAAGAGGCTCCGGCAATACCGGCGGTGTTGCGCGCCGCTTCGATGCAGGCCATCTGCATGCCAAGACATATCCCGAAGAACGGCACATTGCGTTCTCTGGCGAAGCGGACAGAGGCAATCTTGCCTTCAGTCCCGCGCTCGCCAAAGCCACCGGGCACAAGGATGCCGTGCATCGGCTCCAACCGTGCGGTGATTTCCGCATCATCCTGTTCGAACAGTTCAGCATCGATCCAGCGAATATTGACCTTGATGCGGTGCGCCATGCCGCCATGCACCAGTGCCTCATTAAGCGACTTGTAGGCATCGGGCAGGCCAACATATTTGCCGACCACGCCGATCGTCACTTCGCCTTCAGGGTTCATGTGGCGATCAAGAATATCTTCCCAGATTGTCAGATCAGGCGCTGGCGATTCCATGCCGAAATGGCGCAGCACTTCGGCATCAAGCCCTTCAGCATGATATTGCAGCGGCACACCATAGATGCTTTTGGCATCGAGCGCCGGGATCACGGCTTCTTTGCGCACATTGCAGAACTGGGCAATTTTCGAGCGTTCGCCTTCGGGCAACGGATGTTCACAGCGGCACAGCAGCAAATCGGGCTGCACGCCAAGCGCGGTCAGTTCGCGCACCGAATGCTGCGTCGGCTTGGTCTTCAACTCGCCCGCAGCAGCGATATAGGGCACCAGCGTGACATGCACCGAGCAGGTCAGTTCGCGCCCCAGTTCGTTGCGCAGCTGGCGCAGGGCTTCGATAAACGGCAGGCTTTCAATATCGCCAACCGTGCCGCCGATCTCGCAGAGCACGAAATCAAGGCCGTCAACCTCGGTTCGGGCAAAGTGCTTGATCTCATCGGTGACATGCGGGATCACTTGGACGGTAGCCCCCAGATAGTCGCCGCGGCGCTCTTTGGTAATGATGTCGCGGTAAATGCGGCCAGAGGTGATATTATCAGCCTGACTCGCAGAAACACCGGTAAACCGCTCGTAATGCCCCAGATCGAGGTCCGTCTCGGCACCATCGTCGGTCACATAGACTTCGCCGTGCTGATAGGGGCTCATCGTCCCCGGATCGACGTTGAGATAGGGATCAATCTTGCGGATACGGACGTTGAATCCGCGCGCTTGCAGCAGTGCCGCAAGGCTTGCCGCCATCAGACCTTTGCCGAGCGAGGAAACCACGCCGCCGGTAATAAAAATGAACCGCGCCATGGGAGTTGAGCCTTAAGCG
>JANOYZ010000248.1:0-5018 GCA_031429135.1 Novosphingobium sp. | reverse complement strand
GCGACCGCGCCATCAAGATCGACGGTGAAACCGCCCTTGACCCGGCCGAAGATAATGCCTTCGACGCGCTTGCCTTCGCCAAACTCGCTTTCGAGCTTGTCCCAGGCGGCTTCGCGGCGGGCGCGGTCACGGCTGAGCATCGCTTCGCCGTCAGAATTCTCGACGCGATCGACATAGACTTCGACTTCATCGCCGACCGAAAGACCGTGCGGCTGGCCGGGCTGCGCGAATTCGCGAAGCGATACGCGGCCTTCGCTTTTCAGGCCAACGTCGATGACGGCCTTGTCGTTTTCGATTGCGGTAATGGTGCCCTTGACGACGCGGCCTTCAAAGCCGCCGCTGGCTCCGCCAAGCGATTCGTCGAGCATTGCCGCGAAATCATCGCGGGTTGGATGAGCCATAGTGGCCATATTCAGTTTCCTGTCTACTATGTTCCCGGCCAAGCGGTTGTATCCGCTGGTCTTTTCTCCGCACCGGGACCATCCCGAAGCGGGCCAAAAGGGGCCGAACTCCCCGCCGGGCCGAATGCCGTGGCGAGCATCCGTCAGGCCGGAGCCATCGGGACTGCGCGCGCTTAGGTGAGGGGGGGCGGGAAAGCAAGGAAATTGGGGGGATTGGGCAGCTGCGCGGAATGCAAGTTGATGAAACACATACGCGGTGTGCGGAGCTGCCATATGCACCTCACTCCCACCCCCTAAATCCCCGGCCGATACTCCGCCCTCTTCAACGTAACCAAATACGCACCAAGGTCCCCAAATCCGCGCAGCCACCACCCTTCGACAAGGCGATCCAGTTGCTCTAACCTGGCTAGGCAACGGACAGTGAAGAAAAATGTCATGCGGCGATTGATCAAGCTTGCTGCCGGGCTGGCGGCGTTGGTTTCGTTTCCTGCGGTGGCGCAGGTTGCGGTTGCTGACTGGGTGCTCGCGAAATGGAATGGTGAGCCCTATTATTATCCGGCGACGGTGATCAGCATCAAGGATGCCTCGGCGGTGATCCGCTTTGACGATGGCGCGAAGGATACGCAGCCGCTGGCCGCGCTCAAGCCCTATGACTGGAAGGCGGGAAGCAAGCTTGAATGCCAGCGGACCGACGATAGCTGGCACGCCGCCGCGATCACGGCAATCGACGCGGATGGCGTGACGCTCGACATCGTTTCCGATGATGGCAAGGCGGAGCGGACGATGACCAAGCGGTGCCGGTCACTCTGACGAGGACTGTCACGCCACAGTGATGGGGATGGCGGATCAGGCGGTGGGGGCGCGGGCGGTCAATTCGCTCGTGGCGATGCCAGCTTCAGTTCAACCCCAGCTTCAGTTCAACCCCATCTTCAACTCCGCCAGCGCAATCGCCCGGGCAATCGCCTCGTCGCGATTGAGCAATGAGGTGTCGAGGATGATGGCATCTTCCGCCGCCAGCAGGGGTGCGGCACTGCGGGTGGCGTCGCGCAGATCGCGCAGTTCAAGATCGGCCTCGATGCTGTTTCGATCAGCTGCTTTGCCCATGGCCTGCATTTCGCGGAAACGCCGCTCGGCACGCGCCGGAACGCTGGCGATGACGAACAGCTTCACCTCGGCCTCGGGCGCGATCACCGTGCCGATATCGCGCCCATCGAGCACCGCGCCGTCCGCTTGTGTCGCGAAGCTGCGTTGCCGTTCGTAGAGCGCCTGACGCACGGCGGGGTGGACCGAGACGCGGCTGGCGAGGCCGCCGGCGCTCTCGCTGCGCAGCTCGGGATCGGCGAGCAGGCACTCGGGAAACGAACAGGCGGCGAGCGCCTGCGCCGCGTCATCCGGATTGCCGCCGCTGCGCGCGCACTGCAACCCGACCGCGCGGTAGAGCAGTCCGCTATCGAGATGGGGCAAGCCGAAATGCGCCGCCAGCGCCTTGGCAATCGTGCCCTTGCCCGAAGCGGTGGGGCCATCAACGGCGATGATCATTGCGTCAACCTGTCGAGCAATTCCTCGAAAACCGGAAAGCTCGTCGCAATCGGGCGCACATCGTCCACCTCAACCCCGTGGTAGCTGGCCAGGCCCGCCACCGCCATGGCCATGGCGATGCGGTGGTCGAGGTGGGTGGCGATCTGGCCGGAGGTGCCTTCGAGTGGTTCACCGCCGGTGCCGGTGATGGTCAGGCCGTCTTCTTGCTCGGTAACTTGCGCGCCAATGGTTGTCAGCGCGGCGGCCATGGCGCTGAGGCGGTCAGATTCTTTGACCCGCAGTTCGTCGAGGCCGGTGGTGACTGTCGTCCCCTGCGCCAGCGCGGCGGCCACGAACAGGACGGGAAATTCGTCGATCATGCTCGGGGCGAGAGCGGGGTCTACTGCGATCCCGTGCAGCGCCGAGTGCTTGACCAGCAAGTCCGCGACCGGTTCGCCGCCGACTTCGCGCAGGTTCAATTCTTCGATGCTCCCCCCCATCTGGCGCAACACCTCGATCAGCCCGGCGCGGGTGGGATTGAGGCCGATATTTTCGATCACCAGCTCGCTACCCGGCACGATCAGCCCGGCGACGATGAAGAAGGCGGCGGAGGAGGGATCGCCGGGAACTTCGATGGTCTGTGGTTTTAGCTCTGCCTCGCCGTGCAAGCGGATGGTGCGGGTGCCATCGGCTGCGGTTTCAACAGTAAGCTCTGCGCCAAATCCTTTCAGCATCCGTTCGGAGTGATCGCGAGTCGGCACCGGTTCGATCACCGTGGTGATGCCCGGCGTGTTGAGACCCGCGAGCAGCACCGCGCTTTTTACCTGCGCCGAGGCGACGGGCAGCGTGTAAGTGATCGGCACGGCGGGCAAGGCACCGCGCATGGTCAGCGGCAAGGTGCCGCCCTCAGCCGAATCGCCACCCTCAGCCGAAACGAAAGCCGCGCCCATCAGGCTGAGCGGATCGATCACCCGGCCCATTGGTCGTTTCGACAGGCTGGCATCACCGGTGAAGGTGGCGCTGATCGCGTGGCTCGCCACCAGCCCCATCAGCAGCCGCGTCGAGGTGCCGCTGTTGCCCATGTCGAGCGGCTCGGCGGGTTGCAGCAGTCCGCCAACGCCAACCCCGTGGACGCGCCACTCGCCGTCTGCCATGCGCTCCACCGTTGCTCCCATCGCCCGCATCGCCGCTGCCGTGGCGAGGACATCTTCGCCCTCCAGAAGACCGGTGATGCGACTCTGTCCGACAGCAAGCGCGGAAAGCATGATCGCGCGGTGGCTGATCGATTTGTCACCCGGTACACGGATTGTCCCTTTCAGCGGACCCGCTGGCAGGAAACGGCGCGGGCGAGGGGCGTTATGATCGGCGCTGGACAAGGAAAAACTTTCAATCAGGAGCGGCAATTGCGCGCGGCTTTTGACAGCGGGCGCGGGCTATGGCAAGGCGCGCGTCCTTCTACAGGCTCAGGATGAGCGGGCGTTGGCGAAAGCCGTCGCCGACAAGGTTTTACATGAATTTTGCGCCCCGCTGGCGGCATACGAGGAACGAAAATGGTCAAGGCTGAATGGGGTGCCAAGCATGGTTGCCCGAAATGCGGCACCCGCTTTTACGACCTGGGCAAGGATGAACCGGTCAGCTGCATCGAATGCGGCTACAGCTGGAATCCTGATCCGGTGCTGAAATCAAAGCAGCCGATCACGATGGAAGACCTCCAGAAGGACAAGCCAGAGGTTGTTGCCGATGGTGATCTGGCCGATGAGGATATCGACATCGATGAGGACGGCGATAGCCCGGACAACGATGTTGACCTTGGTGGTGACGACGATCTTGGGGTTCCCGGCGTTGAAGGCAACGACGACGAGCATTGATCGGATAGGCTGGGCATGGGCTTCGGCAAGCTCAGCCTGAGCGGAACATTTTTGTAACAACGCCCGCTCATCCTGAGCTTGTCGAAGGACACGCGCGGCGCTTGAATATGCAAAAACAGCCTTGCATTGACCGGGAGGCGCTATTAGAGGGCGGCTCCCGGCCCTTGGCTGGAATGAATGGTACGGGGCCTTAGCTCAGCTGGGAGAGCGCCTGCATGGCATGCAGGAGGTCAGCGGTTCGATCCCGCTAGGCTCCACCATTCGGTAAAATGAGTTTTGGCAACAAGCTGGTCGGCGAGGTTTCGCCCACCGGCTTTTTTCGCGTTTTGGAGTTTGTGGCCCATGTTCGACACCTTGTCAGACCGCCTTGGTAGCGTCTTTGACAAGCTGCGCGGGCGCGGTGCGCTTAATGAACAGGATGTTCGCGATGCCATGCGCGAGGTGCGCATCGCGCTGCTCGAAGCCGATGTTGCATTGCCGGTGGTCCGCCGCTTTATCGATCAGATCACTGAGCAGGCCATAGGCCATGCCGTGCTGCGCTCGGTCACGCCGGGCCAGCAGGTCGTCAAGATTGTCAATGATGCTCTGGTCGAGATGCTCGGTGGTGAAGCGCCTGCCGAACTCGATCTCAATGCCGCGCCGCCGGTGGTGATCATGATGGTCGGCCTGCAAGGGTCGGGCAAGACGACGACCACCGCCAAGCTCGCCAAGCTGCTCAAGGAAAAATACGGCAAGAAGGCGATGATGGCGTCGCTCGACGTCAACCGTCCGGCCGCGCAGGAACAGCTCAAAGTGCTGGGCGAACAGGTTGATGTGCTTACCCTGCCGATCATCCCCGGCCAGCAGCCGACTGAAATCGCCACCCGCGCGCTGCAATCGGCCAAGCTGCAAGCGGTGGACGTGCTGCTGCTCGATACGGCTGGGCGTCTTCACGTTGACCAGCACCTGATGGACGAGATGAAGGCGGTTGCCGCCATCTCGACCCCGCGTGAGGTGCTGCTGGTTGTCGATGCGCTGACCGGTCAGGATGCGGTGAATGTCGCGCAGAGCTTTGGCGGACAGATTGATCTGACCGGCGTGGTGCTGACCCGGATGGACGGTGATGCGCGCGGCGGCGCGGCGCTTTCGATGCGCGCGGTTACCGGCAAGCCGATCAAGTTTGCTGGCACGGGCGAAAAGCTCGATGCGCTCGAAGTGTTCCAGCCGGGCCGCGTTGCCGGTCGTATCCTGG
>JANOYZ010000247.1:0-5215 GCA_031429135.1 Novosphingobium sp. | reverse complement strand
GGCAGGAAGCCATGAAGAAGGCGGCGGAATAGCCATGCTCGACAAACGCATGAGTGCGGCGGAAATCGTTGCGCAACTTTCGGACGGAATGACGCTGGGGATCGGTGGCTGGGGGCCGCGGCGCAAGCCGATGGCGCTGGTGCGTGAAATCCTTCGCTCAGACCTCAAGGATCTGACCATCGTCGCCTATGGCGGTGCCGATGTCGGAATGCTGTGCGCGGCGGGCAAGGTCAGGAAACTGGTCTTCGCTTTCGTCTCGCTCGACGCAATCCCGCTCGAGCCGTGGTTTCGCAAAAGCCGCGAAGCAGGCGCGATCGAAGTACTGGAACTGGACGAAGGCATGCTCCAATGGGGGCTCAAAGCCGCCGCTTTCGGCTTGCCTTTCTTGCCATGCCGGGTCGGCCTTGGCACTGACCTTGCAGAACTGGGCGGGCTGAAAACGGTACAATCGCCTTATCCGGATGGCGAGGTAATGATTGCCATGCCCGCGCTTAGACTCGACGCCGCAATCCTCCATGTCAATCGCAGCGACTGGCGCGGTAATGTCCAGTTGCTGGGGCCGGACGCTTACTACGACGAATGGTTCGCCAAGGCCGCAGCGAAGACCTACGTCTCATGCGAAGTTCTGGTCGACCGGATAGAAGATCATTTCCCCCAAGACACCAAGGCCAATGTCTTTGAGCGCTGCTTTGTCAACGGCGTGATCGAAATACCCGGCGGTGCGCACCCCAGTTCGATGCCACCAGCCTATGGCTGGGACATGAAGGCCTTCAAGGCCTATGCCGATGCAGCGCGCGATCCCGGCGACTGGACGGCGGTGGCCGATCGCTTCGTTGGCGCGAGCGAGGCCGAATATCTTGCGGGACAGGGCGGAAAGGAGGCGGTAGCGGCTCTTCCGCTGCCGATATTCTGATGAGCGATGACACCCCGGTAATCTCGCTGGCGGAACTGTGCATCTTCGCCTGCTCCGAAGCCTTCCGCACATCCGCCGAACAGGTCGCAAGTGGTGTTGGCCCGATCCCACGCGTGGGCGCAGGGCTTGCCAAAATGACCCATTCACCCGGACTGATGATGACCGATGGGGAAGCCTATCTGGTGGAACAGCCGGTGCCGATTGGTCCGCGCGGCGACTATGTGCCGAAGTTTGCCGGCCACCTGCCCTTTTCGCGGTTCTTCGATGCCGCCGTGTGGACAGGCCGCCGCCATGCCATGGTCACGCCGACTCAAGTGGATCGGTTCGGTCAGACCAACCTTTCGCATCTGGGCGGAACGCACCGCCAGCCCAAGACGCAGATGCTGGGCGTGCGCGGCTTTCCCGGTAATTCAATCTACCACGCCAATTCGATGTTCATTCCGGCGCACGGCCCGCGCGTATTTGTCGAGGGCGAAGTCGATATGGTATCAAGCGCAGGATATAATCCGGCCAAGCGCATCGCGGGCGGCAACTATTCGAGCATCGATTTGCGCTACATCGTCACTAACCTGTGCGTGATGGACTTCGGCGGCAGGGACCATGCCGTTCGGGTCATCTCGCTCCATCCGGGCGTGACCTTTGATGAAGTACAGGCCGCCACCGGTTTCCCACTCGCTGATTGTGTCGAGGGCGAAACGTCTTTGCCGGGGCCTGAGGCTCTGGCGATCATGGCGCAGCTCGATCCGCACAACATCCGTGCAGCGGTGATCAAGGACAATCCGCCAGCCATACGCAATACCGGGCATCACGATGCAATCTGACCGGGACTGAATGATGGGTGATCCTCTAACCACCCCGCTAACTGCCCGCCTCGGCTGCCGCCTGCCGGTGATCCAGACAGCGATGGGCTGGATTGCTAAGCCCGAACTGGTCGCCGCGACCAGCAATGCGGGGGCGTTCGGTTTCCTCGCCGGGGCGGTGATGCAGCCCGCTGAACTGGCTCAGGCGATTGCCCGGCTTAAGGAACTGACCCCGCACGGCTTCGGCGTGAACTTTCATAGCTTCCAGCCTGGCGCAGCCCAGATTGTCGAGGTAATCCTCGCCAACAGCGACCGGGTCCGTGCGGTCAGCTTCGGTCGCGGGCCTGATGCGAGTATGATCAGCCGGTTCCGCGATGCCGAAATTCTGTGCATTCCGACCGTAGGCGCGGTGAAACATGCCGAAAAAATGGTCCAGCTTGGCTGCGAGATGATCACCGTCCAGGGCGGCGAAGGCGGCGGGCACACTGGCGCGGTCCCGACCACGGTGCTGCTCCCGCAAGTGATTGATGCGGTGAGCGTACCGGTGGTTGCAGCAGGAGGCTTTGGCGATGGCCGCGGGCTGGCGGCGGCATTGGCCTATGGCGCTGTTGGCATCGCCATGGGCACGCGCTTCCTGATGACCGCCGAAAGCCCGGTCCCGGCAGCGCCAAAGGCCGCATATGTGAAGGCGGGAACCGGTGACATCGCTGTCTCGACCAAAGTCGATGGTATCCCCCAGCGCATGATCCTCAACCCCTTGCTGCGACGGATCGAAGCCTCCGGCAAGCTTGGCATGTGGCTGCGCGCGATCGAAGCTGGCCTTGAAATGAAGCGCCAGACAGGCGCAAGCTGGTCTGATCTGCTAAAAGCTGTGCGAGGCATGACCAGCCACGGCGAGATGTCGCTCGCCCAAGCGATGATGGCCGCAGCGGCTCCGATGATGATCCAGCGCGCGGTAGTTTCAGGTGATGCCGAGCATGGCCTGATGGCCACCGGGATTGTCGCAGGCCGCCTGGGCGACTTGCCGAGTTGCGCCGATCTGATCAACAGCATCGAGACCGATGCCCGCGCCCGCATTGCGGCACTGACCGCTTAGGAACCGACCATGCCGATCATTTGCACCATCACCGACCGGATCGCCGAAATCGTCTTCGATGTTCCTCCAGTCAACGCTTTTGACAGCGAAACCTGGATGATAATCCCGGAACTCATCAGCGCAGCGGGCCGCGACCCGGAGGTCAACTGCATCCTGATCAGGGCCGAAGGCCGCGGCTTTTGCGGCGGGGTCGATATCAAGGAGATGCAGGCCCATCCCGAGCGTATCACCTTGCTTAATCGTGGCAATTACTTGACCTTCAAGGCAATTCGTGACGCAGAAGTGCCGGTGGTCAGCGCGGTTCACAAGTTCGTCATCGGTGGTGGGATCGGCATTTGCGGTGCGAGCGACACGATTATTGCGGCCGAAGATGCCTATTTCTCGCTTCCCGAGGTTGATCGCGGCGCTATGGGCGGGGCCAGCCATCTTTCGCGGATGCTGCCATTGCACAAGGTCCGAGCTGCCTTCTTCACCGGCGGCACTATCCCCGCCGAAGAGGCCTACCGGCTCGGAGCCGTGGAAAAGGTCGTGCCGCGCGCAGAACTTGAAACCCAAGCCCGCGCATTTTGTGCCGTGATCGCCTCGAAGAGCCGCAAGGCGCTGGTCATCGCCAAGGAGGCGCTCAACGGACTGGAACCGCGTGATGTCGATCGCGGCTATCGCTGGGAACAGGGTTTTACCCTCGAAATGTACATGCACGAGGACAGCCAGAAGAGCCGCGACGCTTTTGTGGATGACGGAAAGGCAGCAAAGTTCTGATGCCTGAAGCCTATATCATCGATGCCGTACGCACCCCTATCGGTCGCAAGAAGGGCAGCCTTGCCGAAATCCACCCGGCAGACCTTGGCGCTCATCCGGTTCAGGCGCTGGTCAAGCGGACCGGGATCGATACCAATGCGGTCGACGATGTCGTCTGGGGCTGCTGCGATACGATAGGACCGCAGGCGGGTGACATCGGCCGCACCGTCTGGCTGGTCGCAGGTCTGCCCCAGCATGTGCCAGGCACCACCATTGACCGGCAATGCGGTTCAAGCCAGCAGGCGCTCCACTTTGCCGCGCAAGGGGTGATGTCGGGTACGCAGAATCTGGTTGTCGCCGGTGGATCGCAAGCGATGAACGCGATTCCGATTTCAGCGGCGATGTACGCCGGGCAGCCCTACGGTTTTGACGATCCCTTCACCGGATCAAAGGGATGGATCGCGCGCTATGGCAACGGGCTGCTTAACCAGATCAATTCGGCGGAGATGATCGCGCAGAAATGGGGGCTGTCACGCGAGGCGATGGAACGATTTGCCCTCGCCAGCCACCAGCGCGCGCAGACGGCGACCGATTCGGGCTGGTTCAAGCACGAGATCGCCCCGCTGAATGGGCTGGATGCGGATGAAACGATCCGCCCCGGCACCACTCTGGAAGGCCTCGCCAGCCTCAAGACCGTGCAGGAAGGCGGCGCGATCACCGCCGGGGTGGCAAGCCAGAACTGCGATGGTGCCGCAGCATTGCTGGTAGTGTCCGGGCAGGCCTTGAAGGACCACGGACTAACGCCCCGGGCGCGCATCCATCATCTCTCGGTCCGTGCCGATGATCCGGTATGGATGCTCACCGCTCCCATCCCGGCCACACAGCATGCACTCAAGAAAGCGGGAATGAGTGTTGCCGATATCGATCTGTTCGAATGCAATGAAGCCTTTGCCAGCGTACCGATGGCGTGGATGAAAGAACTGGGCATTCCGCACGAGAAGGTCAACATACATGGCGGCGCAATCGCGCTCGGCCACCCGCTGGGGGCCAGCGGCGCACGGCTGATGACCACACTGCTGAACGCGCTGGAACGGACCGGAGGGCGCTATGGCCTGCAAACCATGTGCGAAGGCGGCGGGCAAGCCAACGTAACGATTATCGAGAGGCTGTAATGGGAATCTGCGACAACCGGACTGTCATCATCACCGGCGCCGCGCGCGGGTTGGGTCGGGCCTACGCCCTCGCCTTTGCCGCCGAGGGCGCGAGTGTGGTGGTCAACGACATCGGCACTTCACTGGGCGGCGAAGGGCGCGATACCAGCGCCGCCGACACCGTAGTTGAGGAAGTACATGCAGCTGGCGGCATGGCACTGGCCAATTACGAAGACATCACCGACTGGGACGGTGCCAAGCGGATTGTCGATGCGGCAGTGGCCGAATTCGGGGACCTCCACGTCGTCGTCAACAATGCCGGGATCGTGCGCGACCGCATGTTCGTTTCGGCGACGCTAGAGGAATGGGACGCCACCATGCACGTCCACTTGCGCGGGCATTTCTGCCTCTCGCGCCATGCTGTTGATTACTGGCGGGGCAAGCAAAAGGCAGGGAACAATCCCGAAGCGCGAATCATCAACACTTCATCCGGCGCGGGTCTGCAAGGTTCGATCGC
>JANOYZ010000246.1:0-2778 GCA_031429135.1 Novosphingobium sp. | reverse complement strand
TGGGCCGCAATGATGTTGGCCGCGTGGCGACCAAGGGCAGCGTCAAAGTCACCGAAAGCTACACAGTCGAGCGTTACAGCCATGTCATGCACATCGTCAGTAATGTTGTGGGCGAGCTCGATACGGCCAAGCATGATGCCATTGACGCGCTGTTCGCAGGCTTCCCGGCTGGCACAGTTTCGGGCGCGCCCAAGGTGCGCGCCTGCCAAGTCATCGCCGAGCTGGAGCATGAAACGCGCGGGGCCTATGCTGGCGGCGTCGGCTATTTCGCCCCCGATGGCTCGGTCGACAGCTGCATCGTGCTGCGCACCGGCATCGTCAAAGATGGAGTGCTGCACGTTCAGGCCGGCGCTGGAATCGTCGCCGATTCTGTGCCCGAATACGAACAGGCCGAATGCGAAAACAAGGCCGGGGCGCTGATCGCGGCTGCCCGCGAAGCAGTTCGCGTGGCTGGAGAAGCTGGATATGGGCAGTAACTCAGCCCATGTCAGGCAGCTTCACCTTCACCCTCACCGCGCAGGACTTTGCCGCCGCCAACTGGATGATGGTGCGCCGTCACTGGGTGCGGCGCTGGGGACCGTGGCTGGTGATCGGCATCGGTTTGGTGTTCGGACTACTGCTGGTGCTGGCAGCGCGGCAGAACCATTCCGATATGGGCTTGCGGCAGACGCTGTCGATCTTCGCCAAAGGCCTGATGTTTTCGATGCTGTTCGTCGGTTTGCAGCTGTTCGTGCTGCTGTTCTTCATCCTCAAGAGCACGCGCCGCGTGTTTGACGGGCTGGAGACGAATGCGCAGCGCATGGATTTCAGTCATGACGCCGAGGCACTCACCGTGACCGCCAATGGCAAAACAGACCGCTTTGTCTGGTCGTCATTTCGACGGGTGCTGGAGGATGACAATTTCCTCCTGCTGTGCCGCACCGAGGCTACATTTTTCGCGGTGCCCAAACGGCAGGTTGATGCTGTGACGATTGAGGTGCTGAAACGGGCGGTGGCGCGAGCGCGATAACCTCGCCCTACTTCCGCTTGTTCCTAAAGCTGGCTAGAATGGATTGCATAAAGACCGAATCTCTCAAACCCGTCCATGCTGAGCTTGTCGAAGCACTGCCTTTCTTCTTGATACTGGGCATGGGACACGAAGAAAAGTACAGCTCTTCGACAGGCTCAGGGTAGACGGGTTCTGAGGTGGTTTTCATTCAAGGCACGGCAGTCCAAGGCACACCATGATCCTCGTTCTCGACAATTATGACAGCTTCACCTGGAACCTCGTCCATTATCTGATGGAAATGGGGGCGGAGGTTGAGGTCGTGCGCAATGACGCGATCTCTGCGCGGCAGGCGATTTCCAGCGGGGCGCAGGGCTTTCTGATTTCGCCCGGCCCCTGCACACCCAATGAGGCGGGGATCAGCCTTGAACTGGTCGGTGCCGCAGCAAAAGCCGGAAAGCCGCTGCTCGGGGTGTGTCTGGGGCATCAGTCGATCGGTCAGTACTTCGGTGGCAAGGTGGTGCGCGGCGGCCTGATGCACGGCAAAACCTCGCCGGTGACGCATGACGGCAGCGGGCTGTTCGCTGGCCTGCCCTCGCCCTTCACCGCAACGCGCTATTATTCGCTGATCGTTGAGGACATTCCCGAAAGCCTGATCGTCAATGCGCGCTCGGATGATGCCCACGTCATGGGCTTCCGCCATGCCAGCCTGCCGATCCACGGCGTGCAGTTCCACCCCGAGTCCATCGCCACCGAGCACGGCCACGCCATGCTCGCTAATTTCCTCAAGATCTGCGGCATTGATGCCCGCCTCCCGTCATGACCACACTGCCGCCCGTCCATGCGCCGCTTGCCGAAGATGAGGCCGAGGCAGCGTTCGGCGCGCTACTCGATGGCAAACCGGGCGATGAGGAGGTTGCGCGATTTCTGATCGAGCTGTCCGATCGCGGTGAAGTCGCCGCCGAGATTGCCGGGGCAGCCCGGGCCATGCGCGCGCGGATGATCCCGATTTCCGCTCCGGCAGGAGCCATTGATGTCTGCGGCACCGGCGGTGACGGTATGCACACGCTCAATGTTTCGACCGCCGTGGCGCTGGTGGTTGCGGCCTGCGGTGTGCCGGTGGCCAAGCACGGCAACCGCGCGGCGAGTTCCAAGGCCGGAGCTGCCGATACGCTCGAAGCACTGGGGCTCAATCTCAATCGCGCCACCGAAACTGCCGAGCACACGCTGGGCGATATCGGCATCTGCTTCCTGTTTGCCGGCCACCACCACCCGGCGATGGGCCGGATCATGCCGATCCGCAAAGCCATCGGGCGGCGTACGATCTTCAACCTGATGGGGCCGCTGGCCAACCCGGCGCGGGTCACCCGGCAGCTGGTCGGCATTGCCCGGCCTGATTATGTGCCGATCTATGCCGAAGCACTGGCGCGGCTGGGGACGGAAGATACGCTGGTCGTCTCCGGCGATGATGGCCTCGACGAACTCAGCCTTGCGGGCAACAACCAGCTGGCGCGCATCGGCCCGCATGGGGTGACGCTTTCACAGCTGAACGCCGCCGAAGCCGGACTGTCACCGTCCCCGATCAGCGCCATTCGCGGCGGTGATGCGCCCCACAATGCCGATGCCTTGTTGCGGCTGCTGATGGGCGAGCATGGTGCCTATCGCGATGCAGTCCTTCTCAACGCTGCCGCAGCACTGATTGTCGCTGGTGAAGCGCAGGATTGGCATCGGGGCGTCGAAGAGGCCGCCGAAGTGCTCGACAAGGGTCTGGCCAAGGCGCTGCTCGATTGCTG
>JANOYZ010000245.1:0-8086 GCA_031429135.1 Novosphingobium sp. | reverse complement strand
AGATCGTGATGATAGCTACCGTGATGTTTGGCGTAGTGCTGGGCGTTCTTCTACAGGTCGGCGCGATTGGCAATGGCAACGAGGGCATTGGGGTGCTGTTTGATAACAGCCCAATCAGCCCCGGTATCGCCATTCTGTTTCTGGCATCGATACCCGTGATCAACTGGCTGGCATATCGCTGGCACCAAACCGCCGACGAGCACGATCAGGCGGCTTACAATTTTGGTGGCATGTTGTCGCTCTATGCCTATTTCTCAGTCAGCATGGGTTGGTGGTTTGGCTGGCGCGGCGGGCTGCTGACGGAACCCAGCGGCGTCGCGATCTTCTGGATTGTGATGATTGTCTGGACTGCCGGTTGGCTCTGGCGCCGCTTTCGCTGATCTGCCAGAAGCCCATCATTCCTTGGAGTTTCCTAATGCCCCGTCACAAAGTTCTTCGCTCGCTTGTGCTCTCAGCAGCAATCATCACAGCTGGCTATGCCTCGACCGGTTTTGCCGATCCGCAGAAGCACCCGACTCGTATCGCCGAACAAAAGGCTCCTGCTCCTGCCACCATTGCCCGCCCGGCGCTGTGGAAGTTGACGGATAGCGATACGACGATCTATCTGTTCGGCACGATCCACGCCCTGCCCGCCGGTATCAGCTGGCTGGAAGGCCCGATCGCCAAGGCACTGGGCAGTTCGCAGACGCTGGTCACCGAAATTCCCGAGGCGGACCCGGCAACGATGCAGGCAGTGGTGATGAAAACCGCAGTGCTGCCCAAGGGCCAGAGCCTGAGTGCCATGCTCACCCCCAAGGCCCGCGTCAATCTTGGCAAGGCGTTCAAGGATAATGGCCTGCCCGGTGCTGCCTTTGATCATTTCGAGCCCTGGTTTGTCGCGGTAACGCTATCGACGATGCCGATGCTGAAGCAGGGTTATTCAGCGGAAAACGGCGTCGAGGCGCAGCTGACAAAGCGCGCCAAGACGCAGGGCCAATCGCTGATCGGCCTGGAAACGGTCGAATATCAGTTGGGCCTGTTCGATAGTCTGTCGCAAAAAGTGCAGATCAATTATCTGAATGATGTGGTTGCCACCCTTCCCAAGATGGGTGCCGAGCTTGACAAGCTGGTATCGCATTGGAGCGCCGGCCGCCCTGACAAGCTGGCGCAGGTGATGAATGCCAATGAAGACGATCCGCAGTTGATCGCGCTGCTGCTCACCAACCGTAACAAGAACTGGGCGAACTGGATCAAGACCCGGATGGACAAGCCGGGAACCGTGTTCCTTGCGGTTGGCGCAGGCCATCTTGCCGGCAAGGGCAGCGTTCAGGCGCAGCTCGCCGCGCGCGGGTTCAAGACGGTGCGGGTCCAGTAACCAGTCATGCGCAAATTCGCCCCCCTGCTGATGGCGCTGGCCCTGCTCGCCGGGTGCCGTCAGGCCGCCGAACCGGCCCTTCCCGCCATGTGGGAAGTCACCGGACCCAAAGGCGAGCACGGCTGGCTGTTCGGCACGATCCATGTGTTGTCGCGTGAGGCGGACTGGCGCTCGCCTGTGGTCAATCGCGCACTCGATGGGGCAGATATGCTGGTGCTCGAAATCGCCACCATCGATGATGATGAGCGCACCCAGCAGGTGTTTCAAAGCCTGGCCCGCAGTTCCGGACTGCTGCCGCTGTCGCAGCGGGTTGATCCGGCACTGCGCCCGGCGCTGATGAAGCTTCTGGCCAACAACCGTCTTGCCGAGAACAGTTTTGACGATGTCGAAACATGGGCCGCCGCGCTGACGCTTGCCCAGCTGGCGAGCAAGGCAGGGGACGCGAACAATGGCGTCGATCGTGCCCTGCTCAAGGCCGCACCGCAATTGCAGCGCGCCGAACTCGAAGGCGCGCGCGGTCAGCTGTCAATCTTTGACCGTATGCCCGAGGACGATCAGCGTGATCTGCTCCACGCCACACTCCGCGATGATCCGGGCGAAGCCGGTGAGGACCAGCTGGCTCAGGCCTGGCGCAAGGGCGATATGGAATTTCTGGCGAAGGAAACCCACACCGGCATGCTCGCCGATCCGGGGCTGAGGAAGGCGTTGTTCCTTGACCGGAATCTGGCCTGGAATGTACAGATCGATGAAATGTTGCGCCATGGCCGGCGGCCTTTCGTCGCCGTTGGCGCGGCGCATCTTGCCGGGCCGGATGGTCTGCCCGCGATGATGGCGGCCAAGGGCTGGAAAGTTGTGCGCATACAGTAATCAGGCCACTTTAGCGGCAATCCTTGCGTTTGGCGACCAATCAAGCTAACGGCCCGCGCTTCCCGTCATGGTCATCCCTGGAGGCGTGGCGAGGAAGATGTTCAATAATTCGTTTTTCGAAAGGCAAGAGATATGAGCGAAACGCTTAACCTGCCGGCTGAGACGCGTGATCGGGCTGGCAAGGGAGCCTCCCGTGCATTGCGTCGTGAAGGCCGCGTCCCCGCCGTCATTTATGGTGGCAAAGAAGAGCCCCAGTCGATCCACGTCGAAGAGAAGGAACTGCGCCGCCAGCTTGGCACCGGTCACTTCTTCACCTCGATTGTCGAAATCGAAGTCGGTGGCAAGAAAGTGCGGACGCTGCCCAAGGACGTTGCCTTTCACCCTGTGAACGAACGCCCGCTCCATGCGGACTTCCTGCGCATTTCGAAGGACCACAAGGTTCACGTCGAAGTGCCGGTTCACTTCGCCAATCAGGAGGCCTCACCGGGCTTGAAGCGTGGCGGCGTGCTTAATGTCGTGCGTCACGATCTGGAACTGGTCTGCGATCCGGACAAGATCCCTGAGGAAATCCTGATCGACGTCACTGGCCTTGAAGTCGGTGCATCGATCCACATCAGCCATGTGGTGCTTCCGGAAGGTTCGGCCTCGGCCATCACCGACCGCGATTTCACCATCGCCACCATCGTTGCTCCTTCGGCGCTGAAGAGCGAAAAGGGTGACGCTGACAAGACTGACGAAGCCGAGTAAGGCTTGGCCGCTTCCCGGCGCTGCGGGGAAGTGGTTGACCTTCACGCTTTGCTATCCAATTGATAAACCGGGCCGCAGCAATGTGGTCCGGTTTTTTCGTGGCCCGCTTTAACCCGAAAGGGAATTTGAACCGTGCAACTCTGGGTCGGCCTTGGAAATCCTGGGCAACAATATGCCCTGCACCGCCACAATGTCGGCTTCATGGCGGCAGACGTGCTGGCCGATATGCATGATTTTGGCCCGGTGCAGAAGAAGTTCTCCGGCTGGCTGCAAGAAGGCCGCATCGGCGCTGAGAAAGTGCTGCTGCTCAAACCGGCGACCTTCATGAACGAATCCGGCCGCGCCGTGGGGGAGGCTTTGCGCTTCTACAAGCTGGAGCCGGACGCGCTGACCGTGTTCCATGACGAACTCGATCTTGCTCCCTTCAAGGTCAAGGTGAAGCAGGGCGGCGGCACCGCCGGTCACAATGGCCTGCGCTCGATCGACCAGCACATCGGGCCGGACCCTTCGACCGGGCTCAGGGGAGCCTTTCGCCGTATCCGCCTCGGCATTGGCCATCCAGGGCACAAAGACCGCGTGACAGGCTATGTGCTCGGCAATTACGCCAAGGCAGAGATGGACGATCTGGCGGATATGCTCGGCGCGGTTTCGGCCGAGTCGGAGTGGCTGGCCAAGGGCGACGATGCGCGGTTCATGAATGAGATTGCGTTACGGCAGAAGGATGATTGATCTTTGCCGCCGTGGCGATTGAATCTGGCGCTGATTGACTGCCAATTCCTATCCGGCAAAGACGGCAACAACGCCCATCAAATTCAGGAACCGGAACGTGGCAAAATTCACCGTGGAACAAGCCGCCGATGTTCTGGCGGTGCAGCAGCTGGTCCATGACTGGGCGCATGAGCTTGATGTCAACAATGGCTTGCAGATCGCCGATCTGGTCAGCGATGACGTGGTCTACAATGTCGGCGGAGAGCCGAAGCAGGGCCGCGCCGCTGTTGAAACTTTTTACAAACAGCGCCTCGCCCGCCTTGCCGCAACCCCTGAAGGCGTCCCGGTCTTGCGCCATATCATCAGCAACCTGCGCGTGACCTTTCGCGATGCCGATGCGGTGTCGATCACCTTCAGTCTGGTGTTCTTCTCGACCATGGGTATGGCTTCAAAGCTCGATCACGCTGATCCGGCAGCGGTTGCCGATGTCCGCATGGATTGCAAACGCGGCGCCGATGGGCATTGGCGGATAGCCATGTTTGACAGTGGGCAGACGTTTCGCCGGGTGGCGGCCGGATAAGCATCTGGCTTTCCGGGCGACATGCTTCTATCGGGCGGCGATTGATCGTTCGGAGTAAGTCATGGGTTTTCGTTGCGGTATCGTCGGGCTGCCTAATGTTGGCAAATCGACCCTGTTCAATGCGCTGACGGAAACACAGTCAGCCCAGGCGGCGAACTATCCGTTTTGCACGATCGAGCCGAATATCGGCAATGTCGGCGTACCCGATCCGCGGCTTGATCAGCTTGCCGCGATTGCCCGCAGCCAGAAGATCATCCCGACGCAGCTGGGCTTTGTCGATATTGCCGGCCTGGTGCGCGGTGCCTCCAAGGGCGAAGGTCTGGGCAACCAATTCCTTGGCAATATCCGCGAGGTGGATGCCATTGTCCATGTGCTGCGCTGCTTTGAGAATGACGATATCCAGCATGTCGATAACAAGATCGATCCGGTGTCCGACGCCGAGACGGTTGAGACCGAGCTGATGCTGTCTGATCTTGAGAGCCTTGAAAAACGCGTCCCCGCCGCGCAGAAAAAGTCCGCACAGGGCGACAAGGAACAAAAGATCATCGCCTCTGTGCTCGGGCAGGCGCTCGATCTGCTGCGCGCGGGCAAGCCTGCCCGGCTGACCGTGCCCAAGGACGAAGAAGAAGAGCGCGTGTTCAAACAGGCGCAGCTGCTCACCGCCAAGCCGGTGCTCTATGTCTGCAATGTCGAGGAAGAGAGCGCCGCTGAGGGCAATGCCTTTTCCGCGCGCGTGTTCGAAAAGGCCAGGGCCGAAGGCGCCAATGCGGTGATCGTCTCTGCCGCCATCGAAAGCGAGCTGGTCGGCATGGAGCCTGACGAGCGCATGATCTTCCTTGAGGAAATGGGCCTGCATGAAACCGGCCTCGCCCGGGTGATCCGCTCGGGCTATGATCTGCTGCATCTGATCACCTTCTTCACCGTCGGCCCCAAGGAAGCGCGGGCCTGGACCGTGTACAAGGGTGCGAAAGCGCCTGAGGCAGCCGGAGAAATCCACTCCGACATGCAGCGCGGCTTCATCCGCGGCGAGACCATCGCCTTTGACGATTACATCGCCCTTGGCGGCGAGGGCGGTGCCAAGGATGCCGGTAAACTGCGGCAGGAAGGCAAGGAATATGTCGTGCAGGATGGTGACGTGATGCACTTCAAGTTCAATGTATGACACATTCAATATATGGTTTGGGTAATGCAGTTTTTTGAAGATCTTGAACTGGGCAAGTCTGGGCGTTTCGGGAAGTTCGAAGTCACCCGTGACGAGGTGATTGCCTTTGCCAGCAAGTACGATCCGCAGCCCTTTCACCTTGATGATGCGGCTGCGGCGCTGACCCATTTCGGCAGACTTGCGGCAAGCGGCTGGCAGACCTGCGCGATGACCATGGCGATGATCGTCGCCCGTCATACCGAGAGCGGCCATCAGGGGCTGGGATCGCCGGGAGTGGACGAATTGCGCTTCCTGCGGCCGGTCTATCCGGGCGATACCCTGAGCTGCGAGAGCGAGATCATCGAAAAGCGCCGCAGCAAATCGCGCCCGGAAATGGGGGTGTTCCGCTCCCGGACAACGACTTACAACCAACACGACGAAGTGGTGCTCAGTTACACCTCAACCGCCTTTGTGCGCGTTCGTCAGGTTAGCTCATTGTGAGCAAACAAGCGAGCCCGCAGCAACATAGACTTCGCGCTGATAGGGGTCCCTCAACACTAACGAAACGCTGAGTTTGTCAGCATCGGCGGTGCTTCCGGGAGGCAGCTTGAGTTCTATCTCGAAGCGTTTGCCGCTATATCGGGCCCAGGTTGACATCGGCATGGCGGGGCCGCCGGGATCAGAGGCCAGCGCGATCAATTCGCCATCGACCTTCACATAGCCCCGGCTGCCGTCACTGATCAGCATCGGCCCGGTCGCGCCCACTCCACCGGGGGTAAAGGCGCAATGTGGGCCGGCGATCTTGATCGATTCCCGATCGGCGGCGACAAGAGACTGCGGCTGAACCGTCACCATCGGTGGCAACCGGGTTTGCGCGGCCTCAACCATGGCGATATCGCGGGCATCGGACTGGGCCTTTTGGGCCGGATCAGGATCACGGCCGCATGCGGACAGCAGGCATACCATCCCGGCTAACACATAGACTTTCAACATCAGCGCCTTCCAAACAGCTTTTCGATGTCGCCGTGTGCAAGCTTTACCCAGGTCGGACGGCCATGATTACACTGGCCTGATCGCGGGGTGATTTCCATTTCTCGCAGCAAAGCATTCATCTCTGCTACGGATAACGCTCGACCGGCCCGAATGCTCCCATGGCAGGCCATCGTTGCGAGAATATGTTCAAGCCGCTCCCCCAGCAGCAGCGCATCTCCGTTTTGCGCCAGATCATCGGCAATATCGCGCACCAGTGCCTGGACATCGCCTTTGGCCAGCACCGAGGGAACCGCGCGGACCAGCATGGCGGCGGGGCCGAAGCGTTCGATAGCCAGTCCGAAGGCTGCCAGCTCGCCGGCGCGTTCTTCGATGCGGTCACAGGCTGGCTCGTCGAGTTCGATGACTTCGGGGAGCAGAAGCGCCTGACTGGCTGCCATCTTGTCCCCTGCCCCGGCGGCTTTCAGCCGTTCGAGCACCAATCGCTCATGCGCGGCATGTTGATCGACGATGATCAGGCCATCGGCGGATTCGGCAATGATGTAGGTTTCCGCAACCTGCCCGCGCGCTATTCCCAGCGGGTAACGCGCAGCCTCATCGGGCAAGTCCTGCGCAGGTTCGGCACGGCCCGATGGTTGCGCCATGATTGCCGATTCATAACCGCGCCACGATTGCCCGGTTTCGCTGAAACGCGACTGCGGGGCGGAATATTCGCGGGCAAACAGCGATCCAAGCGCAGCGGGGGCCGGGGCAATCGGTTCAGATTGCCACATAGCCATCGCCGATGCTGCCGGACCTTGCGCAGAACGCCGGTCGCCGCTGTCCAGCGTCTGGCGCAAGCCGGTGACGATAAAGCCGCGCACCAGGGCCGGGTCGCGAAAGCGCACTTCGGTCTTGGCCGGGTGGACATTGACGTCAACTTCCTCGGGCGGCAATTCGAGGAACAGCGCCAGCACCGCGTGGCGATCCCGCGCCAGCATGTCCGAATAGGCACCGCGCACCGCGCCGATCAGCAGCCGGTCTTTGACCGGACGGCCATTGACGAACAGGTACTGGTGATCGGCCACGCCGCGATTGAAGGTCGGTAGCCCGGCCACGCCGGTCAGCCGCATCGCGCCGCGCTCAGCCTCCACCACCACGCCATCCTCGGCCAGTTCGCGCGCGATCAGCCGGGCAACGCGCTCGGCCAGAGCTTCGCCCGGTTGCACGGCCAGCACCCGGCGGCCATCGTGCTCAAGCGTGAAGCCGATCTCGCTGCGCGCCATGGCCAGACGGCGGACGACATCGAGGCAGGCGGCATATTCACTGCGCGCCGTGCGCAGGAACTTGCGCCGCGCGGGCACATTACCAAACAGGTTCTCAACCCGAATACGCGTTCCCGGCGGCAGTGCGGCCGGGCCTTGCTCGGCCAGAACCCCGTGATCGACAATGCGCCGCCAGCCCTCGCCCACATCGCGCACCCGGCTTTCGAGCGTCAGCCGCGCGACGCTGGCAATCGAGGGCAGCGCCTCACCCCGGAAGCCCAGGGTAGAAACCAGTTCGATCGCCTCATCGGGCAGCTTTGATGTAGCATGGCGTTCGAGCGCCAGTGCCATGTCATCACTGCTCATGCCGCAACCGTCGTCGGTCACTTCGATGAGATCGAGCCCGCCTTGCGAAAGCCTGACAGCGATGTTCGCGGCCCCGGCATCGATGGCGT
>JANOYZ010000244.1:0-9630 GCA_031429135.1 Novosphingobium sp. | reverse complement strand
TGATCCATCACACAACAATTCGCAAGTGGTTGACGTTGACGAATGCGCGCGCTTAAGCCAAATGGCTTAAATGCCTCGACAAAACCCTCTGATGACCGCACCGCATGAAATACTGGCGGATGACAACCCCAAGGTTGCCTTGATCCTTGCTGCGGAAGTTGCCTTTGCGCGCGATGGCATCGACGGTGCTTCGCTGCGCGAAATTGCCGCGCGCGCCGGGCAGCGCAATCATCACGCCGTGCAATATCATTTCGGCTCGCGCGAGTCGCTGGTTCAGGCAGTGTTCGACTACCGCATGGACCAGATGGAAGCGGTACGCGGCGGAATGCTCGCAGCGGCACGCCAGACGGAGCGGAGCGGCACCCCGCGCGCCATTACACGGTCAATCGTCGAGGCGATCTTCCTGCCGCAGATCGAGCTGATCGACGAATATGGCGATAACAGCTACGCCGCCTTCCTCAGCGAATATCTGTTGCGCTATCAGGGCAACCGGTTTGGCGAATTCGGCGAGCGCATTGCGCCTCATCTGGGCCAAATCCTGCAACTGCTGCGGGAAACAATGGCGGACCTGCCAGAAGCAGCCGCACAAAGGCGCCTGGTCACCGCCTGCTTCATGTTCCTCAACATCCTGATCATCCATACGCGCGGTGGAAATGATGGTGCGGAGAGCTTTGAGGCGGCACTGGGTGATACGCTTGATCAGATCGTCCTGACGCTTGAGGCACCTTACCTTTCGCAACAGTAGGCGATCCTAACCGCCAAAGAAGGTTTCCTTGGCGTGCTGGGTGTCCATATATTCCTTGACGTCAGCCACCTTGCCGCCACGAATGGTGATGAGGAAATGGTACTGGCAATCATATTCCCTGCCATCGAGCAACTCGGCATAGCCATTTGCTTCAACCGCAACCTTGTCACCTTCAGCAATCATCGCTGTAGGCGTGATCCGCAAGGCACCTGCCTTGTAACCGGCGTTTGCGCCTACCAGAAGCGGGGCAAGCCCGGCGGCGGTATAGCTTCCCGACATGCCCTCGAGCTTGCCGGAAACCCACCATGAGCCATCAGTTGCCATCGCGCCGATAATCGCGGGGACATTGCCGGTTGAAAAGGTTTCGAAAAAGCTGGCGACCAGCGCCTTGTTCGCTGCGGTATCGGTATCAGCCATCGTTTTTCTCCCGGATTGGAATGCGGCCCGTCAATTGGAGGCCAAAGCCTTCGAGTCCGGCCATCTTGCGAGTGCTGGAGGTCAGCAAGGTCATCTTGCCGACGCCCAGCTCCTTCAGGATCTGCGCGCCGATGCCATAATCGCGCTCGCTTGCGCGATTGGCATATTCGCGGCGGCCACCCGCCACCCGGCGCGAGATCGAATGCGGATCAGGATCCTGCACAAATACGGCTGCGACTGGTCCATCATGTGCTGAAAGCTGTTGCAGTGCCGCGCCGACATAGTCAGGATGAGCATTGCGATAGCCGAGCAGATCGGCAGTCAGATCAAATTGATGCACCCTCACCAGCGTATCGACATCGGCGTTTATCGTGCCTCTTACCAGCGCGACATGCTCACCACGATCCAGCAGGTCGCGGTAAACCCTGATGGAAAACCCGCTGCCATAATGGCTTTCGAACGGACCGGAAGCGACGCATTCGATCAGCTTTTCCGAACGCCTCCGCCATTGGATCAGATCGGCGATCGTGCCGATTTTCATGCCATGTTTGGCCGCGAAGGGAATGAGATCGGGCAAGCGGGCCATGGTCCCGTCAGCATTCATCACTTCGCAAATCACGCCCGCCGGAAACAGGCCAGCCAACCGCGAGATATCGACAGCGGCTTCGGTATGCCCAGCGCGAAACAGGACGCCGCCCTCACGCGCGACGAGCGGGAATACGTGTCCGGGCGTGACGATGTCATCCGGTCCGAATTGCGGGTTAATCGCCACCGAAATCGTCCGCGCCCGGTCATAGGCGGAAATTCCGGTGGTGACGCCTTCGCGCGCTTCGATCGATACGGTGAAGGCAGTGCCGTGACCCGACTGGTTGTCAGTCGTCATCGGAGGCAGCTTTAGTTGCTTCGCCCGGTCTTCAGTGATCGCCAGGCAGATCAGACCGCGGGCGTGGGTGGCCATCATCATGATCCGATCCGGCGTGGCAAACTGCGCCGGGACGATGATATCACCTTCGTTTTCGCGGTCATCGGCATCGACCAGGATATAGGGCCGTCCGTTGCGGGCTTCTTCGATAATCTCTTCGATGGGTGAAAGACCGGTCATGACAATGTCATAGCCCCGTCCAGACCGGTTTTCGGCCCTCAGCGGAAGCCGCATTGCGCTCGCGAACATCGGCGCTTGTCGCATATTGTTCGATTTCCTCGAACCGGGTCATCAGCGCCACTTCAAGCGGATAGCCGAGCCTGCCGAGCGCGGCGGCCTTGGCGGCATAATTGGCCCGGGGCGCGCACTTGGTCAGCTTGCCTGCCCATTTGGTCGCGGCATCGGCCAGGTTCTCATAAGGCACAACCTCGTTGACCAGACCATACTGCGCGGCGGCGGCGGCATCAATCCTCTCGCCGGTCAGGATCATGGCCATGGCGATGTGATGCGGCAATTGCCGGATCGCGCGATGCACAACCCCGCATTCGCCGATGATGCCATGCCGCGTCTCGGGCAGTCCGAATTGCGCATTATCGGCGGCAACGATAATGTCGGCACACATGGCAAGTTCCAGTCCCCCACCAACGCAGAAGCCCTGCACCGCAGCGATAAGCGGCTTGTTCAAAGTGACCAGTGGCCCGCCGATCCCGGTCAATCCGCCAGCCAGTGCCATCCGGGTCTTGCGCTCGGGGCCTTCGGAGACATCGGCACCAATGCAGAACGATTTTTCGCCCTCAGCGGAAACAATCGCGCACCAGATATCCGGATCGGCGTTGATTTCCTGCCAGGCATCAAACAGCAGCGCGTCCATTGCGCCGGTGATGGCATTGAGCCCTTGCGGCCGGTTGAGGTGGACGCGGGCGACATTGCCTTGCTTGGTGAATTCGACGTCTGCCATCTATCAGTTCCCGGAGTGTCTGGTATAGGGTTTGAGCGGGGATGTCGGCGCCGAGCGATACTCCGCAATCAGCGCCTTGAGCCCGATTTCGTCACCGCGCCGCTTGACCGCTTGAACTGCGGGCGACTGGTGCAGCAGCGCGTCCATATCTGCGACATGGGCGGCGGCGGCGCGGAAGCCCTGCGCCTCGGCCGCGCGGTTGATCGAATGCTTCTTGATCCTCAGCACCTCAGGAGGGGTCAGCGCGATGCGCGCAGCGAGGCCTTCGACCGAAGCGATGAGATCGGCAGCAGGCACGCAATGGTTGGCCCAGCCCCATTCAACTGCCGTCGGCCCGTCAATCGAGTTGCCCGGAACAAAAGCCAGTTCCTTGGCGCGCTTTGGCCCAACGAGAGTAGACCAGACTGGCGCGAGATAGCCGCCGCCGATGGGAATGGTCGGTTCGCCAATGCGGGCATCGTCAGCCACCACCGTAATATCGGCGAACACGCACATCTGAGTCGCCCCTGCCAGGCAATAACCGTGGACAGCCGCGATAACCGGCTTGGGGTGATCCCAGATCGCCAGCCAGCGATCGAGATTGCGTTGCAGCCGCGCCTTGTCGGCCACAGGATCGACTGCGACAGCACCCATCTTGCCAACCTGATCGAGATCGAAGCCCGAGCAGAAGCCCCTGCCCTCGCCGCGTATACCAATTACCGGAGCGCCATCGCCCTTGAGCAATTCGAGCGCCGCCGAGAACTCCTCGAGCATGGCGTTAGACATGGCATTGGCGCGATCAGGGCGGTTGAGCACGATCCAGTCGATATTCTCGCTGCGATCAATCCGGATATTCTCGAATGTCATAAACTGGGCCTATTCGGCGCGACCAATCGGGTTTGACGCCTTGACGTGATAATCGCTAGTCATCGTCGTCTTGAGGATGCGCGTCTTGAACTTCCACTGGCCGTCCTGTTTGACCACGACATCGTGATACTGGCCATAAAGAATGCCATCGGGCCTTTCACGGGTGTAGCGGTGAATGGCCATGAGGATTGCCCGCACATTGGCCTCAGTTTCACTCACCCAGTCGACCACCACGCCCGATACATGGTGTGATGTACCCTTGAAGAAAGTGCCGATGCCGTCAAGCGTCTGCGTGTAAGCCTCAATCCCGCTGGCCCCGAAATTTGGCGCATAGCTGACTTCGCAATCGTCTACGAACAGTTCGACCATTTTCTCCGGCTGGTTCATGTCGAGAAAATAGGCGTAGTCATGGATAATCCGCTCAATCGCCTTTTCGTCGAGCACACGCGCAAGCGCCGCTTCATTTGTCATTGCCATACCCCTGCAAAAGTGAAGCCTCTCACGGCAGCAAGAATGCCGACCGTCCGGGCTGAAAAGCGGTTAGATTAACTTTCTCGGAAAATCGGACGGCGTTGGCACGGCACCCGGCCAGCGTACATTATCGATCTCAGTCATGGAACTGGCAACCAGGTCCCAACTGCCCAGATGGACTGTGCGCATTTCGCGCGCTGCAATGCGCCAATGGCCGTCTTCGCGGTGATATGTATCAAGATAGCGCACGGCTCCGTAAACCGTGGTCCCGCCGATGCCGATTTCGATATGCGCCATGACCACACCATCTGCCTCGTCTGCCCCCTTGAAGGCAATGTGGACATAGTGCGGTGTATGAACCGTTTGCTGCATGTTCGAACGGGCGGCCTTGAGAAAGGCCATGACGCCCTCGCGACCCTCACCGCCATCGAAGCCGGCCGCAATAAAGCGGGCATCGCGGGTGAAGCACTCGGCCAGTGCCGGCGTATTATCGTCGTCCGTCACCTGGAAATAACGCGCCACGAGATCCTGAATCTCGGCGCGATCTTCCAGTTTCTGGATACGTTGTTCGAGCGTTATCATGGCATGTTCTTGACGTATCCAGGATCGCCAGTCAACGCTTAAGTTGACAGCACAAAAGGGATGTTCGATGTTGCACCAGATGAGCACAATATCGATCACGAACCTGCGCGCCGAAGCCGAGGGGTTAACTGCCAATCTGCCTGACGGAGAGGCACTCGATGCGCTGTCGGCGGCGCTGATAACGCTTGCCGTTGCCGTATCGGTGACATCGCTTGATCGCGGCACTGTCCATACTTCGATCCATGAAGCGATGGACGCCGGGGCAACCGTGGCCCAGGTCCAGGAAATCATCGCGCTCGTATCTGGCATGGGGGTTCACAGCCTGATGGTCAGCTCCGTTGCGGTGCTGAACGAAGCGGCGAATCGCGCGCTGATCCAGCCTGACGAACCGCTCGATTCCGCACGGCAGCAGCTGTGGGACAAGCACATCGGCAGCGATCCGTTCTGGACGGGGTTTTCCGAGGAACTACCCGGCTTTCTCGAAGCCATGTTGCGCCTGTCGCCTGATATATTCGTCGCCTTCTTCGAATATTGCGCGATTCCCTGGCGCAGCGGCACGGTGCGCGCGAAGGTGAAAGAACTCGCCGCGCTGGCCTGCGATGCAGCGCCAAGCCACCGGTTTCGTCCCGGTTTCCGAGTGCATCTGAAGAATGCGATCAAGCTGGGTGTCGGCCGGGTAGCTATTTTTCAGGCGCTCGACATCGCTGCCTCCGCGCCTGAGCATCGCGGCACAGACTAGCTGTTCAGCCCGCGCCAGGCCAGGGCACCGCCATCGATCAGGTAGGAAGAGCCGGTGATGAACGAGCTTTCGCTGCAAGCCAGAAACACCGCCAGCTTGGCAACTTCCTCAGGCTCGCCCATGCGCGGTAGCAGATTTGCCCCGCGCAGCTCAGCTTCAACGGCTACCTTGTCCGCGGAAGCGGCGATGTAGTTGGCGAGCATCGGTGTACGGATTGCGGCCGGGCAATAGCAGTTCACCCGGATGCCGAACTTGGCGAGATCGGTGGCGCTGGCCTTGGTCAGCATCTGCACCCCGCCCTTGGTGGCGCAATAGGCAGCCGCCATCGGATAGGCGACATGGGCACCGGTCGAGGCGACATTGACGATGGCCGGTGCCTTGGAAAGCTTGAGATAGGGTACGGCGTGTTTGGTGCAGAGCCACACCGCCTTGAGGTTGATATCGTGGACCACGTCCCAGACGGCCTCGTCCAGTTCCTCGATCGAGGTGTTGGGCGTCAGTTCGGTCTCGTGAACTGCGGCATTGGAATGGACGACATCGATGCCGCCATAGGTTGTCGCCGCAAGGTCCATCAGCGCCTTGATCGATCCGCTGTCGCGCAGATCAACTCGGATGAATTTTGCCGTGCCGCCTTCATCGGCGATCAGACTAACCGTTTCCTGACCCGTCACCTCATTGATATCGGCGACCACCACCTTGCCACCCTGTCGCGCCATTTCGCGCGCGCTTTCGCGCCCCATGCCCTGGCCTGCACCGGTGACGACGCATACCATGCCTTCAAGCTTGCCGGTCATATCGGCAATCCTTCCCGAGCTTTTAGTTCGTTGGCCAGACCATCGGCACGTTCTCTACCGCAGCAACGATGCCGGAATGATAGATCGGACGCGCGCCTTCGGCGAGGCGGAATTCGGGGATGCGCTTGATCCATTCCTGCAATGTCACGGTCGCTTCCATTCGCGCCAGATGCAGGCCTGCGCAGCGGTGCGGGCCATGCGCGAAAGTCGAGTGCTTGATCTGCTTGCGTTCCCAGTCGAGAGTCCAAGGCTCAGCATTTTCGCCTTCGTCCAGACCGTGCAGCGTTGTCGGCAGCAGGATCATCTCGCCCTGTTTCATCGTTACGCCGCGGTATTCCATATCGTGAGCGATCATCCGTGCATCAGACACGACCGGGAAACGGCGGAACAATTCCTCTACTCCGCGAAGCAGTTTCAGGTCGTCACCCTTCAATTCGGCGACCGTATCGGGATTGCGCGCAAGATAGATCATCATAAAGCCAAGGAAGTTGACGACCGTGTCCAGACCGCCGAGCAGCAGGAGCGAGATCAGGCCAAGCGCCTTGTCGTGCGGCATCGGATGACCATCGACAGTGCCGTTCACCATTGTCGTAATCAGGTCTTTCCCGGTGCCGCCGATCCGCGATGCGATGATCGGTTCGACATAGGCGAAGAATTGCTGATTGGCGGCTTCAAGACAGGCGGCCATTTCCTCGGGCGTGTTGCCCGTCGGCCGGGTCATGTCGTCGGACCAGCTCACCAGTTTCGGGACATCCGACAAGGGAAGATCGGACAGCGCCATGAACACCCGAACTGGAAAGATTTTCGCGTAATCAGCGGAAAAATCGCATTTTCCCTGCGCCACCAGCGGCTCGATTAGGTCTATCGCTGCCTGTCTGACCATTTTCTCGATGTCACGCATTCGCGCGGGATTGAGCCCGGTATCGAGCAGCTTGCGATAGGGTGTGTGCTCAGGCGGGTCCATCCGCGTCGGCACCATCAGATATTTCTCACCTGCTTCTTTGGGCAGGAAAATCACTTCACTCGAAAAGCGTTCCGGGTCTTCGTAAATCTCTTTGATCATCGGGCCGTTCATCGCAATCCAGTGCCCCCCGGTCAGCGGGGTCCAGACGAGATCGGCGGTTTCTTTCGCTTGCAGCGCTTTCCAGGCTTCGTGATATCCCGCCTCAAGCCCATCGAGCGCGTACATATCGATGTCGCGAACGAGATGGTCGGGAATATGATCGGGGCGCGGGGTGCGGTTGCGAGTGTCTGCGGGGGCGGCTTCGGACATGACTTTTCTCCTGGCTTCAGGCGATTTCTGGATCGATAATGGCTTTGATAACAGCACCTTTGGCCGTGGCCTCAAGTGCCTCCAGCGCACCGGCAATGCCAAAGCGGTGGCTCACCAGTTCCGCCAGCGGGTATTCGCCTTGCAACCTTGCAGCAAGCTGTAGCGCGCCGTGATAGTGCTTGGGCTTGGGGAAGGACGCACCGGCAACTGTCAGGTTCTTGATCGACAAGTCGCGCGGTGAAATCGGCTGGGTGCCGATCGCGCCCCACAGACCAAGAATGATATAGCGACCGTGATTACCCGACAGATCGACGCCTTCGGGAAAGGCTTGCAACACGCCCGCCGCTTCCACAACAACGTCGGGACCATGCGAGGCAACGCGGTCATAAACCTGACGGCGGCGCTCCTCCGGGCTGTCCTTCAGCGATATGGTCGAAGTCGCGCCCATCGAACGCGCTACCGCAAGCCGGTTCTCGTGCATGTCGATTGCGATGATCTCACGTGCGCCCGACAGCTTCGCGACAAGGATTGCCGACAGCCCGACCGGCCCGGCTCCCTGCACCACCACCGTTTCGCCCAGCCGCACCTGGCCGCAGCGTTCAAATCCGCGCAGCGCCGTCGGCAGCGCGCAACCCAGCGCGATCACTGCGTCAGTGGATGTGCCATCTGGAACGCGGAAGAACGCCAGGCCATTGGGCAGAACGGCATAGTCTGCATAGCTGCCCCAATTCGGCTTATCGGCATGCTCAAAGAACTGCGAATTCTCGCAAGGTGTTTCTTCCAGCACGGTGCAGCTGTGGCAACGGTGGCAGAGCGCAATCGGCGCCCAGAAGACAAGATCGCCGGTCTTGACCGGGACA
This sequence comes from Novosphingobium sp., assembly GCA_031429135.1. Lineage (GTDB taxonomy): Bacteria > Pseudomonadota > Alphaproteobacteria > Sphingomonadales > Sphingomonadaceae > Novosphingobium. Next base: position 1,023 of record JANOYZ010000244.1, on the reverse strand, counting down.
CCGGCATAGTCAGTGGTAACCCCCGGCCCCAGCTTCTCGACCCGGCCAACACCTTCATGGCCAAGGATGATCGGGAATGGCATGACGCCCGCTTCACCGGTCATGATGTGGACATCACTGCCGCAGACACCACCCGCGACAATGCGAACCAGCGCGCCGCCAGCCGGCGGGTCAAAGATCGGCACATCCCAGGTTTCGATGCGGTTGGGTTCGACCAGCACACAGGCTTTGGCAGTTCTCATCAGCAATTCGCTCCCTTTATCGCCCCGCACCTGCCCGGTGCAAAGACGTAGTTATCAGCTTGGCATGCGGACTTTGGGGCAAACCTCGGTCGCCAGCCGCCGCAAGGACTCTTCCCAGGGCTTGGGATCATCGAGACTGTCATGCTGGTTGGCGACGATCTGTCCCCAGCCACCGCAGGCATCGGCCAGCTTCTCCAGCTTTTCAATCACTGTCTCGGGCGAACCACACAGCACGACATGTTCCGCGAGGAAGTCCTCGTCGATATTGTCTGGTGTGATGTCGACGCCGGAATCATGGATGATGCCATCGAACAGTCCGAACTTGACGTAGATTTCCTTCAGATATTTGCTCCATGTTGCCATCATCCCGCTCTTCAGGAACAGGCGCTTCGCTTCGGCATCGGTATCGGCAATAAACACGTCGCGGCAGACCCGGTAACGCTGGCGATCAGGGGTGAATCCAGCGCCGCGTTGCGCCTGGGCCCAGGTTTCCCAATGCGCCTTCATCTGCGGGGTACCGCCGAAGAAGGAAATCGGACTGTAATCACGCTCACCCGCGAAGACCATCGACTTTGACACCATCGACAGCGCCGTAACCGCAATTTCCAGCTTCTCGCGCCCACCAAAGGGGTTGTTGTTGGCGATCAGCACATCGTATTCGGGCATGGTATCCTTGCCGGGGAAGCCAGCCTGAAAATACTTGCCCTTCTCGACAAAGGGTTTGCGCTCCCACACCCGCTCCATCAGGTGCAGCGCTTCAAGCTGGCGAGGCGGCAGGTCA
>JANOYZ010000243.1:0-10802 GCA_031429135.1 Novosphingobium sp. | reverse complement strand
GGGGCGTGACCTTGCGGTCGTCCGAGGCGATCGGGCCTTGCGGCATTTCGGCCAGGCACTGTTTCATGATCTTCGCAGACTGGCGCACTTCCTCAACCCGGACCATGAACCGGTCGTAACAATCGCCGCGCGTGCCGATGGGCACTTCGAAATCCATCCGGTCATACACATCATAGGGCTGGCTCTTGCGCAGATCCCACGCAATCCCGCTGCCCCGGATCATCGGGCCGGAAAAGCCCCAGCGCACCGCATCGTCCTTGCTAACAATGGCGATATCGACATTGCGCTGTTTGAAGATGCGGTTGTCGACCACCAGGCTCATGGCATCGTTGAACAGCGTCGGCAGACGGGTATCGAGCCAGTCGGCAATGTCAGTCAGCAGTTTCAGCGGCACGTCCTGATGGACACCGCCGGGGCGGAACCAGGCCATGTGCATCCGGGCACCGGCAGCGCGTTCAAAGAAATTGAGGCAATCCTCGCGCACTTCGAACAGCCACAGGTTCGGCGTCATCGCGCCGACATCCATGACGTGGCTGCCAAGATTGAGCATGTGGTTGCAGATGCGGGTCAACTCGGCAAACAGCACCCGCAGATACTGCGCGCGGATCGGCACTGCGATGTTGAGCAGCTTCTCGATGGCGAGAACGTAGCTGTGCTCCATCGCCAGCGGGCTGCAATAATCAAGCCGGTCAAAATAGGGCAGCGCCTGCAGATAGGTCTTGTGCTCGATCAGCTTTTCGGTGCCGCGATGGAGCAGGCCGACGTGCGGATCGATGCGTTCAATAATCTCGCCGTCCAGCTCCATGACCATGCGCAGCACGCCATGCGCGGCAGGGTGCTGCGGCCCGAAATTGATCGTGTAATTGGAGATAACCTCATCGCCGGTGGTGGGCGACTGTTCGAGCTGGAGGGTCATGACGGGCCTCCGCAATCAGCCGAACCAATAACCAAACCCCGCTCATGCTGAGCTTGTCGAAGCACACGCGCGGCAGAAGAGCTTGGGGCAACCCTCAGCGCGTGGCCTTCGACAGGCTCAGGCTGAGCGGATGTGGTTTGGTGGGAAAAAGTCACTTAGACTCCCCCTTCGGCTTGGCGATGCGGGTGCGCCTGGGCTTTTCCGCAGTCTCGGTGTGCTGGCTGAGCTTGGAGCGCGGTTTGCGTGATGGACGGCTTTCGGTGGGATCGGGCGCACCGGGCTCGTCTACTTTGCTGACATTCTGCGCTGGCGAACCGGCAGAGCGCCGTTTGGCTGCCTCCTTGTTCGTCACCTTGCCTGCACCGGTTTGCGAGGGATTATCGGTGGTCTTGGGTGTCGACGCGGTAGCGACCGGAGGCGGCGGTGGCGGAGCAGAGGGGGCGGTTGCCTTTTCGTCACCCGGCAGCACATAGTTTGCGCCTTCCCACGGGCTCATGAAATCGAACTGCCGCAAATCCTGCGCCAGCTTGACCGGCTCATAGACCACGCGTTTGTCTTCTTCCGAATAACGCAGCTCGACATAGCCGGTGAGAGGGAAGTCCTTGCGCTGCGGGTGCCCTTCAAAGCCATAGTCGGTGAGGATGCGGCGCAGATCGGTGTTTCCGGAGAAAATCACCCCATACATGTCGAACACTTCGCGCTCTAACCAGCCAGCCACCGGCCACAGCGTGGTGACGGTGGGCACCGGGGTATCTTCCGCCGCACTCACCTTCACCATCACGCGGTGGTTTCTGGTCAGCGAAAGCAGCATATAGACGACTTCGAAACGCTCAGGCCTGTCGGGGAAATCGACCCCGGCAATTTCCATCAGCTGCTGGTATTCGTGATTGTCGCGCAAGCTGCGCAGCGCATCTTCGATTCGGTCACGCGCGACAGTGAGCACGATTTCGCCGTGCTCTTCCTTGGCGGTGAGCAACATGGGGCCGAGGGCAGCTGACAAAGTGTCGAGCACACCTTCGTTCGAAGCGATTTTTGGTGCGGAGTGCAAGACGGTCATGCCAAGCTCCTGCCGTTGCGCTTGTGCTTCGACAAGCTCAGCATGAGCGGATGTTGTATGGGAAGCCACAAAAACAAACCCCGCTCAGCCTGAGCTTGTCGAAGGCCACGCGCTGCCATCGCCATACTCATCGCTCAAGCGTCCCAACACGGCGGATTTTCCGCTGCAATTGCATCACGCCATAGAGCAGCGCCTCAGCCGTCGGTGGGCAACCGGGGATATAGATGTCCACCGGCACGATCCGGTCACAGCCGCGCACCACCGAATAGGAGTAGTGGTAATAGCCGCCGCCATTGGCGCAGCTACCCATCGAGATGACGTACTTCGGGTCCGACATCTGGTCGTAAACCTTGCGCAGCGCCGGGGCCATCTTGTTGCACAGCGTTCCTGCGACGATCATCACATCTGATTGGCGCGGGCTCGCGCGCGGGGCGACGCCGAAACGCTCCATATCATAGCGAGGCATCGAGACGTGGATCATCTCGACCGCGCAGCAGGCAAGGCCGAAGGTCATCCACCACAGCGAGCCGGTGCGCGCCCACTGGAACAGTTCCTCAGTGGAGGTGACGAGGAAACCCTTGTCCGAAACCTCGGCATTGAGGCTGTCAAAAAAGGCTTGTTCCGGAGAGATGATCGGGCTGCCTGCTGATGCGATGAGGGGGGCGTTCATAGTACTCATTCCCAATCCAGCGCGCCCTTCTTCCACGCATAGGCGAGGCCTACGAGCAGTTCGAAGAGAAAGACCATCATTGTCAGCCAGCCAGCCCAGCCGGTTTCCTTCAGACTTACCGCCCATGGAAACAGGAAGGCCGCTTCCAGATCGAAGACGATAAACAGAATTGCCACGAGATAGAACCGCACGTCAAACTGGCTGCGTGGATCTTCAAACGCGGGGAAACCGCATTCATATTCGCTGTTCTTGTCGGCAGAGGGATTATGTGTGCCGGTGAGGTACGAAACACCGATCGGCAGGAACACAAACGCCGACGAAAGCGCCAGTGCTACACCCAGAAAAATCAGGATCGGCAGGTATTGCGAAAGATCAACCATTGAAGCCTTCCCGGATCGCTGACTCGCACGACAAAACGGATTTCAGCGCGCCCTAGTCCGCGCTTCGCCGGGGCGCAAGTAGGGTTGCAACGGCTATGCACCAAACAAGAGCACCAAACCGGGCAGAAACATGCACTTGCCCTTCGCAGCTTGACAAGCCAGCGCGGGAGTGGCTTTTGCCGCAGTGCAACAAAAATTTCCGGGCGCGCGCGCCTCATCATTCAGGGATACCCTAGCAATGGGCCAGATTTCCGCTTCCGATCCGATCGTTGTCCTATCCTATGCCCGCACCCCGATGGGTGGGCTTTCGGGCGTCTTCGCCGATGTTTCGGCGACCGATCTGGGTGCCACTGCGGTCAAGGCTGCGGTTGAACGGTCTGGCGTTTCGGGCGCTGATATCGAGCGCATCTATATGGGCTGCGTGCTTCCGGCCGGTCTGGGGCAAGCCCCTGCCCGTCAGGCTGCGCTCAAGGCGGGGCTGCCCAAGTCGGTTGAGGCAACCACGGTCAACAAGGTCTGCGGCTCAGGCATGCAGACAGTGATGATGGGCGCAGAGGCACTGGCCGCTGGTTCGCTCGATGTCGTTATCGCCGGCGGCATGGAAAGCATGACCAATGCGCCATACCTGCTCAAGAAACATCGCAGCGGTGCGCGCGCTGGCCATGACACCGCCTACGACCACATGTTCCTTGATGGTCTGGAAGATGCCTATGAAGGCGGATCGATGGGTTCGTTCGCTCAGGTTACTGCCGACGAATACCAGCTGACACGTGAAGCGATGGACGCCTATTCGATCGAATCACTGCGCCGCGCGCAGGATGCGATTGCCACGGGTGCCTTTGCCAGCGAAGTGGTGCCGGTCACGGTCAAAACCCGCGGCGGTGAAGTGATTGTCGATACTGATGAGGCTCCCGGCAAGGGCCGTCCTGACAAGATCCCCTCGCTCAAGCCCGCTTTCGCCAAGGACGGCACGATCACCGCCGCCAGCTCGAGTTCGATCTCCGATGGCGCGGCTGCCGTGGTAATGACCCGCCAGAGCGTCGCCGATGCCAAAGGCCTGACCCCGATTGCCATAGTGGTCGCGGTTGCCGGCCACGCGCAGGAACCTGCCAAATTCACCACCGCCCCGGTCGGTGCGATCAACAAGCTGCTCGCCAAGGCGGGCTGGACGATTGGTGATGTCGATCTGTTCGAGATCAATGAGGCTTTCGCTTGCGTCGCCATGTTCGCCATGCACGATCTGGGTATCCCGCATGAAAAGGTGAACATCCACGGCGGCGCAACCGCGCTCGGCCACCCCATCGGCGCTTCGGGCACCCGCATCATCACCACGTTGATCGGCGCGCTGAAGCTCAAGGGGCTGAAAAAAGGCGTCGCCTGCCTGTGCATCGGCGGCGGCGAAGCGACCGCCGTGGCGATTGAGCTGATCTGAGGAAAAGTTAAGCGACACTCTCCCCGGCTGGGGGATGGCAATAACATAACGAAGCAAAAAGATTGTTTCGCGCAGAGATCGCCGAGATAGCAGAGTCCGCAATGAGGGTTTGCTACGTGCGAAGCCCTGCATTCATGGGAACTTCTCAGATTTTGAAAAGAGATATCTTGCGGAGCAACAACATCTTTGCGCTCACTGCTATCTCGGCGGCCTCTGCACGAACCATTTTTCTTGATAAGAATGAATATGCGATTGCCCTCTCCCCGGTTGGGAGGAGGGTTTAATCTCTCACAGTTTGCCTGCACCCCACAGCTGGTCGGCCCGCACCCAGCCGAGCCGGTTACCGTCAAGCTCCACCTCGCACCAGGCGTCACTGCATTCGCCCAGCTTGGCAACCACGCCGGGCTCCAGCCGCCACAACAGCCTTGATGAGGAATCTGCGCTTTGCCGCATTTCCGCCAGCTGCTTGCCCTGGACCATCGCAGAGCGGCGCTTGGTCATGAACTGGGCGAGCACCCAGCCGCGCGCGCCTTCGGGGTCTTCGACCAACCACCAGCCCTGCATAGTGCGCAGCACCTTCATCGGCAAAAACTGGCGGTGATAAACCCAGTTGATTCGGTAATCCTCGCCCGGCCCCACGCGCATATTCACCAGACCCGACTTGAAAGCGGCCCAATAGGGCGGCTTGGTGTCTTCGGCGGAAGCTGTGGTGAGCGGCAGAGAGGCGAGCGCGAGGGCGAGTATGATGCGGCTGAACATAGGCTATTCCATAGCGCGCTCTGCCCCTCGTCTTCAAGGCCCGCTTGACCATTCCCCCTGCCCCGGCCTAGCAAATAACCTGTGAGCCCAGATCAGAAATCCGCCGAAAGCATCCGCCGCGTAACCGGGCTCCCGCGTGTTATCGTCACGCGTCACCTGCTTGCCGCCACCGAAGCCCGCATGGCAGAGCTGTTTGACTGTCAGTTCAATGCCGATGACCGCCCGCTCAGCCGTGATGAACTGGTCGTCGCCATGCAGGACGCCGATGTGCTGGTGCCGACTGTGACGGACAGAATCGACGCCGCAATGATGTCTGAGGCGGGGCAACGCCTCGGTTTGCTCGCCAGCTTCGGCGCCGGGATCGAGCATATAGACCTGCACGCCGCGCGTGAGAAACGGATCATCGTCACCAATACACCCGGCGTTTTCACAGACGATACGGCCGATATGACCATGGCGCTGATCGTCACCGTTTCGCGCCGCTTTTCCGAAGGCATGCAACTGCTGCATGATGGGAGGTGGACCGGATGGTCACCAGCGACGCTGCTCGGCCACCGGATTTCGGGCAAGCGACTGGCGATCATCGGCCTTGGCCGCATCGGGCAAGCCGTCGCCCACCGCGCCCGCGCCTTTGGCATGGATGTCATCTATCACAATCGCCAGCCACTTCCCGCTGCGCTCGAAAACATGCTGGGGGTTCGCTATGAGGCCGATCTCGATGCGCTGGTTGCCAGTGCCGATGTGCTATCACTGCACTGCCCCGGATCACCCGAAACACATCATATCCTGAACGCGGCAAGGCTCGCCGGAATGAAGCCCAGCGCCTTCGTGGTAAACACCGCGCGCGGCGATTTGATCGATGAAGCCGCCCTGATCGCTGCACTGGAAGCCGGACAAATCGCTGGCGCTGCACTTGATGTCTTCGCCCGTGAGCCGGAAATCGATCCGAGGCTGATCGCGCTGCCCAATGTTATCCTGCTTCCCCACCTTGGCAGCGCCACTATCGAGGGGCGCGAGGCTGCGGGCGAGCGGGTTATCGCCAACATCCGCTTCTGGGCAGATGGGCACCGCCCGCCCGATCAGGTGCTGGCAGGCTGGACGTAACAGAGCCTGCGGATGCAGTCCCATTCCGTAACAATGTTGCGCGCTCCCCCTTGCCGCTGGCATAACCTTGTCTTAGACGCGGGCCTGAGGATAGGCTTCGCTTAACAGCGGGGTACAGGAGGGTTCTACCGATGACCAAATGGTTCGCGCGCCTTGGTGCCGCTGTGGCTTTGCTTATACCGATTGCGGCCCATGCACAGGATGCACTTGAAGACGCAGCAGACAGCGGCGATACCGCCTGGATTCTCGTGGCCTCGGCCTTCGTGCTGATGATGACCATGCCCGGACTGACGCTGTTCTACGGCGGATTGGTGCGCGCCAAGAACTTCCTCTCGGTCTGCCTGCAAGTTGGCGCGATTGCCGCCATTGTCTCGCTGCTGTGGGTGTTTGTCGGCTATACCCTGGCCTTTGGACCGGTGACCAATGGCTGGATCGGCGCGGGCAACAACTGGATGTTCAACGATCTCGGCAATGTCCGTGAAGGTTATCTGGTGCCCGAATCCGCCTTTGCCCTGTTCCAGCTTACTTTCGCGGCCATCACCCCTGCGCTGATTGTCGGTGCATGGGTTGATCGCGCCCGGTTTGCCTGGGTGGTGACTTTCTCGGCGTTGTGGAGCCTGCTGGTCTATGTGCCGGTGGCGCACTGGGTCTGGGGCGGTGGCTGGCTTTCGACCGCGCTCCACACCAAGGATTTCGCCGGTGGCATCGTCGTCCACACGACAGCGGGCGTTAGCGCACTGGTCACCGCCGCGCTGCTCGGCAAACGCATGGGCTTTCCCAAAACGCTGATGATGCCGCACAGCCCCTCGCTGACCATGGCGGGCGCTGCACTGCTGTGGGTCGGCTGGTTCGGCTTCAACGGCGGCTCGGCGCTGGCGGCCAATGATGACGCCGCGACAGCCATCATCAACACCCACACCGCCGCTGCCGCCGCCGCACTGGTCTGGCTGCTGATCGAGCGGTTTGTTGTCGGCAAGGCGACCAGCGTTGGCTTTGCCACTGGCGCGGTTGCAGGGCTGGCCACGGTCACCCCGGCGGCCGGCATGATCTCTCCGGGCGCAGCCTTCATCTTTGGCGCGGTTGCCGCATGTATCTGTTTCCCGATGATCCAGCTGGTGAAAAAGCGCCTGCAAATCGATGATTCGCTCGACGTTTTCGCGGTCCACGGTGTTGGCGGCATCACCGGATCGCTGATGCTCGCGCTGTTCATGGCCCCCAGCCTTGGTGGCACCGGTTATGATGAAGGCGTCAGCATGGGGCAGCAGTTCATCGGCCAGCTGGCCGGGGTTGGCGTAGTGGCAGTCTGGTCAGCCATTATCAGCGCGATTCTGGCGCTGGCAGTAAACCTGATCTTCCCGATGCGGGTCAGCGAAGATGAAGAACGCGAGGGGCTAGATATCGCCAGCCACGGTGAACGCGCCTGGGAGCTGGATTGATGCGGGCTTGGTTCAGTCCGGGCGAACCGGACTTGCCGCTACTCTGTCCAGCAGCAGGTTAACCACCGCCTTAACGCCACGCTCTGAAACGCAGAAGCCCATGTGTGTACCCGGGTATTCCATGCGCTCATCTGACTCGCCAGGCTCACCACGGGAACATGCGGGCGCGACGACGCCATCCCTGGGTGACCAGAAGGCAATCGTCGGCACTGGCGGCTTGGTGCGAAAGTCGACCGGGATCGGCAAATTATCCACCGCGTGGCCGTTGATCCATTGATAAAGCCGCCACGCGTGATTGGCACGCAGACTGCCCGAAAACGGGCTGCCCATCGTGATCACCATACTCACCAGATCGGGCCGGTGATTGGCCAGCGCACGGGCATAGAGTCCGCCCAGACTCCAGCCGACAAGGATAACCGGGCCGCCTTTTCACCGGAAACCGCTTCAAGCCGGGCATTCAGGCGATCCAGCAGATCGAGCGTGACGCCCGTGTTGAAGCCATTACGCCAACCAAAGGCACGAAAACCAGCGGCGTCAAAACTGCGCCGCAAGAGTGATGTGGCATTGTCGTCCGAAAGAAAGCCCGGAATGATCAGAACCGCCTCCCCGTTGCCGCACCGCTGTGAAACCAGCGGGCGGCGCAACGGTGCGGTGATTACGGCGGGAATATCGAGCAATTCACGCAACAGGCGGCGGATTGCCGGAGGCTTTGCCGCGCCGATCGTGCTGCCCCCCTCAACCACGTCCTCAATCCCCCGACAAAATCCGGTCGACCAGTTCCTTCACGCTCGGCGTGTAATTGTTCGAATAGAACGGGTCCTGCTTGAAGCGGTAGGCGGAATGGCCGGCGAACATCAGGTTATCGTCAATCGGCTCGCCGTGGGCGATGTCTTGCAGGGTCTTCTGGATGCAGAAGCTGCGCGGATCGGCCAGCCGACCGGTAGTGTAATCGTCATGGTCCTTCCATGACGAGAACCCGCAGTGCGAGAGGCAGCCCATGCAATCTGACTGGTCCTTGCGGATCATATCGCGTTCCTGGGGACCGACGAAGATGATGGTATCGTCGGGGGTGCGCAGGCCATCGCTGAAGCCGCTGTTCACCCAGCCTTGCGCCCGCTCCAGATCACGCGGGGTGACCCAGAAGTTCTTGCCCTTGACGCCAACATCGAGCCGCACCGTGTGCTCGCCAGCCTGAACCTTGGAATAGGGCACCTGCCGTTCTGAACGGGCTTCAAGGCTGCGCAGAAACGGATTGCGCACCGCCGAGCTGTAAAACCCGGTGGGTGAAAAGCGATGAAGCAGCACATCGCCGGGCTCAAGCTCGCGCAAGGCATCCTTCCAGCCTTGCGGGATCGGGCTTTCATGGGTGAGCAGCGGACGGGTGCCGAACTGGAAGGCAATCGCGCCAAGCTCGGGATTGTCGATCCAGTTTTCCCATTCACGCAGAAACCAGACACCGCCCGCCATGATGATCGGCACGCTTTCCGCCACTCCTTCGGCGCGCATGACATCACGCAGCGCCTTGACGCGGGGGTAGGGATCTTCGGGCGTCAGCGGATCTTCAGCGTTGGACAGGCCGTTATGACCGCCAGCCAGCCACGGGTCTTCATAGACCACCGCCCCCAGCCACTCCGGCACTTTATGATAGGCGCGCTTCCACAGCGCGCGGAATGCCCGGCCAGAGCTGACGATCGGCAGGTAATAAACACTATGCCGAGCTGCAATCTCGGAAAGTTTGTAGGGCATGCCTGCCCCGCAGGTGACCCCGGAAACCATGCCGCGCGTCTGCTCGAGCACACCTTCGAGGATCGGCTGGGCACCGCCCATTTCCCACAGCACATTGATATTGATCGCGCCCTTGCCGCCAGCAAGGTCATAAGCGCGCTTCACTTGCTCGACCGCACCATCGATGCCGAAGCGAATCAGCCGCTCGTGCCGCTCACGGCGGGTAAGCTGTTCATAGACCTGCGGAATGATCTTGCCTTCAGCGTCATAGCTATCGGCGTTCACCGCGCTGACAGTGCCAATTCCTCCAGCCGCCGCCCAGGCTCCCGAGCTGGCGTGATTCGTCGCAGAAACGCCTTTGCCACCCTCCACCAGCGGCCATACTTCGCGGCCGCCATAAAGAATTGGCTGCAAACCCTTGAACGACATTAGATTCCTTCCGTCAGCGCCGTGCGACCAAACCATCAGCGCCAAGCTTGCATGGCTTGATTGCAGCGGGCTCGGGACGAGCGCCAGCCGCTTCAAACTGTGCGTAATAGCCCGTGAGTTCCGGCTTACGGACAAATTGGACCAAGCGAAAGCCCGCAGCTTCAAATTCGCAGAAAAGCAGCGCCGGCGGGATGCCGTGCTGATCGGTTGGCCGATCAAGATCAACCACGATCACCTGACCGCCGCTGCGCAGAGCCGGTCGCAACCGCCACAGGAAGGCATATGGCTCTGCCACCTCGTGGTACATATGGACCATGAAGATGCGGTCAAAACTGTTATCGGGCAGCCTTGCGTCGTCAGGGGTGCCGGGCTTGATCGAGACATTATCCAGTCTCTCGCGCTCTACCCGCTGGGCCAGCCGCTGGATCGCACCGGTATCGATATCCTGGGCGAGCACCCTGCCCTTTTTGCCGACTCGTTCGGCAAGGCGGACGGTGTAATAACCCTCACCCGCGCCGATATCGGCAACCGTTGCGCCCAGACCAATTTTGGCGAGGTCCATGACCGCCTTCGCCTCGCCCAGCTTGTCGCGCTGCACCTCGGTGGAAAATTGCGTGTTGCCGGCTTTGGAAACCGGGCGGTCGGCGCGCGGAAATTCAAGTGAAGTTGCCGAACGATCAACATCGGCTGGCTGTTGCCGACATGCAGTCAGCGATATCACAGCGAGGCACAGTCCAGCAGCAAAGGCAGCGCGCAACCTCAATCGACGTCCTCCACCTCAACCTTCTCGCCCGTCACGCGCTGCGATAGCGCTGCGGCCATGAAGGGATCGAGTGCGCCATCCAGCACATCATCGGGAGCCGTAGAAGTTACCCCGGTGCGCAGATCCTTCAC
>JANOYZ010000242.1:0-41291 GCA_031429135.1 Novosphingobium sp. | reverse complement strand
TTACGCCAAATTCCCAAACCCGCTCAGCCTGAGCTTGTCGAAGGCCACGCGCCACGGAGGCCCAAATGGCTGAAGCCCAATACGACTACGACGTCCTGATCATCGGTTCCGGTCCCGGCGGCTATGTCGCGGCGATCCGCGCGGCGCAGCTCGGGCTGAAGGTGGCCTGCGTCGAAAGCCGCGAGACGCTGGGCGGGACGTGCCTCAATGTCGGTTGCATCCCTTCCAAGGCATTGCTGCACGGCTCGGAACTGTTCGAGGAAGCCCATGACGGCACGCTCGCCAAGTTCGGCGTCAAGACCGGCAAGGTCGAATTGGACCTTGCCGTGTTGCAGGGCGAGAAGGCCTCTGCGGTCAAGGATCTGACCGGCGGCATCGCGTTTCTGTTCAAGAAAAACAAGGTCGATTGGCTCAAAGGCCACGCGTCTTTCAAGGATGCGCATTCGGTTGATGTGGCGGGTAAGACCGTGACCGCCAAGAACATTGTCATCGCCACCGGCTCCAGCGTTACCCCTCTGCCGGGCGTCGAGATCGACAACGATAAAGGCATTATCGTCGATTCCACCGGCGGCCTCGCGCTCACCCGTGTGCCGCAGCACATGATTGTCATCGGCGGCGGCGAGATCGGGTTGGAGCTGGGTTCGGTCTGGCGGCGTCTGGGAGCCAAGGTAACGGTGGTCGAATTCCTCGATCAACTGCTCCCCGGCATGGACGGCGATGTACGCAAGGAAGCCGCCAGGATCTTCAAGAAGCAGGGCATGGAACTGCGCCTTTCGACCAAGGTTACCGGCGCAAGCGTCAAGGGCAAGAAGGTCACGCTGACGCTTGAACCATCAGCCGGAGGTGCCGCCGGAACGCTTGAGGCCGATTGCGTCCTCGTCGCCATCGGCCGCCGTCCTAACGTCGATGGCCTCAACCTTGCCGCCATTGGCCTTGAACTCAACGCTCGCGGCCAGATCGAAACCGATCACGAGTTTCGCACCTCGGTCCCCGGCGTCTGGGCGGTCGGTGACGTCATCCCCGGGCCAATGCTCGCCCACAAGGCCGAGGACGAGGGCATTGCCGTGGCTGAAAATATCGCCGGCCTCACCGGTATCGTCAATCACGCGGTCATCCCCGGCGTGGTCTATACCATGCCCGAAATCGCCGGCGTCGGCCTGACCGAAGAAGCCGCGAAAGAACGCGGTGACATCAAGGTCGGCAAGTTCCCGATGATGGCCAACAGCCGCGCCAAGACCAACCGCGAGAGCGACGGCTTCGTCAAGGTGATCGCCGATGCCAGGACCGACAAGGTGCTCGGCGTCTGGGCCATCGCCTCGGTCGCCGGGACGATGATCGCCGAAGCCGCGCTGGCCATGGAATTTGGAGCTACCAGCGAAGATATCGCCTATACCTGCCACGCGCACCCGACCCATTCCGAAGCGCTGAAGGAAGCCGCGATGGGCGTGACCGGCAAGCCGATCCATATCTGAACAGCAGGCCACGTCTGAGGGGGGTTCTATCATGGCCAAGCGGACACTGATGCAAAAGCTTGCCCGCTGGCACATCTGGCTGGGTTGGGCGGTTGCCGTGCCGGTGGTGCTGTGGATCGTCTCTGGCCTGTTCATGGCCGCCCGCCCGATTGACATCGTCCGCGGTGCGGCCTTGCATGCCGAGGCAGCGCCGATTGACGGCAGTGCGCTCATTTTCCCGCGTCTGACAGGCCCGGTCAGCAAGGTTGGGCTGGTTGCGCAGGCCGGGGTGCCGGTGTGGATCATCAGCGGAGCGGACAAGCAGCCCCGGCGCTATGGAGCCAAAGATGGCGCAGCTCTGGGTGGTGTGGATGAAGCCGAAGCCCGCCGCATCGCGCAGGCTGCATTCGCTGGCAAAGCACAGATCACCGCCATGCGGCGTTTCTCCGCCGAAGCCGCGCCGATGGACCTGCGCCGTCCGCGCCCCAGCTGGCAGGCGACATTTGCCGATGCCACCCATCTCTATGTCGATGCCGATACCGGAGAAGTACTGGCGCTGCGCACCCGCTTCTGGCGCGCCTATGATTTCATGTGGGGCCTGCACATCATGGACCTGCAAACCCGCGAGGAAACCAGCAATCCGTTCCTGTGGCTGTTCGGCGGACTTGCCGCACTCAGCTGTCTGGCGGGCACAGTGCTGCTGTTCCGTCGTCGCAAGACAAAGCGAACGGCGCCCTAAACCGTTCCCACACCCGTCACCGGTGAACCGACAGCGCCGGGCAGACGCAAGGGCGGGGCGGTGAACAGGAAGCGGCTGCGGCCATTTGCCCGCAACCAGTCGGCCAGATCGCTCAGCAGGAACAGCTCGCCCAGCGGAATGCCCAGCTTGAACAGGCACAGGTGGTGCAGCGGCACACGCACGCCGTGGGCATCCTGCCGCACGAAATCGGGCATGAATTCCACCGCTTCATTGTCTGAAACCAGCGCCGAAACTCCGCTGTCGGCTATCCAGCGTTGCAGCTGTTCGTCAAAGCCATCGAGGCCCGAACAGCGGTGCGGATCGAACGCAACACCCGGATCAGCATATTGGCCGAGCAGCGCCCGGTCGAACCCTGTTCGCAAACACAAAACGTCGCCGGTCTCGACCACCACACCATCGGCCTCAAGGATCCGCATCAGCTGATCATATCCCACCGGCACCGATTCGAGTCCGACATGGGCAAACAGATCAACCATCACCCCGCGGCCTTGCAGACCGGTTTCGGCAATCCGCTCGATCCCCAGCGCATGGGCACCATGCGGGCCTTGTCTGGGCTGACGATCATGCAGGTAATCGAACGGCCCGCAGACATGCTCATTTGCCCGAAACCCGTTGTAATAGGTGATCTCATCCTGCCCCGCGCCCTTGGCGTCATATTCATAGCCCATGTGGCACAAGGCATCCCACTGGGTGGAGAATTGCAGGCTCATCGTCACCCGATCATCGCAGACCACTTCCTTCATGCCGGGAATGGCGCGGCCATAGGGGTAGTTCATCACCGGATCATCGCCGCGCATCGAGAACGATTGCTGTGGCGGGAAGCGGCGGGGATTGAGCGGAACCTGCGGACAATCGAGCGGCAGTGACAGACAGAACGCCAGCCCCTCGCGCACTTCTTGCGCTGCGGCACGGCGGCGTTCGGGGGTAATCAAATTGAGCCGACCTATCTGATCATCCGCGCCAAAATCGCCCCAGTTGGAGCCTTCCGGGCGCAGCGACCAACGACCGCCGTTGCTGTCCGATGGCTCACCACCTGCTGCTGTCATGACCCATCCTTTCGATGCCTGCTTTCCCTGTATCATATTTGTGAAATCAGCATCTAGCCAGCCCAAATGCCCGCCGCTATGTGCATTAGACTCGGGCGACAGGTTTGTGTGCATTCCGTGCCCTGAATGGCGGCAGTTCTGTCAGTCTTTCAGAGTCTGGTCTTGTATGGGAGATAGTGACGATGACGCAGGTCATGAAGGGTATCCGGGTTCTTGAAGTGGCACAGTTCACCTTTGTACCAGCCGCCGGTGCGGTGCTGGCCGACTGGGGCGCGGATGTCATCAAGATCGAGCATCCGGTGCGCGGCGATACCCAGCGCGGCTTTATCAATTCCTTCGGGCGCAAGATTGATCCGCTGCGCAACGGCATGATCGAGCATCCCAATCGCGGCAAGCGCAGCGTCGGCGTCGATATCTCGACCGAAGAAGGCCAGCAGCTGATCTATGAGATTGCCAAGACCGCCGATGTCTTCCTGACCAATTACCTGCCCGGTGTGCGCCGCAAACTGAAGATCGACGTGGAACACATCCGCGCCGCCAACCCCGACATTATTTACGCCCGCGGCTCAGCCCTGGGCGACAAGGGGCCAGAGCGCGAGATGGGCGGCTTTGACAACACCGCCTTCTGGACCCGCAGCGGCATAGCCTATGCCATGACCCCCGCAGAGCTGGGCGGTGCCTTCATGCAGCCGATCGGTGCCTTTGGGGATTCGATGGGCGGCATGACCATTGCTGGCGGCATTTCGGCGGCGCTGTTCCACCGCGAACGGACCGGCGAAACATCGGAACTCGATGTTTCTCTGCTCAGCACCGGCTGGTGGGCTTGCGGTTCGGCCATCGATCAGTCAATCGAAGCAGGCAATACCGGCAAGGCAGCCATGCCGATGTCTGGCGCAGGGGCGGGCAATCCCTTCCTCGGCAATTTCAACACATCCGATGGCGGCACGATCAATCTGTGTACGCTGACCCCCGGTCCCTATGCGCGCAGCCTGTTCACCCACATGGGCATGCCCGAGCTTGTCGATGACGAACGCTTCAACAGCGCCGAAAAGCTGATGACCAACTGGAAGGAAGCCAGCGACCTTATCGCGGCTGCCTTCGCCGCCAGGCCATTTGCCTATTGGCGCGAACAGCTGCGCACCTACACCGGCCAATGGGCGCCGGTGCAAAGCTTCCTCGACCTTGCCAGCGACGAGCAGGCGCTCGCCAATGACATGATCTTCGAGGTGGAGGCATTGGATGGCGGCGCACCGATCAAGCTGGTGCGCAATCCGGTGCAGTTCAACCACGAAGCTGTCACTTCCAGCCGCGCCCCTCAGGCGTCGGAACATACCGAACTGTTCCTGATGGAGATGGGTCTGGAGTGGGACCGGATCGAGGAACTGAAGTCCGCTGGCGTGATCGCCTGACCGGACAGAAGCAGAAGAAAGCACCAAAATGGCCCGTTTCCACTACACCATCCTGTCACGCGCGGTTCCGGGGCGTGAAGAAGAATTCATTGCCTGGTATCGTGATCGCCATCTGGCAGATGTCTGCCGGGTAGCGGGCGTAGTCAGCGGCAAGCTGTTCCGCATGGACTTCCAGCGCGTCTATGAGCTCGACGCGGCGCCGTTGTGGACCTTGATGACCATTTACGAGCTTGAAGGTGACGATCCCGAGGCGATCATCGATTCGATCCGCGCGGCTTCCGGCACCGAGGATATGCCTTCCTGCGATGCCCTGACCAAAGCCGGTATGATCCAGGCGGCCGGGCACCAGATCGCCTCGGGCGAAGGCAGCAGCGTGGCGGCGGGGAATGCCGATGGATCGATGCGCGTCCCGGCCCGGAATATCTCTGTGCCCCTTTTCCTGAGTGATGTGGCCCGCGCCTATCTGGTGCCTCAGCAAGGAAAGGTTCCTTATCCGGCTATAGACGATAAAACTGGATGGCAGGAATACGTTACAGGCGTTGAACAAAGCATTTTGCCCATGCTCCGCCAGATGAGCGCCCAGGCGCAAGCGCAGGTCGAAGAACGCAGCGCCAATGGCGCGCGGGTCTTTGATATTCTACCGTCTGGCGTGTCAGCAGACAGCGGACCTATCGTGCTCGACATCCATGGCGGCGCGCTGATCCTGTGCGGCGGCGAGCTGTGCCGTGTCATGGGCACCGGCGCGGCCATGCGCATGCAGCGCCGGGTGTGGTCTGTCGATTACCGGATGGCACCAGAGCACCCCTATCCGGCAGCGCTCGATGATTGCATCGCCGCCTATCGCGCCTTGCTGGCCGAGCGTTCGCCGGAGCAGATCATCGTCAGCGGCGGATCGGCGGGCGGCAATCTTGCCGCTGCACTGATGCTGCGCGCCCGCGATGAGGGGTTGCCGCTGCCTGCCGGGCTGATCCTTGGCACGCCGGAAATTGATCTCACCGAATCGGGTGACAGCTTTCAGACCAATGATGGCATCGATCCCTCCCTCAGCAGTCTGATGCCGGTCAACCTGCTTTACGCCGACGGGCATGATCTGACGCATCCCTATCTGTCGCCGCTGTTCGGTGATTTTGCCAAGGGGTTCCCGCCGACTTTGCTGACCACCGGGACGCGCGACCTCTATCTGTCGAACACCGTCAGGATGCACCGGGCGCTGCGGGCAGCCAATATCCCGGCAGCCCTGCACGTGACCGAGGCCGGCCCCCACACCGGCTTTCCAGGCGGTCCGGAAGGCGCGCAGATCGATCAGGAAATCCGGCTGTTTATCAAGGCAGTCCTGCAGGAAACCATGTCATGAATTTCAAGATCACCGACGAACAGGAAATGGTGCGCGATACCTTTGCGCGGTTCCTTGACGATCACTCCACCATGGCCTGCGTGCGCGCAGCAATGCCTTCGGGCTTCGATGCGGAATTGTGGACGGGACTTGCCGAATTGGGTGCTTTTGCCATGCGTGTGCCCGAAAAGGCTGGTGGCATGGGCATGGGGCTGTTCGAAGCCGTCCTGCTGATGGAAGAGGCTGGCCGCAGTCTCGCGTCAGGGCCCCTGGCTGAAACACTGGTCGCCGCGCGCCTGCTGGGCCAGCTGGGTGGAGACTCTCAGGCTGACGTGCTGAGCCGCATTATCGCCGGTAAAACCGTGGCCAGCATTGCGCGCAATAACATCGCCAGATCGCCGGTCCAGTGGATCGCCGGTGGTCTTGTCGCTGGAGTGGTCATCGCCCGCAGCGGCCATGACATCGTCCTGATCACCGTGCCCGATTCAGCGCGCAACGCTGAAGAAAACCTCGCCTCAACCCCGACCGCAGAAATCAATCTGGCTGCGCTGGACAAAGTGGTGCTGGCCTCTGGCGCAGACGCGCTGGCCGCCTTCGCCGCCGGGATCGAGGAGTGGAAACTGCTGATGGGTGCTGCTTTGACAGGGCTCAGCCGCGAGGCACTGAAGCTGGCCGCCGCCTATGCCTGTGAGCGCAAACAATTTGGCCAGCCCATCGGCACGTTTCAGGCCATTTCACACCCCCTGGCCGATCTGCTGTGCGAGATCGATGGGGCGCGGCTGCTGGTCTGGAAAGCGATCCGCGACATTGCTGACAAGACTGACGAAGCAGGAGCCGCGATTTCAATGGCGCTTTGGTGGAGCAGCACTTCGGCTGCCCGCGCCGTCACCCAGTCGCTCCACACCTTCGGCGGCTATGGCCTGACCACCGAATATGACATCCACCTGTTCAACCTGCGCGCCAAGGCATGGCCGCTGGTGTTCGGTGATCCGCAGCGGCTGCTCGAAGAGACTGGACGGCGGCTCTATGCGGGCGAGCAGGCTGCTCTGCCTGAAGCCGGCGAAGTACCGATTGATTTTGATCTTGGCGAAGAAGCTGCTGCCCTTGTCGCCGAGATCAATGCCTTCTTTGCGCAGCACGCCACCCCGGAAATGCGCAAAAAATTCCACTATTCGTTCGAGGGCCACGTGCCGGAACTGCACAAGAAACTGGCCGAAGCAAAGCTGCTGTTCCTTGGCCTGCCCGAGGAATTGAGCGGCCGGAAGATTGGCGGCTATGCCAAAATCGCCGCATCGAATGCCTTCGAGGACCAGGGTTATTCCACGCCCGCGCCCGGTGTTTCCAGCATGGTTGCGCTGATGATCCACCGCTTCGGCAGCGAAGATCTCAAACGCGATGTGCTGGACAAGATCATCAGTGGCGACGTCAATTGCAGTCTGGGTTATTCCGAACCGGCGTCAGGCTCGGACGTCTTTGCCGCCCAGTGCAAGGCAACGCCAGACGGCAACGGCTGGCGGATCGACGGCACCAAGATGTTCACCAGCGGTGCCAACCTTTCCACCTATGTGCTGATGCTGTGCCGCACCAATACCGAGGTAGCCAAGCACAAGGGTCTGACCATGTTCATCGTGCCGCTGAAGGCCGAGGGTGTGACCATCCAGCCAGTCTATACCTTTCAGGATGAGCGCACCAACATCACCTTTTATGACGGCGTCCGCATTCCCGACAGCTGGCGGCTGGGCGAGGTTGACGGCGGTGTCAGAACAATGAGCTCGGCGCTGGAAATGGAACACGGCGGCGGCTTCGACAAGGTGCAGCATGTCATGGTCGAAGCGGCAGAAGAGCTATGCCGCGAAATCGATTATGACGGCAGCCCGCTGATCGGCGAAACTCAGGCTCAGGTGCGGCTTGCCCGCAGTCTGACGCATGTCTGGATTTCCCGCATGCTGGCCTATCGCGCGCAATGGTCGAGCATCGAAAAGCAGCCGAACCATGCCTTCGGTCCGATGGCCAAGATGTTTTCCTCCGAGAAGTTCACCACCGACGCGCGCGATCTGCTCGATCTGACTGCGCCGCTTTCACTGTCAAAGCGTGAAGGAGCAGCCTTTATGATAAACCAGTGCTATCGTCACGCGCACGGCACAACCATTTACGGCGGCACCAGCGAGATCCATCGCTCGATGATCGCCGAACGCGCGCTGGGTCTGCCGCGCACCCGTGCTTGAGGAAACCACTGTGACTGACGAACCGCACCTGCTTGTCACCGAGGATGACGGCATCCTCATCGCCACGTTCAACCGGCCGGACAAGCTCAACGCCATGAGCACTGAGCTTATGCGCAGTCTCGAAACTGCGGTGGATCATTATCGCGAGACGCCCGAACTGCGGGTCATGCTGATCCGCTCGACCGGACGCTATTTCTCCTCGGGTGCCGATCTCAAGGAGGGCGGTGGTTCCGCTCAAGGCTTCCCGACAACCGGCTCGCAGGTGCGCGAATCCCATCGCCGCCTGCCCACCCGCATGCGGCAGGTGTGGGACGAGATGGAGGCGATTGAAAAGCCCTTCGTCGTTGCCCATCAGGCGATCTGCGTCGGCGGCTCTCTGGAAATGTCGCTGTCCTGCGATTTTCGCCTTGCCGCTGCCAGCGCCAGCTATGCCTTCCCCGAAGCGAAGTTCGGGGTTTTGCCCGCCACCAATGGTGTCAGCCGGCTTGTTCGCATTGTCGGCCCGCACTGGGCACGGTTGCTGATCACGGCAAACATGCCGGTCGATGCGCAGGAAGCCCGGATCATGGGACTGGTTCACAAGGTCTATCCGGATGAGACCTTTGAAGCCGATGTCATGGCCTTCTGCCGCCATGTCGCCCGGCAAAACGCCGAAATGGTTGGCGCTTCGAAGATCGCCATCGAACTGGCCGCAGATCTGCCCGCGCATCAGGCGGCATCGGTCGAGCGTCTGGTCAATTCATCGCTGATGCTCGGTAACGACTACCAGAGGCTGATGGTCGCGCATGTCGCCAGCATCGGCGCAAAAAAGGGATAATCGCCATGTCAGAGACTGAAATCGACACTGCCAGGTTCCAGATTTTCCGCGCCGCTGATGCCAAGGGGCTGATGGAGGAGGGCTGCATGTCGATCGAGCCCTTCACTCCGGTTCAGCGCGCCGGCATGGATAAAGTGCTGGAGGCCGGTTACCTGGACGGCGATGAAGTCCGCGTTCTGGTCAACATCCCCGGCTTCAGCCTGACGCATGCCTGGTTCAAGAAAAACTATCCCTTGCCGCTGCATAGCCACGATGCGGACTGCCTCTATTACATCATCGCCGGATCACTGCGGCTCGGCACCGAAGAACTTGGCCCGCGCGACAGCTTCTTTGTGCCATGTGATGTGCCTTATACCTACCGCCCCGGCCCTGACGGGGTGGAGCTGCTGGAAATCCGCCAAGCAGGCCTGTTCAATTTCGTCAATCACGCCAAAGGGGCAGCATTCTGGGACAAGGCTGCGGAAATCGCCGCAAGCAGCCGCGAAGCCTGGAAAACCGCAGTCCGCCCGACCCTGAACACTGTTGATGCTTGAGCGCGAAGGACAACCAGAATGACCCAGCCAACCGTCCGCTATGAAACACCCGCCGATGGTGTCGCGCGCATCGTGCTGGCCCGTGCTGACAAGCACAACGCCATCAACCCGCAGATGATCTTCGAGGTCAACGAGGCGTTCAACCGCGCGCTGCGGGACGATGCCATCAAGGTCATTATTCTGGGAGCCGACGGCCGCAACTTTTCCGCCGGTCATGATATCGCCGATACGGTCGAGAACTATCAGGCCGACATGCAGGAGCGCAGCCCCGGCGTCAGCACATGGAGCGGCTTCACCGATGAATTCACCCACGGCTGGTACGCCTCCGAGAAAGAGGGATACCTCGAATCCGCGCGGCGCTGGCGCAACATTTCCAAGCCGACGATCTGCACCGTGCAGGGCAAATGCATTGCCGGCGCGCTGATTTTCGCCTGGGTCTGCGATATCATCATTGCCGCCAAGGATGCGCAGTTCTCCGATCCGGTGGTCACTTTCGGCGTGTCCGGGGTTGAATGGCTGGGCCACCCGTGGGAGCTGGGCGCGCGCAAGGCCAAGGAATTCCTGTTTACCTCGGACGTCTGGAGCGCCGAGGAGGCGCACCGGCTGGGCATGGTCAACCACGTTGTCGAGCGGGCTGATCTGGATGATTTCGCCCTCGCCATGGCGGCGAAGATCGCCGGCAAGCCCGCCTTCGCGCTGAAACTGGCCAAGGAAGCGGTCAACAAGACGCTGGATATCCAGGGCCAGATGAATGCCATCGACCAGGCGTTTTCGCTCCACCATCTGTGCCACAACCAGAACTTCCGCAAGTTCGGCTATGGCATGGACACCAGCAACCTGCCCAAGGTCGCCAATGTTCCGAAAAAGGCAGACTGAAACTGGGAGCTACACCGGCGTTAACCGGCGACACAGCGTTCCATCGCTTCACGGGCAAGCCGGGCAAGCCGCGGAAAAGCCTCTGCCCGCTCGCGCGCACTCGCCGATGATGCGCTGCCACGCAGGACACGTCCCTTGATACCGTGGAAAATCGCCGCCAGCCGGAAAAAGCTGAAGGCCATGTAGAAGTTCCAGTCAGCGATGCCGTCCAGCCCGCGACGGCGGCAATAGGCGGCGATGTATTCTGCCTCGCTGGGCAATCCCAAGGTGACCGGATCAGCGCCGCCAATCCCCGCGACGATATCGGGCGGCATGTGGTACATCATCGCATGATAGGCAAAATCGGCAAGCGGATGCCCCAGCGTCGACAGCTCCCAGTCGAGCACCGCCAGAATGCGCGGTTCGCTCGGGTGAAAAATCATGTTGTCGCAGCGGAAATCGCCATGAACCAGGCGAGTCTCGTCGCCACCCGGAATCGCGTTGGGCAGCCATGCCACCACGGCATCCATATCCGGATCGCGCCCGGCCAGATCATCGGCGAGATATTGCTGTGACCAGCGCCCGATCTGCCGCTCGAAATAATTGCCCGCCCGGCCATAGTCTCCCAGCCCGACAGTGGCCGGATCAAGACTGTGCATCGCCGCGATCACGGTGTTCATCGCATCGAAATAGGCACCGCGCTCTGCCATCGGGATTTCGGGAAATGAGGCATCCCAGAAAATACGGCCATCGACCATTTCCATGACAAAGAAATCACTGCCCAGCACCGCTGCATCGCCGCAAGTGCCGAAAATCCGGGGGACCGGCACCTGGGTAGGGCCGAGCGCCGCCAGCACTCTCGCCTCACGCAAGACATCATGCGCGCCTTTGAGGATCGACCCCGGCGGCTTGCGGCGCAGAACGTAACGGGCGCTCGGCGTGGTCAGCCGGTATGTCGGGTTGGACTGCCCGCCGTTGAACTGAGCGATCGTCAGCGGCCCCTGATAGTCAGCGACATTGGCCTCCAGCCAGCCCGTCAGCGCCGCTTCATCAACAGCGGTGCGGATTGCTCCTGCGCCCTGATTGGCATCGGCTTCAGCCGGCATGGGCTTGCTTCCAGTCGCGCTTGATCTTCTTGGCAAGGCTCCATTTGTGAACCTCGGTCGGGCCATCATAGATGCGGAAGGCGCGGATTTCGCGGAACACCTGCTCGACAATGGTCTTGTCGGTCACTCCGGTGCCGCCCATCACCTGAACGCAGCGATCAGCCACGCGCATCAGCGCCTCTGATACCGCCACCTTGGCCATCGAGCTTTCCACCGTGCCGAGCGAGCCGCTATCGAGCACATCGGCGCACCAGTCGATCATCAGCTCGCACTGTTTCAGTTCGATCATGTTCTCGGCCAGCATGAAGCCGACGCCTTCATGCTCGATCAATACCTTGCCGAAAGCCTCGCGGCGGTTGGCATAGTCGGTGGCGATTTCATGGGCGCGAATACACGCCCCCAGCCAGCGCATGCAGTGCGAGAGGCGCGCAGGCGAGAGCCGCACCTGGGCATATTTGAAGCCCTCGCCAGCCTCACCCAGCATCTGATCGGTAGCAACCCGCAGGTTGTCTATGGTGATGGTGGCATGGCCGCCAGGCATCGAATTGTCGATCGTATTGGGTATGTGATCTATCCGGATCGCAGGATCGGGCAGATCGACCAGGAACATGCAGGCTCCTTCAGCGGCCTTGGCCATGATTATGCCGACACTGGCACCTTCTGCACCGGTGATGAAAGTCTTGCGGCCATTCACCACCCAGTGGTTGCCATCAAGTTTGCAGGTGGTTTTCATCATCGAGGGATCGGAACCGGCACCGCCCTCATCGGCCGGCTCGGTCATCATGAAGGCGCTGCGTGCCCGGCCCTCGAGCAGCCCTTTGAGGAAGCGCTGCTTGAGCTGAGGACTGCCAACCTTGTTCAGCAGATACATATTGCCTTCGTCCGGGGCATTGGTGTTGCAGGCCAGCGGGCCAAGCGGTGACAGGCCGCTGCGGATCAGGACAACTGCCGTCTCGCGCTGATTGAGGTGGCTGCCATCGGGCAGAATATGCGGCGTCAGCACACCTGCTGTGCGCGCTTTTTCACGCATTTCATAAAGCATCTCGTCCAGCGGAGCATTGTGGTGGTCACGGCGCGGATCGCGCTCATAAGGGATCACAACCTCGCGAACGAAAGCTTCTACCCGGTCAGCAATCTCAAGCGCACGCTGCGAAGCGGTCATAACATCTGTCCATCGTCAATAGTGAATATGGCACCTGTAGTGTGGGCCGAACCATCCGAACAGAGGTAAAGCATCGGGGCATCAAGCGAATTGACCGGTTGCAAACGGCGGCGATTGAAACCGGCGATCTGTGCTTTTCCACCATCGCTGGCAAACCAGTCACCCGCGAGTTCGGTGTGGATATAACCCGGCTGGATGACATTGACATTGACCCCGAGCCGCACCCATTCTTTCGCCAGGTTGCGGCCAAGATGGGCGACAGCGGCCTTGCTGGCGCTGTAGATGGTCTCGCCCTGTCCGGTCATTTCAGCGGTAACCGAACCGATCAGCACAATCCGCCCGTGCTCACTCTCGCGGCTGCCCGCCGCAATCAGGCGGCGCGCAGCCTCGCGCGCTGTCAGCAGGACGCCAAGCACGTTGGTATCAAGCACGCTGCGTATCGCCTCAATCGTTATTTCGGTTGACCGGCCCGGTGCCGAAACTCCGGCATTGGCGATGATCGTGTCGATCGTGCCGAAAGCCGCTTCGGCGGCATCAAAGGCGGCGGATACGGACATTTCATCGCTGACATCCATGGCCACCGCCAGCGCCTCGCCGCCTGCTGCGCCAATTTTCCACCGCCAGCGCCTGAACCCGGTCCTCGCGCCGCGCCGCCACAATAACGCGCGCGCCCGACGCAGAGACGAGCCGCGCGAAATGGGCACCAAGGCCCGACGATGCACCGGTGATCAGGCAGTTTCGTCCATCAAGTCTTTGCATCATATAACCCCGGTGCTTCGTTCATCACTGTGCCGAAAGCCAATCAGCCTATCTCGGTCATGATCGCGCTGCGGCGGCCGACCGGGTCAATCCGCCCCACTTCATCGGCATAGACCGGCACCATGGCTTCATCATCGCTGATCGAGTGGAGGTAGCCATAACGATCAGTCCAGGTGAGATTATCGTAGGCATCGTATTCAACGTGTTCCGCGCCGAAAGCCTCAGCCGCATCGGCACTGACCGGCTGTTCGACGTGGACCTGATCATAGGCCAGCAAGCCATCGCCCAGCACCGGAATCGCCACGCCGGAGTGGTGATTGAACCACCAGTCGCGAAACTGCGCCGAGGTCGTGGCGGGATCGCGGCGGAAGGCGAGCGACAGGAAGGTTCCGCCAGCCCGCACCGGGACCATGTGGAACATCGGCCCGGCCATTACCTGCACTGTCGCAAGATCACAGAACCCGGCCATAACCGGGCGGAGGGCGCGGCAGATTTCAGAAACTTCACCAATCCGGTCATTGGCGACAGAGATTTCAATGGCGCCATCGACATCGGCAAAGCCCTTGCCATCCTTGCGTTCGGCCCATTCACCCAGATCAGCGTGGCGGTCAGCAACGCCCATGCGGACATGGTGTCCTGCCGCTGCTGAACGAATGGCTACACCCGAACGCATCAAGGCGGCTCCAAGTGCCGCAAGATCATGATCCGGCGTATCGAACATCAAAGCCAGTCGCCAATGAGTCTGCACAGCAATCCTCCGGTTTCACCATCTCGTTCCTGCCAGGACGTAAACCCGACGGGTGAGCAATACCAGCCGCGCCATGCCTGAGGTTTTCGTCGGCCGAGACAGCCAGTACGCAGTTTGTCAAAGCACGGAATCGCCACCGGCATCACGCAGCAATCATGCCTGAAAAATCGCCGGATAGGCTGCCAAATATTGGAATGCAACGCTGCAATTGTTTTATGCAGTCAGGCGAAAATGAGTAAATATTTCATATATTATTATTGTATATCAATATTATAATCGATTATCCGATTCCCTCCATCTCCTCCATTTGACGGGTTGCCGTGCGCCCGTTTGGCGTCTAGCAATAGGGGCAATTCATAACTGGCAATGCAAAAGCCACCGCAGCAGTTCAAGCGAGCCATGGTTGCATGACCAGGCCACAGCTTCAGGGCTGCTCGGGCCCAACGGATGAGGCGAACGATGACCGAAAACGTAACTGCCGCGCTTGCTGCGGTTCCTTTGAGGGTAACCAACCCAGAGTATATTCCTGCCGAGCGTTACTACAACGAAGCGTTCTTCAAGCTGGAGAATGAAAAACTCTGGCCGCATGTCTGGCAGATGGCCTGCCGTCTGGAAGAAATCCCGAACCTCGGCGACTATGTCGCATATACCATCCTCGACAAGTCGGTTATCGTGGTGAACACCAAATCGGGCGTGAAGGCATTCCACAATGCCTGCCGCCACCGCGGCGTTCGGCTCGCGACCGGCCCGGGCAATTGCAAGACCACCGGCTTCATTTGCCCGTTCCACGGCTGGCGCTACAATATGGAGGGCGATTGCACCTTCGTGTTTGGCAAGCAGGTGTTCACCGAGTCTCTTCTCGACAAGACCGAGATCAGTCTTGCGCCCTGCCGCGTGGAATTCTGGGCGGGATGCGCCTTCATCAATTTCGACGATAGCGCACCTTCGCTGCTCGAAAGCCTTGGTCCGGTGGCCGACCGGCTCAATGCCCGCAATGCTGACAAGCTCAAGATGGACTGGTGGTATGCCACCGTGCTGCCGACCAACTGGAAGCTGGCGATGGAAGCCTTTCAGGAAGGCTATCACACCATGAAAACGCATCCGCAGCTCAATACGCTGTCGGCGCTGGGCAATCCCTACGGCAACGATGCCGAAGGGATGACGCCGAACAAGGGAATTACGGCTGAGCAAACGGTCGATATGAACATCGCATTCCTCGCCCGACTGAGTTCGGGCATGGCCGGGATGATTCATGAAACCGAAGTGGCAGTGCTTGAACGCCTGCGGGGCATGGAAGTTACCGATGATCCCTTGCAGGCGACGATGGCCTTTTACGGCAAGGCACATGACGAGATTGTGAAGGACGGGCGCGCGCGCGGTGCGCCGATGTTCGATATCAATCAGGTGATGCAGGAACAGCCGTTCCATGCGGTGGAATTCATGTTCCCGCATTTCTTCCTGCTGCCGATGATGAGCGCGATGTCATCCTATCGCATCCGCCCGCTAACGCCCGAGACCTGTCTGTTTGAAATCTGGTCGCTGGTCTTGCGGCCCGAGGGTGAGGCCTATGACACGCCGGGCGAACCGACGATCCTGCCGTATAACAGCACTGAATTTCCTGAAATTCCGCGCCAGGACTATGCCAACCTGCCGCTTCAGCAGCTTGGCCTCCACGCAGGCGGATTCACCCATATGCGCCTGTCCCATTCGCATGAGGGCATGATCAGCAATTATCAGCGGCTGATCGATGGCTATCTCGCGGGGCTGGACCCGGCACTGCTCGCCAAGGCCGCGCATGCGGTCAACGCCGGGTTTGAATCGCCGATCGTCGATATCGGATTCTGATGTAACTGGGTGCATTCCAGCGCCCAGAATATTTCCCACTGACTGGCTGAATGCCTGCCACAGGGGCAAACTTCCCGGACCAGCATGGCCGCATCCGGGCAAGACGGTTTCGCCACATTTGGGAGTTACGGCAGTGACCGGCACCCGGACTTTTGATCTAGTCATCAAGCGCGGGACCATCATCGATGGCTTGCAGACCCCGCGCTATCGCGCTGATATTGGCATTAAGGATGGCCGGATCGTCGAGATATCGAGCAATCTGCCCGAGAAAAACGCCAGCCAGGTGATCGATGCGCAGGGCAAGATCGTGGCCCCCGGCTTCGTTGATCTGCACACCCATTATGATAGCCAGATCTTCTGGGATCCGTGGTGTACCATGTCTGGCTGGCACGGTGTGACCAGCGTGGTCATCGGCAATTGCGGCTTCGGTTTCGCACCATGCAAACCCGAGGACCGCGAGCGCACGATGCTCAGCCTGGTGCGCAACGAGGCGGTGCCGCTTGAGACCATGCGGCAGGGGATGCCGTGGGACTGGGTGACCTTCAAGGAATACCTCGACAGCGTTGAGCGCACCCCCAAAGGCGTCAACGTCATGTCCTTTGTCCCGCTGGCACCGCTTTATGGCTATGTCGTCGGCTCCGACGAGGCCAAGCGGCGGCCCGCCACCGACGATGAACTGCAACAGATGTGCGACCTGCTGATCGAAGGCATGGAAGTCGGCGGCTGCGGCATCAGCGATGGCGGGGCGCATACCAAGTTCGTCACCACCGGACGCTATCCCACCGAACTGCTCGGCTACTGGGTGCGCGAACACAATATCATGACGCTGGAGGAGGCGCACTGGCGGCTGTCAGCCTTGCCTGCGCAGGCTGCCGGATTGAAAGGCCGCGGCTCCATCGCCGAAGACATGCCGGCCGATATTCTGGTCTATGATTATGAAGCACTCGAAAGCCTGCCGCAGGAGCGGGTGTGGGATTATCCAGCCGGCGAGTGGCGTCTGATCCAGAAGGCCAAGGGCTATGATTACATCATCGTCAATGGCATATCACCTTCATTGATGGTGAATGCACCAATGCCACCCCAGGCCGCCTTTTGCGCCACGGCACCGCCTGATCGAAGGGAAAGCCCGATGAACGTGACTTCACCAGCCCGCTTCGGCCCGATCTTTGATGCCGATAACCATTACTGGGAAAGCAGCGATGCCTTTCCACAGAAACACCGGATCATGTCCGAGAATGCGCGCGAACTGACCTTCGCCTGATTCCCATAGAAAATAAGCCTGATCCCCATAGAAAATAAGAATGTCATCGACACATGCATCCGCGCCTTCATGCCGAAACCCAGCCGGACAAACCTGCACTCATCATGGCATCCAGCGGCGAGACCGTTACCTTTGCCGAGCTTGAGCAGCGCGCCAATCGCGGGGCTCATGCCTTGCGCCAGCTGGGTCTGGGCAATGGTGATACCGTGGCGATTGCCTGTGACAACCGGCTCGAATTTTTCGATATCTATTGCGCAGCGCAGCGCGCCGGACTGATCCTGGTGCTGCTTTCGGCGCGGCTCAAGACCGACGAGATCGCCTATATCGTCAATGACAGCGGAGCGAAGGTTCTGCTGGTGTCAGACGCCATGCCTGAAACCGCGCGCAGCATTGCACAGGCGCGCAGTGCCATGCCGGGGCTGGAGCAGATCATCACCATCGGCCCGGTGGACGCTTTGCCAGACTGGCAGGCGATCTGCGCCGCGCAGCCAGACACCGCGATTGGCGATGAGCAGATCGGTGGGCGCATGGTCTATTCATCGGGAACCACCGGACGGCCCAAAGGCATCAAATTCGCCTCGGCCACCGGCAGTCCGATTCAACCCAACCCCGGAGCGGTGATTTTCGAGCGGCTCTATGGCCTTGGCGCAGACACCATCTACCTGTCCCCCGCTCCGCTGTATCACGCCGCACCAATGGGCATGACCGCCGGGATTCAGGCCGTCGGCGGCACAGCGGTGATCATGACCAAATTCGATGCAGAGGAATTTCTGAAAGCAATCGACCGCTGGAAAATCACCGCAGTGATGGTCGTCCCCACCATGTTCATCCGCCTGCTGGCGCTGCCCGATGATCTGCGCCAACGCTATGACCTGTCATCGCTCAAGATCGTGATCCACGCCGCCGCGCCATGCCCGGTGCCGGTCAAACAGGCGATGATTGACTGGTTGGGGCCGATCATCGAGGAGTTCTACGCCGGTTCCGAAGGCATTGGCCATGTCACCATCAACAGCACCGAATGGCTGGCCCATGCCGGCTCAGTCGGGCGGGCGGTGGTCGGCAATGTCCACATCTGCGACGATGACGGCACTGAATTGCCAACCGGAGAAACCGGGACGATCTATTTCAGCGGGGCCAATCAGGTTTCCTATCACAACGATCCGGTCAAGACGGCATCGGCGCGCAACCCGCAGCACTGGGAATGGTCCACCATGGGCGATGTTGGCCGGGTGGACGCGGATGGCTATCTCTATCTGTCGGACCGCAAGGATTTCATGATCATTTCGGGCGGTGTGAACATCTACCCGCAGGAGGTAGAAAACCTGCTCATCATGCATCCCGCTGTCGCCGATGCGGCGGTGTTTGGCGTTCCCCATGCCGATTTCGGCGAAGCGGTTAAGGCGGTTATCCAGCTCAAGAACTGGGAAGATGCCGGCGATGAAATGGAACGCGATTTGATGGGCTGGTGCCGCGCGCATCTGGCTGATATAAAATGCCCGCGCAGCGTCGATTTTGAGCAGGAATTGCCGCGCGCTGAAACCGGGAAGCTTTACAAAAAGGAACTGAAGGCGCGCTATTGGCCAGGAGTCTGATATCGCAGCCTGATCGCGCTCAATGCGGAGATTCCGCCCATGACGACAGGAACAAAAATGACCACTACCCTTCCTTCAGGTGCGCCAACGACGATGAGCGCCGCCTTCGCCCATATCAACAGCGTGACAACGCCCACAGTCGATGATCTCAAGGTGATGGTTATGCTGGAGGCTGCCGGGTTGGAGCTTTACAACCACCTTGCGGCGGCCACCGATAACGCTGCGGTCGCAGCATTGTTGCAGCATAACGGCCGCGAAGAAATGGCCCATGCCCACCGCGTGTCCAAAGCGATCCTGGCGATCAGTGGTGAGGAATTTCTGCCGCCTCAGTCGGCGGAAAACCCCTATCTGATGGCAGAGATGCCGCCCATGCCGGTTACGTCTGAGAGTCTTCAAGGCCTGGCAGACAGCGAATTTGCCGGCGAGAATCTCTATGAAGGCTGGGCCGAAAATATCGGCAATGACGAAGCCGCTCGCCAGTTCCGGCTAAACGGCAAGGAAGAAGCCGATCACGGCAATCGCCTGCACGAAGCCGCTGCGCTGCTCGCCGCCTGATCGCGAAAGTCTGGCGCGTCCTCGCACCTATTCCCTCGGCGCGCGTTTGGCTTCGATCGTTTCAAGCAGACGCCAGATGTGCTGATCCATCGCGCGCGCTGCCTTGTTGTTGCTGATTTCGAGCGCGGTCTGCGCTTCGACCAGCAGGCAGCGCAGCCGGTGGTTCTCGCCGTCGAGTACCGTCACTTTCAGCCCCGGATCGGCTGAGCGCCCTGCTTCGGTCAATCTGGTTACCAGCGGTCCGTTTATCAAGATCGCAGCTTCTCCCAGCACCGCACGGATCGCGGCGTTTTCCTCCACCCGGATTTCGGCGGCATCATCGACCCAGTTGGCGGATATCTTGAGCAGCAGGCACGAAAGCCGGGCCATCTGCGCCGCAAACGGATCGCCCACTTCCGGGGCAATCTGGTCAGCCAGCAGTTCGCGAACGCCGTGCAGCGCGTTGTCGATTGTCAGGTTCATCGCGCTCATCCCATCATCCCACGTTCGCGCATCAAGGTCAGGATCAGCTGGCGATGGAAATGGCCGCCGCGCAGACCCGACAGCGCCATGGTCATCTCGCGGTTCTTGCCCGAGGCAAAGCTTGAGGCTGCAGTCGTCCAGATCACGCAGGCCTTGACCGCCGAGAATAGCTGCCACCATGCCAGTGCATCACGATCCACCGCCATGCCGCTCGCTTCCTCCCATAGAGCCAGTCCTTCATCAAGCGGCAGATGGCGCGTGATTGGCCAGAACGGATCAATGCCCCAAGCGATGTCTTCCAGCGGATCGCCAATATGACACATTTCCCAGTCTAGAATCGCGCTGATCTCGCCATCCGCTGTGAACAGGAAATTGCCCGAGCGATAGTCACCATGGACCACGGCGGGTTTGGCCGGTTCGGACGGCGGATTGCGCCGCAGCCAGCGCATGGCACCGCGCAGGGCCGGTTCGATCACCGCCTCAGCTTCATCAAGGAGGCTTTCCCACCAATCCAGCTCTGCTGACCAGAAGCCGCTGTTAAGCGAAGCATTGCGCAGGCTTGTCAGACCGACCGCGCGGTGATCGATAGCCGCCAGTCGCCCGAGAATGGTCCAGAACTGGCGGCCGACGCTGGTCCCATGACCATCATAGGGATCGCTGGGCACGAACGGGCTGCCCGGCTTGCCGGGGCACATGTCCATGATGAAAAACGGACGTTCGAGCCAGAGCGGATCGAGTTCAAGGAAATAGACCCCGGGGATCGGCACGCCTTGCCCGGCCAGCGCCTGATAGACGTTGAATTCCAGATCACGCTCAGCCACGACCAGCCCCGCAGTAGCATCGCGCCGCAGGATCAGGCGGCGTTCTATCGATTGTGCGCCCTCGCACCACCGTCCGCGAAAGCGGAAAGTCTCCTGACTGCTGCCGCCATAAATGCGCGCCAGTTCATCCACTATGACATCGCGGGCATCAGGCATGGAGTGAGCCAGATAGGCGGCAATCCGGTCTTCAAGCTCGCTCATGGCACATCGAACATAGTGGTCAGGCCCGAAGGGGCATGGCGGCCAAGCACGATCGATTCAAAGCAGCCATGGCCGTGCAGGACACTGCCATCGGGCGTGGTCATCGCCAGTCTGGCAAAGGCCTGGGGGTGTTCATAACGCGATGCGTGCTGCACCGCCGAGACGCTCATAATCTCGTCATAACCCACTGCCAGCGGCCCCTTGTTGAGCCCGTGCGACCAATCGGGGTTCATGTAGCCAATCCCGGAGAGATAAAAACGCGGGCCGGCTGCGATCTCGATGCGGTACACTCCGCCCGCCTCGTCACGCGCTGTCACCACGCCGCCCGCTGGAAAACGCGATCCGGGCTCGAATTTCACATCAAGTCTGGCGTCACGAAGATGCTCCACAGTGCCGCCATCGCGCACCATGGCCAGGCCAAGGTTCCACACCTTGCCGTCGCCATCCTCGTTGACAAAGAAATGCACCACCCGGTCATCAAAGTGCGCGGGGAGCCAATACCACCACACCTGAAACTCCGCCTGAGTCACCGGCACTTGCGGATCGCGCAGGCCGACATGGCGCACCCCCCATGAACGATCGCGCGTTCCCAGGGTATCAGCCTCGTCCAGCCGCACTTCATGCCCGCCCGCCCTGATCCGGCCCGACCAGCGGCCAAGCTGGGTCATCCGGGTGACATCCTGCACGATGCGCGGACCGTTGCGCCGGGTGTTGCGCGGTTCTTCGATCGGGGCGTGTCTGCCAGTGATGACAAGGTCGGCGCAGATGCCGTGCTCATTGCTTTCAACCACGATGCGAAGGCGTTGCAGAGGCTCGATCACCTCAACCCGGATCGGGCCAACCTGGGTATCCATGCGCTCCATATGGAGGTGGCGCGAGGCATGGAGATTGTACTGTTTATCACCAATCCGCACGGCGAAAGCGGCATCCATGATGTTGAGATGGGGATAGACTCCCAAGGCGGCAGCAAAATAGACTTCGCCATCGACCGAATAGCCGTTGAAGAAATAGCGGTCATAAAAATTGCGATCCGTGCCCGAAAAGGCAATCGGATCAGGCGTCTGGTGGATCGGATAGTCATCCGCCTTGCTCAGCATTGGTTCGCCTTTCCGTCAGATCATTTCGCAGAATTCATAATCGAGCCACCCGCCGCTGCGGGGCTGGCCGGGCCAGTGCCGATAGCCAGCGCGGGCACGAGATCGACGGTCATCATGCACAGCGGAGCAAGTTCAATCATCGATTATTTCCCTATGGATTCAGCTATCAAAGACAATGACCGAGCGCGCAAGCTCACCTGTTTGCATATCGTCAAAGGCCTCATTGAGCTCGCTTAAGGGGCGACGACGGGAAATCAGCTCGTCAAGCTTGAGCCGTCCATCCATGTAAAGATCGATATAGCGCGGAATGTCGATCGAAGAACGGACGCCCCCCATCATCGAGCCCTGCACCCGTTTTTCGCGCAGGAAGGCGAGCGCGGGAAACTCTACCTTGGTATCAAATCGCGCCGCGCCGACAATCGTTTCCAGACCGCCTTTGGCCAGCATGGCGAAGCCGTCCTCGATGGTCTGCTTCAGACCGATTGCTTCGATCACATGATCGACGCCGCGTCCGCCGGTGAGCGCCATGACCTGCTCGGTGGCATTGCCCTCTGATCCGTTGATCACATCGGTTGCACCAAAGGTGCGAGCCAGTTGCAGCTTGGATGCAACACGGTCAATCGCGATGATCTGGCCCGCTCCAGCAAGCGCCGCGCCATTGATTGCCGACAGGCCGACGCCGCCGCAGCCGATCACAGCCACCGTTTCACCTGCCCGGACTGACGCCGCCCGTATCACCGCGCCAAGGCCGGTGGTCACGCCGCAACCGATCAGGCAAGCGCGATCAAACGGCATATCACGGCGCATGATGACACAGCCGCTTTCATGCACGAGTATCTGTTCGGCAAAGGCTCCCATGCTCATGAAGGGAGTGAATTTTTCGTCACCTTTGAATAGTCGCGGCGGCTCGCCCTCGCCGCGCATGGCCTCGGACGTACCGCAACGATGGCTGTTGCCGCCGTGGCACTGTTCGCAATGGCCGCAGTAGAATGTCAGGCAGACGACAACATGATCGCCCGGCTTCACCGTATGAACTTCGGGTCCGACCTGTTCGACGATACCCGCCGCTTCGTGCCCAAGGACTGCCGGGAGCGGGTGCTGCAGATCGCCTTTCATAATGTGCAGATCAGAATGGCATACCCCCACCGCCTCCAGCTTCACCAGAACCTCGCGGCCAATCGGCTTGGAAATCGCGATACCCTCGATCTCCATCCGCTGACCTATTTCGCGAAACACCGCTGCCTTCATCAAACCTCCTTCAGCCCTGTTCCGGCTAATACCTATTTTGCTGCGAAACGCACGCCGGCGTCGATGCGGATTGCCTGGGCGTTCATATAGGCGTTGCGGCATAGTTCCATCGCCAGCGAAGCATATTCCTCGGCATTACCAAAGCGGTTCGGGAAGGCGGTCATGGCATTGAGCCGGTCCTTCATTTCCTGCGGCGCCCGGTTCATCAATGGTGTGCTGAAGATGCCCGGCAGGATGGTGTTGACCCGGATGCCAAAGCGTCCGAGATCGCGCGCGATCGGCAGGGTCATACCAACAATCGCCGCCTTGCCGGCAGCATAGGCTGCCTGCCCCATCTGGCCGTCCTGCGCCGCGACCGAACCGGTGCAGACAACCGCGCCGCGCTCGCCAGCAATCGGCTCCAGAGTGGCGGCACCAGCTGCAAAGCGCGTGACAGTGGCGAAAGTGCCGACCGCATTAAGGGTTAGCACCTGGGCAAATTCGGCGGTCGGAAAGACACTGATAGCCCCGGTTTCGCGGTCCTTGCGAATGGTTGCCTTGGCATTGCCGCCGCCCGCGCAGGAAATCAGGATGCGCTCCTGTCCGTTCGCCGCCCGCGCCTTGGCAAAGGCAGCATCAAGGCTTTCGTCAGACAGCACGTTGGCTTCACAGAATAGGGCACCCGTATCGGCGGCGGCCGCTTCTCCGGCTTCCGGATTGAGGTCAAATATGGCAACTTTTACCCCGGCGGCGCGCAGCGCCTTGACGCTGGCCAGCCCCAGACCCGATGCGCCGCCGGTCACCACTGCTGAGATCGTAGAATCAATTATCATTGCAAGGCCTCTGTTGCATTTCTTTATACGCGCCTTATTGCCGAGCAAATATGCGAGAGCAAGCGTGGTGACGCTGTGGAGACCTGAACATGCCGGTAAGCACCCTGCCCGTCGAAGCCATTACTGACCCACGCACCTTTACCGACCCTGCGGCGCTGCACGGATTGCTGGCGCGTATTCGTCAGACCGATCCCCTGCCCTATATCGATTCCGAAGATTACGCGCCGTTCTGGCTGGTCAGCCGCCATCTGGATATCATGGAAGTTGAGCGCAACGCTGCGCAGTTCATCAACGCCCCGCGACAGGCAATACTGCCGCTGTCCTACGAAGCGAAGGCGCGCGAAGCTGCTGGAGGAAAAGACACCAAGGATTTCATGCGCAATCTGGTGCTGATGGATGGCGCAGAGCACAAGGCCTATCGCGAGATCACGCAGGCCTATTTCACCCCCAAAGGGCTGGCAGCCATCACCGGTGACATCGAACTGCTGGCCAAGGAGTTCATTGGCCGCATGGATCACGCCAATGGCGAAATAGATTTTGCCGAAGTGGCTATGGCTTTCCCGCTGCGGGTGATCATGTCGATGCTGGGCGTCCCGGCTGAAGACGAGCCGATGATGATGCGGCTGACCCAGGCGACACTTTCCAGCCAGGACCCTGAATTTCAAGGCGAAGGCGGTGCTAGGGCGGCGATGATGGAAATGTACACCTATTTCAAAAAGATAATCGCACAGCTTCGCGTAACTCCCAACGACACACTGGCCAGCATCATCGCCAATGCCCGCATCGATGGTGAATTGCTGGCTGACCGCGATGTCTTCGGCTATTTCAACATCGTTGCCACCGCTGGCCACGATACCACTAGTTACTCGCTGACCGGCGGCATGCTGGCGCTGCTGCAAAACCCTGAGCAACTGGCCATGCTGCGCGCCGATCCGGCATTGATGCCGCTGGCTGTCGAGGAAATCCTGCGCTGGACTGCTCCGGTCAAGCACTTCTGCCGCACGGCGGTGAAAGATTGCGTCGTTGCCGGAAAGCAGGTGAGGGCGGGCGATTACCTCCTGCTCAGCTTCCCTTCGGGCAGCTTTGACGAAGCGATCTATGATGATCCCTTCATCTTCCGGATCGACCGACGCCCCAATCGCCACCTTGCCTTCGGTACTGGCCCGCACGTCTGCCTTGGCCAATATCTGGCACGTTTCGAGATTTCGTCGTTCTTCAGAGAATTGCTGGACCGGGTCGAACATATCGAGCTGGCGGGCATCCCGCGCTTTGTCGAAGGTAGTTTCGTTGGCGGCGTTAAGTACCTGCCAGTCCGCTATCGCATGGCCTGATCCGGTGCGTACCGGGCTTGCCGGCAAGCCCCCGGATCGACAAGCATATCCCGATCAACCAGCTTGAAGGATGACACATATGCGCCAGGATATTGCTACCGTCGAGCGGCTGATAGCTGGCTGGGAAGCCTTGGACACGCAGGCCGTGGTCGCCTGTTTTGCCGCAGATGGTGTGTGGCACAACATGCCCTATCCCCCGCTTGAAGGGCATGAGAAGATTGCCGCAGCGGTGGCAAAGTTCCTTGGCAACACCGTCAAGTGCCGCTTTGAAATCCGCCATATCGCCCAAATTTCGCCTGGCATCGTGGTCACCGAACGCATCGATATTTTCCAGAGCAAGGACGGCACTGAATTGCGCCTTCCGGTCATGGGCATATTCGAAGTGAAAGGTGGCCTGATACAGGTCTGGCGCGACTACTTTGACAGCGCGCCGTTCAACCCTGCATAAAGCTCTCTCAGCCCGGTCGCACCATCGTGCCAACCCCGTGCAGCAACTGGTTGGCAATAATCGCATAGTGCATTTCGGAGGCGCCCTCGGCGATGCATTTGGCTTTGGCATCGCGCATGTAGCGGTTCACGCCGGTTGAATCCATGATGCCGCTACCGCCCCAAAGCTGGAGAAGGCGCGCACAGATCTCGAACGCCGTGTCGCCGATCCATGCCTTGCAGACACTGCCCATCGCCGGTTCCATCGCGCCATTGTCGAAAGCACGTACATTGGCATAAAGCAGCGCACGACAGGCGGTGAGCCGCGCATGGGCTTCGGCCAGCCAGTAGCTGACCGGTTGTAATTCGTACTGATCCTTGCCGTAAAGTCTGCGCTGCTTCACATATTCCAGAGTCTTGTCAAACATGCCCTGCGCGCAGCCCAGCGACGTTGCCGCATGGGCGAGGACATTGGCATGATTGGCCGCGCGGTGCGAAAATCCGCCGGTCAGCACATCGCCCATGATATCATCATCCTCGATACGGATGTTGTTATAGTTGATCGGCCCGGTGTTGGTCCCCCGCCAGCCGAGCTTGTGTTCATAGGGCAGAACTTCGAGGCCGGCCTTTTCCATGTCTACCATGATGCAGCCATAACCTTCGCGCCCGCTGCGATCGAAGGTTTTGCACATCACCAGAATGCTTTTCGCAGTTGACTGGGTGCAGAACAGCTTGGCCCCATCGAGCCGCCAACCATCTCCGTCGGGCGTCAGCTTGGTCAGGTGGGCAGCAACGTTGCCCGCTCCCGCAGGCTCGCTTTGCGAATAGGCAATCAGGTTTTCGCCGCTGGCCGAATCTGGAAGAATTCGCTGCTTTTGGGCGTCAGTTCCCAGAATTTCGACCGTCTTGGGGCACAGTACCATTTGCACGGTGAGCGCGCCGGCAAAAGCCGGGCTGGCCTTGGCGATTTCTTCCGAGACCAGGCAGACCGAAACAAGATCAGCGCCCGAACCACCATATTCAACCGGTGTGTAAAGTCCGAACAGCCCGATCTCGGCGGCCTTGGCGATCAGGTCGTCGGGAGTATGTTCTTCGCGGTCGATCTGAATCGCCAGCGGCTCGACTTCCTTGCGAGCGAATCGTTCGGCCATATCGCGCAGCGCAATCTGATCCTCGCTCAACCAGTCCAGCATCGATCACTCCATCATTGAAATTGCAGCCAGCACAGTTGCAGCCAGCCCTGAACACGGAGGCTGCATTGCGCGGCCAGTCAGTTCACATGCCCGCCCCTTAACGGCCAAATCTCCGCCTGACCAAGAGTCGCTGTAATAATGCATACCTTGTTGCGCATTATATTTTTTTGCGCAATACCGCAGATGGACAAAGGAAGCACACCTATCATGACTACGAACACCGGCCGGCTTGCCGGAAAAGTCGCCATCATCACTGGTGCCAGCACGGGTTGCGGCCCGGTCATGGCCAAGCTGTTTGTCGAACAAGGCGCGCGTGTCGTCATGGCGGCTCGCCGTGAAGAACTGGTGGTAGCCGCTGCCAAGAACATTGGCGAAGGTGCCATCGGCATGCGCTGCGATGTCACCAATGAAGCCGATGTCGCCGCCATGGTTGACCGGGCGATGGTGGAATTCGGCCAGGTCGATATCATGCTCAACAATGCTGCCGCGCCCGGACAGGACAAATGGGTGTGGGAACAGACGGTCGAGAATTTCAATGCGACCCTGGCCATCGATCTCACCGCCGCGATGCTCTGCACCCGCGAAGTGCTCAACCGCTCGATGCTCGATCGCGGCACCGGCTCGATCATCAACTTCTCATCGACCGCCGGGTGGATGGGCATGGTCCGCAAGACCCATTACACTTCGGCCAAGGCGGCACTGCGCGCCCTGACCAAGACCGTCGCGCTGGAAGTCGGCCCCAAGGGCATCCGCTGCAACTGCCTGGTCCCCGGCTCCATCGAAACCGAGCTGTGGATCAACTGGTGCAAGCGCATGGCCGCCGAACAAGGGCTGGAATACGATGTCATGAAAGCCAAACTTCTCGAAGGATCACCGCTGCGGTCTATCTCGCAGCCAATCGATATTGCCTATCTCGCGCTGTTCCTCGCCGGTGAAGAAAGCCGCATGATCACCGGCCAGTCAATCAACTGTGACGCCGGCGGCTACATGGTGGGCTGAGGGAGTACAGCGCATGACCCAATCGATCGAAGACCGCTTGCGCGCTGTGGAAGACCGTCAGGCCATCTATCAGGTGGTCAGCGGCTATGGCTATGCCGTGGATGGGCTAAACGCCGAGGCAGTCGGCTCCTGCTATGTCGATGACGGAGTCTATGCCGTGGGCGACATCGGCAAGATGGAAGGCCGCGAAACGATTGAGGCTATCACCCGCGATCCCGGCCACCTGGCTTTTGTTGGTGCTGGATGCGCCCATATCTCGACCTTGCCCTATGTGGTCATCGACGGCGATCGCGCCGTTGCCACCTGCCACACCATGGTCAACATGCATGGCGAGAATGGCTTTTTTATCGGTCGTCTCAGCGCATCGCGCATTGAGCTTGCCCGTCAGGTTGATGGTGGCTGGAAGATCAAGCACCGCCAGAATTTCATGCTGGACGGCGATCCGGCCGGTTCCCACTTACTCGGGCGGCTCAAGGAAGGTCCACAAGCGGCATAATGCTAACTCCGGGTGCCACATGGCAGCCGAAGCTCATTCTATAATTGCACCGGAGCTTACGCATGAAATTCACCATGGACATCCCTGTTGGCGTCATAACGCCCGGCGAGTTCCAGACTGCTGCGGCAATCACCGAAATGGCGCGCGCCATGGAGGCCGCTGGCATCGATGCCTGCTATCTCACTGACCACCCGGCACCAGACGCCGCATGGCTTCACGCCAATGGCCATGATGCATTGGATCCATTCACCACATTGGGCTTCATCGCCGCTTCAACGACCAGCCTGATGTTGCACACCAACATCATTGTCATGGCTTACCGCAATCCGTTTCTGACAGCGAAAATGGCGGCCACGTTGCAAGTTCTGTCTGGCGGGAGGCTGATCCTTGGGGCCGGCGCGGGTTATCAGAAGGTGGAATTCGAAGCTCTGGGCGTCGATTTCCACAAGCGCGGCGCTCTGTTTGATGAGGGGCTGGAGGTTATCCGCAAGGCATGGGCGGGCGGCGCTGTTGTCCATCAGGGGCGCAATTTCAATGCCACCGGCAATGAACCGCGCCCGGTTCCACCCGTGCCGCCGCCGATCTGGATCGGTGGCGGCAGCAGCAAGGCGGTTGAACGCGCAGCACTGCGCGGCGATGGCTGGTCGCCCTTTTTCGCCGCGCCGACGATGACTGCGGCCAATCAGGAATCGGGCATTCACACGATCCAGCAACTGGGTGAGAACATCGCCCGTGTCCACGATATGCGCCGCGCCCGTGGCCTGATCGGGCCGTTCGATGTCGCTATTGGCGCTCGCGCGCGGCTCAGGATGGGTGATCGGAGCAGCGCCGCCGAATATATCGACGCGGTTGCCGAACTGGCTGAAGTCGGTGTGACCTGGACCATGGTCGAACTGCCGCATCCAAGCCGTGCTGGCTTCATCGAGAACGTCCAGTGGTTCGGTGAAGAAGTCCTCGCAAAGCTGCGTGTCTGACATGGGTGAGTTGTTCGGCATCGAGAAGCTCATGGCGCTTGAGGAGATCAAACAGCTCAAGGCGCGGCGGGACCGGGCGGCGGATAGCAAGGACTGGGCGCTGTATGAATCGCTTCATGCCCCCGATCATGTTTCGGAAAACGGCGATTACGGGCGGTGGACGAGCTCTGCCGAGATGATCGTCAATGTGCGCAAAAGCATGGAAAACCTCACCACCTTGCACCATTCGCATACGCCGGAAATCACCTTCGATTCGGCATCAAGCGCCAGCGGAATCTGGGCGATGAAGGGCATGTCGTTCTGGCAACAGCAGGGCGAAAAGCACTGGTTTCAGGCCTTCGGGCACTATTTCGAAACCTATGGAAAGCGTGATGGATGCTGGGTTTTCACCAGCCGCGCGGTCAAATATTACCACACACGGCGATCACCGGGGGCCATCTTCCCGCCGAAAATCGACGATTGAGCAAATTCACTAACGGAGCGGACACATGACCGGCATGAGCGATATCGAATACCTTCTTGCGATTGAAGAGATCAAGCTGCTGAAATCACGGCGCGACCGCGCCTGCGATACCAAGGACTGGAATCTCTACCGCGCCCTCCATGCGGATGATCACGTGTCGCATAATGATGGCTATGAGCGCTGGGAATCAGCCGATGTGATGATCGCGAATGTCAAAGCCCTGCTGGGCACCGGCAAAACCACGGTTCACCATTCGCACACCCCCGACATCACCTTTGAATCGCCGATCAAGGCCAAGGGTATCTGGGGCATGGAAGACCTGATCTTCGATTCTGAGACCGAAGAGCTGCTGATCCACGGCTTTGGCTTCTATCACGAAACCTACGAAAAACGGGATGGCAAATGGCTGTTCACCAGCCGTCAGCTCAAACGCACGCTGGTGCGTCTTTCACCCGAAACCAAGAAATCCTGAAATTCAGACTTCTCAGAGGACTCACCCATGAGCAATTTTGACGAAACCTTCGACTTTGTCGTGGTCGGCAGCGGTGGCGGCTCGATGTGCTGCGGCCTCGCGCTGCGGGCAGCCGGGAAATCGGTGCTGATCCTTGAAAAGACACCACTGATCGGCGGCACCACCGCCCGATCTGGCGGGGTGATGTGGATCCCTGACAACCGCTTCATGAAGCGTGATGGCGTGCCCGATAGTCAGGACCAGGCCAACACCTATATGGACGCGGTGATCGGCGACCATAATGATACGCCGGGAGCCAGCCGCGCGCGCCGGGAAACCTATGTTGCCGAAGGGACCAGGATGGTCGATTTCCTGGTCGATCAGGGGATCAGGCTCAACCGGGTATCCTATTGGCCGGACTATTATGATGAGCGACCGGGTGGTTCCGAAAAAGGCCGCACGGTTGTTGCCGAGCTGTTCAACATCAATGAACTCGGCGAATGGAAAAGCAAGCTGCGTCCCAATTTTATTCCGATGATGAGCACGCTGGACGAGATGCTCAAGCTGCGCTTCATCAAGAAATCATGGGAAGCGAAGCGGATCGCCGTGCGGTTCGTCCTGCGGACCATCGGCGCGAAATTGACCGGCAAGCACTATGTCACTGCGGGCGCGGCATTGCAGGGGCGGATGTTTCAGGCGACGCTGAAGGCTGGTGTCGAGTTTCGTACCGAGGCTGCCGTCACAGAACTGATCGTGGAAAATGGCACGGTCAAGGGCGTGGTTGCACAGATCGACGGCAAGCCACACCGCTTCGGTGCCCGGCTGGGCGTGCTGGTGAATGCCGGCGGCTTTGCCCACAATCAGCAAATGCGCGAAAAGTACCAGCCAGGCACCAGCGCGAAATGGACCAATACGGCCGAGGGCGATACCGGCGAGATGATCCTTGAAATGATGCGCCACGGGGCCGCCATCGCCCAGATGGAGGAAATGGTCGGCAATCAGATGTCGATCCCGCCAGGTATGGAAAACGATGCAATCAAGCCCGTGGTCCAGGGCGTGACCGCCGCGCCTCATGCGATCCTGGTCGATCAGTCAGGCCTGCGGTACATGAACGAAAGCGGTTCCTACATGACCTATTGCCAGGGCATGCTGGCGCGCAACAAGACGGTTCCCGCTGTGCCAAGCTGGGCGATCATGGATAACCAGTATATCAAGAGCTACGGGCTGATCACGCCCTTCCCGACTGCGAAAAAGCCGCAGGAATGGTATGATTCGGGCTACCTGAAAAAAGCCGATACGATCGAAGAACTGGCGGGCATGCTGAACATCGATCCTGCCACCCTGCGCGGCACGGTGGACCGGTTCAACCTCTTCGTCGAGAACAACCACGATGACGACTTCAACCGTGGCGACCGCGCCTATGATCGCTGGCTGGGCGATATCTATCATGAGAAGAATGCATCGCTTGGTTCGATCAGCGAAGGCCCGTTTTATGCCGTTGAAGTCGTT
This sequence comes from Novosphingobium sp., assembly GCA_031429135.1. Classification (GTDB taxonomy): domain Bacteria; phylum Pseudomonadota; class Alphaproteobacteria; order Sphingomonadales; family Sphingomonadaceae; genus Novosphingobium. Next base: position 9,351 of record JANOYZ010000242.1, on the reverse strand, counting down.
CCTGGCGACGTTGGCACTTATGGCGGCGTCGTCACCGATGAGAAGGCCCGCGTGCTGCGCGATGATGGCTCGGTGATCGAAGGACTCTACGCCACCGGCGTCTCAACCGCTTCGGTCATGGGACGTGCCTATGCCGGGGCCGGGGCCAGCGTTGGGCCATCGTTCGTCTGGGGCTATGTCACTGCCAAACACGTGCTGAGCGCCGCCTGACCCCGTTATTCGGTGACTGGCCGCGCCGTCAGACGAAAGTCGCCGCCGGCCAGTCACCGATAACGATGCTTTCGATATCGGCATAGCCCACCGCATCGCCTTCGCGGATGCGCAAGGGGCGGTCGCGGATTTCCCAGCGGCGGTTGGCGGCGAATTTTTCCGGATTGTTGACGTCGTCGATACATTCGCCGTCGAGGAAATTCTCGCCCATGTAGCTCCCGTGGATCTGGCCTTTCCACGCCCCGTACATGCCGGGATTGAGGCGGAAACCCATCTCGCTGTCGAGCGCTTCAACCTCGAACACCCGCTCGACGGTCTTGTGGCCATCACCGCGCATCAGCGCATGGATATTGCCGCCCATCACCGCATGGTCGCTTTGGCGGTAAGTCAGTTCGGGATAGACCTGAAGGATCGGCCGCTGGCGACCGTCTTCCTCGTTGATATAGGCGGTGTACCAGTCCAACCCGCGCGGCTCGCGGAACTCGCGGAAGTAATAGGCCAGATCATATTTGCTGCCATCGGGCCGCGTCAGGCAGGAAACGAGCCAGTTGAACTGGTAGTCGGCAGCAATCTTGCTGGTCACAGCGGGCGGCAGATCGGTGGGGTCTATGCCGACATGCTCGCGGATGCCCCAGCTGTGATCGCGAAAGCCGAACCATTCCTCGGGATCGACGATATGACGCTCGCCATCAATCTCGATCCAGCCGGAAACGGTGCCGGCCTGATGATAGCGCACCACGTCCGATGAATTGCGATGCGCGGCATAACCCAGATCACGGTTTTCAAAGAAGGCGGGCATGTGGGCAGTCCAGACCAGATCATAGCTGATCGGCTGAGCATCATTGGCGGCGAGTGAAATGCGCAGCTTGCGCATCGGTTCGATGATTTCATAGCGAAGCGGGCCAACCGCTGTATCCATGTTTGGTCGCAGCACCCGGCTGGCCCGGATCGTGCGCTGCTGGGTGCCGATCTGCACACCGGCAAAGCCATCGATCAGGTTGCGGTTGGTATATTTGCCGAGGCCAAAGCTGGCCTGCAGCTTGCCGTCCTTGCGGGCCAGCATGAACCAGACCTTTTCCGTCCAGCTAAGGTCGGATGTCACCACGGTATCGAAGGTATTGACGGTCTGGTGATTGAGATATTCATCGGCCTCGATCAGCGGCGAAATCGTCGGAACCATATCTATCCTTTCAGGGCCTTGAACTCGGGGCTGCCCAGCATCGCCTCTGCCACGCCGAGATAATAATCCAGACTCTGCTTGAAAATGACGAGTTTGGGATCCTGACTGCGCCCTGTTACATACATATTGGCACCTTCAGCGATAATGGCGCTGATCTTCGTTATCTGGGAAATTTCGTGCCAGAATAGCCCATCTGCTGGGCGACCCGAAACCTCTGACCACAAAGCGATCACTTGGTCGCGCGTGAGCATGCCAGGCAGTATCTGCGCGCGCGCCGCCTTGTGATAGGGGCTTTCAAACGCATAGAGGATGTAACCAAGATCAGCGAGCGGATCGCCGTTCAGGGCCATTTCCCAATCGAGCACCGCCGTGATCTGCCCATCCTGCCACATCAGGTTCGAAAGCTTGGTATCGCCGTGAACGACAGCAGGGGCACCGCTCGAAAGGGCGGGGATTTCCAGCAGCCGGTCGTAACAGGCGACCAGCCGCGGGCAATCTGCATTGCGGGCGAAATCCTGCCACCGCCGCGCATCCGCCTCTGGCGAAATGGCGTCCCCGAGAATGGCAAGCGGCTCCAGTGTCGCAAGGCTTGCGAATGCGGTGATCCACTGGCGCGAGAGGCTGCTGCGGAAATGATCATCCGCATCCACAAACCACGGCTGCAAATCAACATCGTTGACCGCTTCCCCGGTAACGCGCTGCATCAGGAAGAAGGGTGCGCCCAGCACTGAGGTGTCATCGCAATAGGCCACGATGCCGGGGACGGTCGGTGCAGCGGCAGTCTCACCCAGCGCCTGGTATATCTTCGCCTGTGCGATGACATCATGACCATCAAGCATGGCACCTGCCGAGGGAGGAAGCCGCAGGATCAGATCAAGGCCTTCGACCAGATAGGTTTCGTTCGAAAATCCGGTGGTCAATGGTTTGATCGCGGTGATGCGCTCGCCATCTGTCAGATAGCCGGACAGCGCCTGTCGCATGTTCTCGAGATCCTGCGCCATCGCTATAGCTTTCCCTCGTGACCCTGCGCCTTCGCGAACACCGGCAGTCTGAACAGCCCCGCTGAGTCTTCGCAATCGAGGAAGGCCAGCTTCACCGGCATGTCAAACGTGATGTCCTCCCAGCCAAAATCGGCGGAATTGCTGATGAACAATGGCCCTTCTGCCAGTTCGACGAGGATTGTTTCATAGGGGACGGGCAACATGCCCCGGTAATAGTCATGTTCGAAGCTGCACCAGCTGACGACTTTGCCAAGGCCGGACATCTGCTCCCAGGCCAGCTCATTGCCACCGCAATGCTCGCAGCCTGCGACCACTGGCCACGATAACCCGCCGCAATCCTTGCAGCGTTGCAACCGCAGTTCACCTTGGTTGCACCATGCCCAGAACGCGTCATGGCCGGGGCCGAGCCTGCGGTCTGGTCTTGTCTGAACCATCATCGTGCCCCGCGCATGAAGACAATGGGATGGACCTGATCGGTCTGGGCGAGCGAGAACATCGATATCTGCGCGTCGTTTATCTGACGCGGCCCAGCTTCATGGCGCAGCTGCCGGACAATCTCGGCAACGTGATTCCAGCCGTGCATGTAGGAACCGGAGAGGATGCCGCCCCCGGTGTTGACCGGCAGCGAACCTTCGATTGCCGCCGCTCCGCTCTTGAAGAATTCAAGGCCAGCTCCGGGTTCAACAAACCCGTGCCCTTCCAGATGATTGACCAGGTGGATGGTCGAGGCGTCATAGCCTTCGAAATGCTGCACATCATGCAGTGTGATTCCGGCCATCGTCAGCGCCTGCCGCCCGGCTTCCTGGAACTGCGGACGCATCCTTTCGCGCACCAGCGTGTGCAGCTTATTGTTTGTAACCGCCGCCCTGCCCCAGCCGCCGACTTCCACCGGAACGTGCGGCAGATCCTTCGCCATATCGGTCCGGCGCACAATCAGGCAGACAGCACCGTCATTGACGAGGCACAGGTCAAACAGGTGCAGCGGCCGCACCACATAGCGCGAGGCCAGATAGCTCTCGATGGTCATCGGCGACTGCATGACCGCGTTGGGATTGCGCATGGCATTGTGCCGCAATTGCACGGCAACCGCGCCAAGATCGGCCTCGGTCGCGCCGTACTTCTGCTGGTAATGCTGCCAGATCATGGCCCAGTGCGCGGCCTGCGAGCTCCAGCCCCAGGGGTGGTGATAATAATAGGAACTTGGCGCGCCGCTATCGTACTTTTGTCCGCCGAATTTGCGCCCGATGGATCGGGTGGCAACCGAGAAAATCAAGGCAATTGTATCGCACTTGCCCTTGGCGATGGCGGCACAGGCTGCCGGTATCGGGCCAGCGCAAATAGAGCCGCCGCGTTCGATCATGTGGCGCGGCTGGATGCCCAGCGTCGCCGCCATCTCGGATGATTCAGGGCCACCATAAAGAAAGTTCACCGAAATACCGTCAATATCCTCGCGCCGCAGACCGGAATCCGCCAGCGCGCGTTCGAATGCCGTGATCGCCAGCCCTTCAGAGGCTGGTGCCTCATAGCCCTCGGACTTGGACCGGGCTGCCTTGTAGTCGAGGTGAAAATCACTTTCCCCAAGACCCACCACCGCAGCCTTGCGGCTCAAGGCGGGAGTAGGTTCCGGGACATCGAACAGGGGCATGTATGACATTGGGTTCCAGAGGTGCAAATAGTCTGATTATGGCCAGCGATGGACTGACCGCCTTTCATCCGGCAACGCATGGCGAGTGCAGCCATGTTGCGATATTACACCTGCGCATTCAGGGAAAGAATTAATTACACATCTGCTGATTCAATATTCCATTTTTTCCTCCATGGATATAGTCCGACGCCTTGCCTCAGGACTCGGATTTAATGGAGTGACACTCATTCATTCGCTTCCTAAAGCCAATGATGCAGCTTAAGCACGGTGCAGGGAGATGACGCTTGTGATGCAAAAGCTGAAACGCATCGCGCTATGGTCGCTGCTGGCTGTGATCATCCTGTCTGGCGGTTTGGTCGCGCTCAACTGGAACCTGATCCACCGCGTTTTCCTCGGCGGGCTGAAGGTCTATGAGACCGCGCCGCCTGCCCTGCCCGCCGATCTCAAGCATCCGGCCGTGCTGGTTTTCTCCAAGACCAACGCCTTCCGGCACGAGGAAGCGATCCCGGCGGCGAATGCGATGTTTGCGCAAGCGGCAAAGGAAAAAGGCTGGGGCTATTTCCAGACTGAAAATGGCGCGACCTTCAGCCCGGAAATCCTCGCCCGGTTTGATGCAGTGGTGTTCAACAATGTCAGCGGGGATGTGTTCACGCCAGTGCAGCGTCAGGCTTTCAAATCGTTTGTCGAGAACGGCGGCGGCTATGTCGGCATCCACGCGGCGGGCGACAGCTCGCATGCGGTCTGGGACTGGTACCTCAACGACATGATCGGCACCCTGTTCACCCAGCACACGCTGAATCCGCAGTTTCAGCAAGCCACTGTCAAAGTCGAGAATCCAGCGCATCCGGCCACGCAGGGGCTTCCAGCCAGCTGGAACCGGATCGAGGAATGGTATTCCTTTGACAAGTCACCGCGCGGCAAGGGCTATGGCATTCTGGTGACGGTTGACGAGAAAAGCTACAATCCCGAAGGCATGTTCGGAAAGGATCTGCGCATGGGCGATCATCCGATGGTCTGGTGGCGCTGCCAGGGCAAAGGCCGTGTGCTTTATTCGGCCTTCGGCCACCGCGCCGAGGCCTATGCCGAACCGGAACACCGCAGACTGCTGATCAATGCCGCCGGCTGGGCCATGAAACAGCAAGGTAGCGAATGTGATGCTGCACCCAGCATAAAGGTGACCGGCAAATGAAGCCTGTTAGTTACGGCATGATCGGCGGCGGCCAGGGTGCCTTTATCGGCGGAGTTCACCGCACGGCGGCAGCGATTGCCGGGAACTGGTCTCTAGTGGCCGGTGCCTTTTCCTCGACAGCGGAAAAGTCAAAGGCTTCGGGCGCAGAGATCGGTGTTGCGGCGGATCGCACTTATGCTTCGTGGGCCGAAATGCTCGAGTGTGAGGCGGCGCTTCCCACCGATCAGCGGATCGAGGCGGTGGTGATCGTCACCCCCAACCATATGCATGCGGCCCCGGCGATTGCCGCCATGGAGGCCGGGTTCGATGTCATCATCGACAAGCCGCTGGCGCACAGTCTGGAAGCTGCACAGGCCATCGCTGATGCCGCAGCGCGCAGCGGACGGCGGATCGCGGTGACGCATACCTATACTGGCTATCCGCTAGTCAAGCAGGCGCGCGAGCTGGTTACCTCGGGCAAGTTCGGCAAGGTGCGGCGCGTCGCGGTGAAGTACACGCAGGACTGGCTGAGCCGCGCCGCTGATCTTGAAGGCAACAAGCAGGCCGCATGGCGCGTCGATCCGGCGCAATCGGGCGATGCCGGAGCCTTTGGCGACATCGGCACCCATGCCGCCAACCTCGTTGAATTCATCACCGGTCAGCGCATCGCATCAATCTGCGCCGAGCTGACCATGTTGCCCGGTCGCCGCATCGATGATGATGGCGCGGCGCTGTTCCGCCTGTCGGGCGGCGGCAAGGGGACGTTGACTGCCAGCCAGGTCTGTGTCGGCGATATCAATGATCTCGCCATCTCGGTTTACTGCGATGAAGCAGGCCTGCACTGGCGGCAGGAAGAGCCCAATACCATGCGCATCGGCTATCGCGACACGCCAACCGAGATCTGGCATGCCGGTGCCAACCGCGCCTATCTTTCGCCTGAGATCCTCGCGATCCAGCGCACGCCGGGCGGGCATCCTGAGGGCTATCTTGAGGCCTTTGCCAATATCTATCGCGCTTTTGGCGAGCAAATTCGCGGTGGTGCCGCACCCGGCAGCGAGCCGGGCTATGCCACTATGGCAGATACGCTGGCAGGCATGAAGTTCATCGCCGCCAGCCTTGAATCCAGCCGCCGTGGCGCGGTCTGGGTCGATCTTTGAAGGAGTGGGTTTTGTGACGGGAGCAGGGACAATGAAGGGTCCGGCCATTTTCCTCGCGCAGTTTGCCGGAGCTGAAGCACCGTTCAACTCGCTCGATGCAATCACCAAATGGGCGGCGGGGCACGGCTACAATGGCGTGCAGATCCCGACATGGGAAAGCAACCTGATCAACCTTGAACTGGCTGCGACCAGCCAGGACTATGCCGACGAGATCAAGGGTACGTGCGAGGCCAACGGCGTTGCCGTGACCGAACTTTCCACCCACTTGCAAGGCCAGCTCGTCGCCACCCATCCGGCCTATGACCAGATATTCGATGGCTTTGCCCCGGCGCAGCTGCATGGCAATGCCAAGGCGCGCACCGAATGGGCGACCGAGCAGGTCAAGCTTGCCGCACAGGCCAGCCGCCGCATGGGCTGCACCGCCCATGCCACCTTTTCCGGTGCGCTGATGTGGCATCTGGTCTATCCTTGGCCGCAGCGTCCGGCGGGGCTGGTCGAGGAAGGCTTTGCCGAACTGGGTCGCCGCTGGAAGCCGATTTTGGATGTGTTTGAAGAGCACGGGGTCAACGCCTGCTACGAGCTTCATCCCGGCGAAGATTTGCACGACGGCGTCACCTTCGAGCGTTTCCTCGATGCAGTGGGCGGCCACGCCCGCGCCAACATCCTTTACGATCCCAGCCACTTCGTGCTGCAACAGCTCGACTATCTGGCTTTCATCGACATCTACAAGGACCGCATCAAGGCCTTCCACGTCAAGGACGCAGAGTTCCGCCCGAATGGCCGTGCCGGGGTTTATGGTTCCTATTCGGGCTGGGCAGACCGCCCCGGCCGCTTCCGCTCGCTCGGCGACGGGCAGATCGATTTCGGCGCGATATTCTCCAAGCTGACGCAGTACGGCTATGATGGCTGGGCGGTGCTCGAATGGGAATGCGCGCTGAAACATCCCGAACAGGGTGCCGCTGAAGGCGCGCCATTTATTGCGAAACATATGATCCGCAAGGCCGAAAAAGCATTCGACGATTTTGCCGGCGGTGGCGTTGACGAGGATGTCATCAGGAGCGTGCTCGGTCTTGACTGAGCACATCAGGGGAGAGAACATGAACGACAAGACCTATAACAACCGGGCGATATTCTGGATCTGCGTGTTGCTTCTGGTAACGGCGGCGATGTCGTTCTCGATCCGCACCGGCGCTTCGGGGGCGATCAAGGAAGCCCTGCTCGATGCGCAGATGCCAGCCCGATCTGGCGAAATGATTGCGGCGGCACTGGGCAATTCGTTCCTCGGTTTCGCGCTTTCGTTGCTGGTGATCAGCCCGCTGCTCGACGTGTTCGGTGCCAAGCGGGTGATTCTGTTTTCCGCCACCTGCTTCATCATTGGCCCGGCGCTGATCCTCTTCTCGCCCAGTGGCGGTGATATCACTTCGGTCTATCGCCTGCTGACCATCGGCATGGTCGTCTGCGGTTTCGGCTGGGGAGCGATGGAGGCATCGGTCAACCCGATCACCGCCGCGCTTTATCCCGATGACAAGACCCACCGGCTCAATGTGCTGCATGCCTGGTGGCCCGCCGGTATTATCATTGGCGGTCTGGCATCGGTGCTGTTCTTCAATCAGCTTGATCTTGGCTGGCAGGCGCTGATCGCCCTGATCCCTATTCCAGCGATCATCTGCGGGTTGTGGGCGATGACGCAGACTTTCCCCAAGACTGAGAGCACCACGATGGGCGTGCCTTTCAAAAGCATGCTGGCCGAACCGTTCAAACGCCCGGGCTTCTGGATCTTCCCGGCCATCATGTTCCTCACCGCCACAGCCGAACTGGCACCGGGATCGTGGGTTGATATCGCGCTGACGCAGACCGCAGGCATGCCGGGCATCCTTGTGCTGGTCTATGTCTCGGCGATCATGTTCGTCATGCGGCATTTTGCCGGCGCGCTGGAAAAGCGTTTCTCCGACATCGGCCTGCTGTGGTTCTGTGCGATCCCTGCGGCGATCGGGCTCTATCTGCTGAGCCTCGCCAATTCGCCAGTCACCGCACTGGTTGCGGCAACGCTGTGGGCCTTTGGCGTCTGCTTTATGTGGCCGACCATGCTTGCCGCAGTCGCCCGCCGCTATCCGCGCAGCGGCTCGTGGGGGATCGGCATTGTCGGCTTTTCCGCAGCCTTGGCGATTTACTTCGTCCTGCCAGAGATCGGCAAGATCTATGACAAGGCCAAGCTCGACAAGGCTGGTGGCGAGGCCGCCTTTGCCGCGATGCAGCCAGGGCCGGAATTGCAGAATGTGCTGGGATACGCCGCGCAGGAGAGCTTTCAGGTGATTGCCCTGGTGCCGCTGGCGCTGTTCTTCATCTTTGGCGTTCTCTGGTTCTTCGAACGCAAGCGTAAAGGCTGAATCCCATGAAAATCGGCATCAACATGCTGCTGTGGACCGGGCACGTCACAGAAGAACACGTGCCCGCGCTTCAGGCGTTGAAAGCTACCGGCTTTGACGGCGTCGAAATACCCATTTTCGATACGTCGAGTGAAGACCATTATCGCTGGCTGGGCGGGGTTCTCGATGACTTGGGGCTTGAGCGCACTGTTGTCGCGCTGATCCCCGATGAGGAGCACAACCCGCTGTCGCCAATCGCAGCGCACCGGCAAGGCGCGGTCGATCACTTGCGCCGAGCGATCGATTGTTCGGCGATACTGGGCGGTCAGGTACTCGCCGGACCGTGGTTTCAGCCGCTCGGCGTGTTCACCGGCGAAAGGCCGACCGAGACCGAGCTGGATCGCTGCGCAGAGGTACACCGGCAGGTTCTGCCTTATCTGAAGTCCGCCGGAATGACCGCCGGGCTTGAGCCGCTCAACCGCTTCGAGGCCTATCTGCTCAATACCTGTGAACAGTCTATTGCCTATTCGCAGCGTGTGGGTGGAGAGGGCGTGGGCATTCTCTACGATACCTTCCATGCCCATATCGAGGAGAAGAACCCGCTGGCCGCGCTGCATGCGCTGC
>JANOYZ010000241.1:0-15178 GCA_031429135.1 Novosphingobium sp. | reverse complement strand
GGCATCTCAAGATGCTGGAAAGCAATGGCATAATCGCCTCGATCACGCGCCATCAGGCACAGACATGCCGCCATGGCTCCGCCCGCGCTTTCGCCGCTGACAGCAATGCGGGCGGGATCAATGCCCAGGTCCGCGGCTCTGTCATACAACCAGCGCAAGGCGGCATAACCATCCTCCATCGGGCCGGGAAAGGGTGTTTCCGGTGCGAGGCGATAGTCCACAGACACCACCAGACAGTGCAGGTCAGCTGCCCATCGCATCAGTTGGGGCAGGTTCATTTCCGGTGTGCCGATGACATGCCCGCCGCCGTGAAAATGCAGGATCGCCGGGGCATTCTTCTGCATCGCTACCGGCTGGATGGCCAGGCATCGAACCGTGCGATCATCTTCGTCAGAGGGAATCAGGATTTCACGGCAATTAACCGGCAAGTCGGGCAGCGGCTGGGAAGCCCGCCGGGCATTCATCTCGGCGCGCACTGCCGGTAGAGTCTCGTCCGAGAGGTTCATCGGCGGGAAACTGTCGATGAGTGCAAGCAGGTCGGGATCGACGAGATGGCGAGTGGTCATGGGTGCAGTTGGTCCTTAGCGGGGGCAAGCGCCGTGAGGGCTGGCAAGTTCGGGTATATTGCCCTCCCGATATGCACCTTGTGATGGCTTAGTGAAAGTATTGGTGATTCTGGCATGAGAAGGTTTTGTCCGGCAACCAGCCTGTACAGTGATCCATTGCTGTAATGGCACTGTAGAGTATGCGGACATGGCATCCAATATCGTCGGAGTCATCAGCAAGCGGCTGCTGCCCAAGGTGACATTCTTCCCGCAGACCATCATCAGCGCGATTGATCCTGCAAATGTTACGCTTGTCCACGCCTATACCGGTTCGGTCACCGTGCTGGATAACATCGACAACACGGTTCTGGTGACATCCAAGCCGCCAAATGAAGCACTGTACCATACTCTGGCAGGCTCCGATCTCGCAGTGCATTTGATAGGTGATGCAAGAGAGGCACGGTGGAGCACTTTTGCGATAGACGAGGCGATCAAGGATGGTAGGCGGGTAGGTTTGATCCTGTGATAGTATCAGGATAATATCTACTAGTATCAATAGCAAAATGAATGTGCGAGTCTATATTCCGGCAAATCGCCCCCCTGCCAATAGATAGGTGTGAAGGGGCACCTATCGAGAGCAACAGACAATCAAGCAGAGGAGCCGTGCGCGATTGCGCGGGAATTATCTGTGCCAGAACTGCCACGGCAATGCCCAATTTGCCTGGCCTGAATTACTCGGGAGGGAATTGAATGCATATTCTTCGTACACGCAACGCACTGCTCGCCACGACAATCCTGTCATTTGGATTCCTGGCCAGCGCGCCCGCATTCGCGCAGGCTGCTGCTCCAGCTGTTGAGGAAGAGCAGAGCGGCATTGCCGATATCGTTGTTACTGCGCGTAAGTCATCGGAAAATCTGCAGTCGGTTCCGGTTTCGGTTACCGCGCTCAATGCTGAATCGCTGGCGTCCAAGCAGGTCTTCCAGGTGACCGACCTTGCCCGCACCGCGCCGAGTCTGACCATTAGCACCGGCGGTACCGGCCCTGCGTCGATCGTCTATCTCGCCATTCGTGGCCAGGCCCAGAACAGCCCGAACTCACTGTCAGATGCTTCGGTAGGCATCTATATCGACGGTGTTTATGTTGCCCGCCCGATAGTCGGCAACCTTGGCTTCCTCGACGCGGCCGGTGCCGAAGTTCTGCGTGGTCCTCAGGGAACGCTGTTCGGTCGCAACACGACTGGTGGTGCGCTGAACCTTACCTCGAACCAGCCCAAGGATATCCTTGAAGGCAGCTTCAAGATCGGTGGCGGCAACTATGACCAGCGCATGATCGAAGGCATCCTCAACGTTCCTTTGGGTGATGAACTGGCCATTCGTTTTGCCGGTCGTTACAGTGAGCATTCAGGCTATTTCCGCAACACTCTGGCAGGCTATCCGCAAGGCAGCGTCAATGGCGAATATGTTGCTCGTGCAACCCTGAAATGGGCACCTAATGAGCTGCCGATCAAGCTGACGATCACTGGCGAATATGTTGATTACAAGGATAATGGCAACGCCACGGCAGTTGCCGCGATCAATCCTGCGGTGCTGGCGCTGCCGGGTTACGGTGCCTTTATCAACTCGGAATTCGCATCCTTTGTCACCGCCACACAGCTGCCATCTTTCACAGCGGCCAATTCCAAGTGGACCGACACATTCTCCCAGCCACGCACCGGCGACCCCCAGATTGACCGCTTGCACAATGACAACCGGGTGAAATCAACCTCGGCGACGTTTGAATGGGATATGGGCGCGGTCAATCTCAAGTCGATCACCGCCTATCGGACATCGCATACGGAAGGCAGCCTCGATCTGCATGGCGTGCCTTCAACTGCCGTCGCCGCTTCGCCGCCGATCGCATTCTTCCAGGCATGTGTCGCGGGTGTTCCTTCGCTTCTCGCTGCCTGTCAGGGTGCTTTCGGTCCAAACCCCGGCCCGACAATTCTTGCAGCAGTCAGCCCCTATACAGCTGGTCTGGTCGATGCCCGTTCGGCCTTCGTCAGCACCTACAATCAGGAACAGTTCAGCCAGGAGCTTCAGCTTTCAGGCAGCATCGGTCAACTTGATTGGCAGACCGGGCTCTACTACTTCGTTGAAACCGGTGACGAACAGTCACGTTCGTGGGTTTTTGGTGGCCTTGCCCGCGCTCGGACACTCAGCGATTATCGCTCCAGTTCATTCGGTGCCTTCGCCCAGTTGAACTATCGCGTCACCGATGCCCTGCGCGTGACCGGCGGCTTCCGCTATACCTGGGACAAGCGCAGCATCAACCGTCACAGCACCAATGACTGGTCGCTGCCAGACAATCTTGAGAAGTGCACGGTTGGTCCAAACGCCGGGCTGACAGCCGCTGCCGCGCCATGCAACGATCCGCGTCAGACCAGCTTCCGCTATCCTGCTTGGACCGTTGGCATTGACTATCGCGTCAATGACCAGGTGTTCCTCTATGCCAAGTCCAGCGGTGCATCGATGTCTGGTGGTTACAACTCGCGCACAGTCTTCGCGCCGTTCACTCAGGAGTTTCAGCCGGAAACAGTGCGTGATATCGAAGTCGGTCTGAAGGGCGATTTCCTTGATCGCCGCCTGCGGACCAACCTTTCGGTGTTCACGGCATGGCAGTCCAATGTTCAGCGCATCGTCAACGCGCTGGTAGGAACGACACTGACGCAGTTTGTCACCAATACCGGCAAAGTGCGCGCCAGTGGCGGCGAGCTTGAAGTGACAGCACTTCCTTGGGAAGGCATGGAGCTGACCGGCAGTGCCGCCTATCTGGATGCCAAATATGTCAGAGGCAGCCGGACTGAGAACGTGGGTACCGCTGCGGCACCAATCCTGGTTGATCGTTCGGGTGAACCCGTGACACAGGCACCGAAGTGGACGCTAAACTTTGGCGCTACCCAAAAAGTGCCTACATCAGTCGGTGAATTCTCTTTCCACATTGATTATGCTTGGACAGCTGAGCGCGCCATGGACGCGGCAACCGTCCGGACTGTCGCACAGGGCGGCACTCAGGCAGCAATTGATGCCACGGCAATTGCCAACCGTGCATCGATCATCAAGGCCTATGGCCTGCTCAACGGGCGGATCGCACTCAATCTTGAAAATCCGAATATCGAGATTGCGATCTGGGGCCGCAACCTGGCCAACAAAGCTTGGTTCACCAACGTGTTCAATAGCTACACCGGTCTGGGTGCAGTCATGCAGTTCCAGGGTGCCCCGCGTACCTTCGGCGCAACGGTTGCATTCAAGTTCTGATATTTTAATTATCAGAATTAGTGACACAGGAATGGCCGCTCCAGATTTGGGGCGGCCATTCTCTTTTTGACTGACGATCACGCGGGCCGTGCCGTTTGGCAGGGCGGCTTGTCTGGCGGACAGATTCCGTTACCGGTCGTGGTTGGATTGATCTGGAGATAACCAATGTCGTCTGGCCCCTTATCCGGAATCCGCCTGATCGAAATGGATGCCATCGGGCCGGTGCCACTGTGCGGGATGATCCTTTCGGGGCTCGGCGCTGAAATCGTGCGAATTTGCCGCCCTGGCGGGCAAATGGCATGGAGCGACGTCGGTGAATCCGTCCTGCTGCGCGGCCGCAGGAATGTGTCGCTCAATCTGAAGGACGAAGCAGACCGGGCCATGCTGCTTGATCTTGTCAGGCATGCTGACGGTATCATCGAAGGCGCTCGTCCCGGGGTGATGGAGCGGCTTGGGCTTGGCCCGGATGTCTGCCTCGCCCGCAATCCGCGACTGGTCTATGGCCGGGCAACTGGCTGGGGGCAGGAGGGACCGCTGCGGCTTACCGCCGGGCATGACATCAATTACATCGCCATGACCGGCGCTCTCCATGCGATTGCCCAGCCGGGATTGCCGCCAACGGTTCCGCTCAATCTGATCGGGGACTATGCCGGGGGCACGATGTTTCTGGCGCTGGGCATGGTCTCTGCCATTCTTTCGGCGAGAACCACGGGCAAAGGTCAGGTGGTCGATGCGGCGATGGTCGATGGCGTCGCCAATCTGCTGAGCCTGTTTCACGCCCTGATTGCCACCGGCACCTGGCAGGATCAGCCCGCCTCGAACCTGCTTGACGGCTCGGCACCGTTCTATCGCTGCTATGCCTGCAAGGGTGGCGGCCATGTGGCGGTGGGCGCGCTGGAGCCGCAGTTCTATACCCAATTGCTGGCTGTCCTTGATATTCCCGCTGATCGCTATGACCAGAACGACAGGGCGCAATGGCCGGCCATGCTTGCGCAGTTTACCGACATATTCCTGTCACGAACCCGTGATGTGTGGGAGGCTACCTTTGCCGGAACTGATGCCTGCGTCTCACCGGTCCTGTCGATGCGTGAGGCCATGGAACATCCGGCCAATGCTGCGCGTCAGGCCTTCGTCACACATGCCGGGGCCAGACAATCAGCTCCGGCACCCAGATTTTCGGAAACCCCTGGCATGATCAGCGAGAGTTCGGCCATGTCCGTAACCGATCTGCTGGCAAGCTGGAAACGCGACTGATTCCTACCGCAGGGTAGGTGCAGAAACGGTGCAGGCCCAGAAGGGATTTTCTCAGATTTGTGTTCGCTATAACATGGCGGACCATCCAGGAGATGCACCGCGATGCATGATGTTTTCATCTATGACCATGTCCGCACGCCGCGAGGACGCGGCCGGCCCGATGGCTCATTACACGAGATTCCCGCCGTTCAGCTGGTCACTCAGCTGCTGGAGGCCGTTCGGGATCGCAATGAACTGGACACGGCGCTGCTCGACGATGTGGTGATTGGCTGCGCCCAGCCGGTTGGCGAGCAGGGCGGAGTGTTGGCGCGCGGTGCAGTGCTCAACGCCGGTTATGCCGATACGGTTGGTGGCCAGCAGGTCCATCGCTTTTGCGGCTCCGGGCTGGAAGCAGTGAATAATGTTGCCGGACAGGTGGCATCAGGCATGGCCATGGCCGGTATCGGCGGCGGTGTTGAATCGATGAGCCGCACCATCATGGGCTATGACAGCGGTGCCTGGGCGGCGGATCCGCGCGTCGCCCTGCACAATTATTACACGCCGCAGGGCATCGGGGCCGATCTGATCGCCACGCTCGAAGGCTTCAGCCGCACCGATGTCGATAGCTATGCTGCCGAAAGCCAGCGCCGCGCTGCGCAAGCCTGGGACGAGGGGCGTTTTGCCCGCTCGATCGTGCCTGTGCGCGATGTCATGGGCGAAGTCATTCTTGATAATGATGAATTCCGCCGTCCCAGCACCACGGTGGAATCGCTTGGGAACCTCAAGCCTGCATTTGCCGGTATGGCGGCGATGGGCTTTGGCCGCATCGTGCGCGAACGCTATCCCCAAGTGGAAGTGATCAACCACGTCCACACCGGCGGCAATTCCAGCGGCATCGTCGATGGATCGGGCGTCGTCCTGCTGGGCAATGCCGAATTCGGCAAGGCGGCCGGGCTGAAGCCGCGCGCACGGATGCGTTCATGGGCCTCGATCGGTTCCGAGCAGACGATCATGCTCACCGCACCAGTGGCGGTGGCGCACAAGGCGCTGAAGAACGCGGGGATGACCGCCGACCAGATCGATCTGTGGGAACTCAACGAAGCGTTTGCCAGCGTGGTCCTGCGCTTCATGGGCCACATGGAAATCGATCATGCCAAGATCAACGTCAACGGCGGCGCCATTGCCATGGGGCACCCGCTGGGCGCCACCGGCGCGATGATCCTGGGAACCGTGCTCGACGAGCTTGAACGCCGCGATCTGAGCACCGCCATGACGCTGCTGTGCGTCGGCAACGGCATGGGCACTGCCGCCATCATCGAACGGGTCTGAACTGATGCGACATATTGCAATTGAAAACGGCGCTGACGGCGTCGCCATCCTCACCCTGAACAACGCCGATGAGAGCATGAATGTCGTTTCCGACGACTGGCTCGGCGAAATGAATGCTGCCATCGCGCAATTGCGCGATGATGCGGGCGTGTCAGGCGTGGTGATCACCTCGGGCAAAAAGGCCTTCATGGCCGGGGCTGATCTGAAAGCTCTGGTTTCAAGCTATGGCCGCTTGACGATTCATCAGGCCTATGAATTCAGCCAGAAGGCCACCGCGATGCACCGCGCGCTCGAAACCATGGGCAAGCCCGTGGTCTGTGCGATGAATGGCCTGGCGCTTGGCGGCGGGTTGGAACTGGCGCTGGCCTGCCACTATCGTGTGCTGGCAGACGATCCCAAGGCGGTAGTCGGACTGCCCGAAGTCAATGTCGGGCTGCTGCCTGGCTCTGGCGGCACACAGCGCCTGGCGCGGATGATCGGCGTTCAGGCGGCGCTCGACCTGTTGCTGACAGGTCGCTCGCTGTCGCCAGCGGAAGCTCTGAAAGCGAAGGTCGTCGATGAGGTGGCTCCTGCCGCTGATCTCGTCGCTGCTGCCAAGGCATGGCTGGCGAGCGGGCCAAGCCCGGTGCGCAAATGGGACGTAAAAGGCTATGCCGCGCCCGAACAGCGCATGATGATCATCCCGGAAGTGGCGATGGGCTTCTCGGTCGGAGTGGCGCAGGTGGCAGACAAGGCGGGCTATAATATGCCTGCGGCTCCCGCCATCCTGTCTGCGGTGTTCGAAGGCATTCAGCTGCCGATGGACAAGGCACTGTCGGTCGAAAGCAAGCACTTCGCCAAGCTGCTGACCGATCCGGTCGCGCGTAACATCATTCGCACCACCTTCATTTCGAAGCAGGCCGCCGAAAAGGGCGCACGGCGTCCCGCTGGTATTCCCAAGACCACCTTCACCAAAGTCGGTGTGCTGGGCGCGGGCATGATGGGGGCTGGCATCGCGCTGGTTTCGGCGCAGGCCGGAATCGATGTGGTGCTGATTGATCGTGATACCGCCACAGCCGAAAAAGGCAAGGATTACAGCCACAAGGTCTGGACCAAGCTGGCTGACAAGGGCAAGCTTGCACCCGAAGCGGTCGAGGCGATGCTGGCCCGGATTACGCCGACTGACGATTTCGCGCAGCTCGAAGGCTGCCAGATGGTCATCGAAGCGGTGTTTGAAGACCTCGCCATCAAGGCGGAAGCCACCCGCAAGGCTGAGGCGGTGATCCCTGCCGATGCGATCTTTGCCAGCAACACCTCAACCTTGCCGATCGGCCAATTGGCCGAGGCTTCATCACGCCCGGCGCAGTTTATCGGTACGCACTTCTTCTCGCCGGTCGATCGCATGGGTCTGGTAGAAGTGATCATGGGCAAGCAGACTGCGCCGCAGACTCTGGCCGGTGCGCTTGATTACGTCGCGCAGCTGCGCAAGACGCCGATTGTCGTCAATGACAGCCGCGGTTTTTATACCAGCCGGGTGTTCCGCATGATGATCTTCGAAGGCGTCGCTATGCTTGAGGAAGGCGTGGAGCCTGCCCGCATCGAAAACGCGGCAAAGTCAGCCGGATTTCCGGTCGGTCCGCTGGCGCTGCTCGACGAAGTCACGATGGAACTGCCAGTCAATATCCTTGAGGATGCCGCTGGCGAGGATGGCAATACCTATACCATCGAAAAGGGTATGACCGTGCTCAAACGCATGATCGCTCTGGGGCGCGGCAGCCGCAAGGCTGGCGGCGGTTTCTATGACTATCCCCAAGGTGCTTCCAAGCACCTGTGGAAGGGGCTGGCCGGGGAATTCCCGGTTGCTGCCGATCAGCCCGAACAGGATGAGCTCAAAGCCCGCCTGCTTTATGCCCAAGCCATCGAAACCGCCCGCTGCCTTGAGGAAGGCGTGATCGAAACATCCGAGGACGGCGATCTTGGTGCAGTCTATGGCTGGGGCTTCCCGGCGTGGACCGGCGGAACGCTGAGCTTTATCGATACGATCGGCATTGCCCCATTCGTGGCCGAGTGTGATCGTCTGGCCCAGCTCTATGGTGAGCGCTTTGCCCCATCGACCTGGCTGCGCGCCAGAGCCGATAAGGGCGAAGGCTTTTATCCCGCTCCGGCAGCCTGAGAAGGGGTTCATCCACTATGCGCCGTGTGATCTTCGAGCCCGAACACGAACAGTTCCGCGATAGCGTCCGCCGCTTCATGCAGGCGGAAGTGGCACCCCATGCCGAACGCTGGCGTGAGGCCGGGATTGTTGATCGCGAGGCCTATACCAAGGCCGGGGAGCAGGGTCTGCTCTGTGTCGATGCCGAGGAGCGTTTTGGCGGGGCAGGGATCGCTGATTTCCGCTTCAACCAAATCATCATCGAAGAAAACATGCGCCACGGCGACATCGGTTTCTATATCAACCTGCACAATGATCTGGTTGCGCCCTACATTTCCAAGCTGGGCAACGAGGAACAGAAAGCCCGCTTCATGCCGGGGATTGTCTCGGGCGAGACGATCCTCGCCGTCGCCATGACCGAACCTTCGACCGGAAGCGACCTTGCGGGCATGAAAACGCGGGGCGTCAAGCAGGGCGATCACTGGGTGCTGAACGGTGCCAAGACATACATCTCCAATGGTATTCTGGGTGATCTGATCATCGTTGCTGCACGTACCGATCCCGACCGGCCACACGGCATCAGCCTGTTTCTGGTCGAACGCGGCATGGAAGGGTTCGAACGCGGCCGCAAGCTGGAGAAGATGGGGCTGAAAAGCCAGGACACCGCCGAGCTGTTTTTCAATGATGTCAAAGTGCCCGAGGCCAACCTGCTGGGTGAGGCCGGGCAGGGGTTCAAGTATCTTGCCCGGATGCTCGCGCAGGAGCGTCTGGTCGCCGCCATCGGCTTTACCGCAACCGCGCAAACGGCGTTCGATCTGACGCTCGAATACGTCAAGGAACGCCGTGCTTTCGGCAAGCCGATTGGCGCGTTTCAGAACACCCGTTTCAAGATGGCGCAGATGCGGGCCGAACTCGACATGGCGCAGACCTTTGTTGATCAATGCGTCATGCTGCTCAACGCCGGAGAGCTCTCCGCCGAAGATGCGTCTGCTGCGAAATTGCTGACCAGCGAACTGGAAGCCCGCGTCATGGATCAATGCGTCCAGTTCCACGGCGGGGCAGGCTATATGGATGAGTACCGCATCAGCCGCATGTACACTGACGCCCGCATCAGCCGGATTTTCGCCGGCACCAGCGAGATCATGCTCGAAATCATCGGTCGCAGTCTGGGGCTGGACGAGCGCAAGATGAACTGATCGGGGTAGTGTTTACCTGATCCGGCAGCGCCGTATCACAAGGCTTACGCGTTTGCATGGCATTGGGAGTTGCGATGTGCAGGCTTATGGCGTCCACATCGCCAGGGCTCAGTCTCCCAGAAACAGCTCGGTAGCCGCATCGAAGATGGCCTCGGTGTCCAGCCGGTAAGTCCGGAATAGATCGATCAGATCGCCGGACTGGCCGAAACGATCGACCCCAAGCGGGCTGACCCGCATCCCTTTGACCCCGCCTAGCCAGGACAGTGCTCCGGGCGAGCCATCGATCACCGTCACCAGTCCGGCACCGGGCGCGAGCACGGACAGCAAATGTTCAATGTGACTGGGGGCGGCCTTGGTGCTGGTCCAGCGCGCGGCACGGCGGGCAGACCAGTCACGATGGAGTAAGTCCGGCGAGGTTACGTTGAGCAGCCCGAGGCCGGGGATATCGTCAGCCAGTTCTTGCCATGCCGCCAGCACTTCGGGAGCAACGGCTCCGGTGAAGGCAATCGCAGCCTCGGCACCATCTGCCGGTTGGTGCAGCCAATAGGCACCCTTCAATGCGTCTGTCTCCCACGCATCGTCGGTTCGCTCGATCTGTGGGATCACGCGGGTGCTCAGCCGCAGATAAACCGAGCTGCCATCGGGCTGCTGCAGGTGTTCGAACGCCCAGCGCATCATCAGTGCTACCTCATCGGCCCAGGCTGGCTCGAAATAGGTGAGACCCGGTTGGCCCATGCCGATCAGAGGGGTATTGATCGATTGATGCGCGCCACCCTCAGGGCCAAGTGTCAGGCCCGATGGTGTGCCGACCAGCAGAAAACGTGCATCAGAATAGCAGCCATAATTGAGCGCATCGAGCCCACGCGCGATGAACGGATCATAGACCGTGCCGACCGGTATCAGCCGTGTCCCGAAATGCGGTGCAGCAAGGCCCATCGCGGTCAGCATGAGGAAGAAGTTGTTCTCGGCAATGCCAAGCTCGATATGCTGCCCGGCCGCCGTTGCCGCCCATTTCTGTGCCGAGGGAATTTTCGCCGCGCGGAAGGCATCCGCCACTTCCGAACGGCGGAACAGTCCGCGCTGGTTGACGAAAGCACCGAGGTTTGTGGTCTGGGTCACGTCCGGGGCAGTGGTGACAATGCGGTCCGCCAGTGGCTCGTCCGATTTGGCAAGATCGAGCAGGATATTGCCGAAGGCGGCCTGGGTCGATTGTGCGTCGCCGCGCGGCACGGGCAGTCGCGCGGGCACCGGGATAGCCGGCGCTGAAGGCTCGGGCGGCTTGGCCGCCAACACGCTGGCAGCGACGAACGCCTTGAGCCGCGCCGCCTGATTGTCGCCCAGCCCTCCATAGGGCTCCCACTCGGCCCCTTCTGCTATCCCCATGCTAGTTCGCAGCAGTGCGATCTGGGCCGGGTTCATCATCCCCGAATGGTTGTCCTTGTGGCCGGCCAGTGGCAGCCCGTAGCCCTTGACCGTATAGGCGATGAACAGCGTCGGACGCTCGTCCTGCGCGCTGTCGAAGGCGTCGATCAGCGATTCGATGCAGTGTCCGCCAAGGTTGGTCATCAGTGCGGCAAGTCCGTCGTCGTCAAATGTCTCGAGTAGTTTGCGGACATGCGGCTTGGTGCCGATATCGCTCAGCAGACGTGCTCGCCAGGCCGCTCCGCCTTGATAGGTCAGCACAGCGAATTCGGCATTGGGGCAATTCTCGATCCAGTCCTCGATCGATTTGCCTCCCGGTCGTGTAAATGCGGCCCGTTGCAGTTTGCCGTGCTTGAGCGTGATGACGCGCCATCCACAGGTTTCGAAGATATCATCAAAGCGGCGGAACATCCGGTCAGCGGTCGTATTGTCGAGCGACTGGCGGTTATAATCGACCACCCACCAGCAATTGCGGATATCGTGTTTGTAGCCTTCGATCAGGCATTCATAGATATTGCCCTCATCCAGCTCGGCATCACCCATCAGCGAGATCATCCGCCCGGCATCCGCTGCCGCCAGCTGACCATGCGCGATCAGATAATCTTGCACCAGACTGGAAAAAGCCGTGATCGCCACGCCCAGGCCGACCGAGCCGGTAGAGAAATCGACCGGGATTCTGTCCTTGGTCCGGCTCGGATAGCTCTGCACACCACCGAGCGCGCGGAAACGCTGTAATTGGCCGAGCGATTGGCTGCCCAACAGGTAATGGACCGCCTGCAACACCGGACCGGCGTGCGGCTTAACCGCCACCTTGTCTTGCGGACGCAGCGCATGGAAATAGAGCGCCGTCATGATCGCGGTCATCGAGGCGCAGCTGGCCTGGTGTCCGCCAACCTTCAATCCATCACGCTTTTCGCGAATGTGGTTGGCATTGTGCACTGTCCATGACGACAGCCAGCGCAGCCGCGCGTCGATCGCTTCGAGCGCCGCCACGGTTTCGCTGCGTGTTTCAACGAGTGCGGTTGACATGGGAAATCAGCTTATCATTCACGTGTACAGTCATAGCCGCAACGCCAAGACATGTCCTTGCGAAATGGGACGAATATTGGCACACATTTGGCAATATCTACCAAAATATTTAGAAATGAGACATGATATGCTAATATCTGCACCAGATGCGCTTGATCGCAAGATACTTGATTTCCTTCAGAACAATGGTCGTATCACCAACCAGGATCTGGCGGACGAAATCGGCCTTTCGCCCAGCCCCTGCCTTCGCCGTGTTCGCCAGCTTGAGGCTGGCGGCGTAATTTTGCGCTATGTCGCATTGGTCGATCCTGAAGTAATAGGCCTGTCGGTCACGGCCTTTGTCCGGGTGCGGCTCGATCAGCAGGATGATCGGCACCTCGCCGATTTCGAGGCTGCGGTTGCGGACTTCCCCGAGGTGATGGAATGCTATCTGATGACGGGGGAAGCCGATTACCAGTTGCGCGTTCTGGTCGGCTCGCTTGGCCAGTTCGAGGATTTTCTTCGCCATCGGCTGACCCGGGTCAAGGGTGTCGCGAATGTCACCACCAGTTTCGCACTGCGTCCGGTGATTTACAAGACGGCCCTGCCAGTTCTGTCTGAAGATTGAAGGCGCGCCTTGCTCAAATGGTTTTCGCCGCTTGCACCTTGCGCAGTGCAACGGTTAGGTGAAGCGATGATAATGTCCGGTATATCCAATCAACGCTTGCCGATCCCGCTGGGTCGGGGCTGGCATAGTCAGCCTGTGATGCGGTCTGCATTTTATGCTGCATGTGCTGCGGTACTGCGCTTCGTTCGGCAATTTAGATGAGCGAAACCTTTGACATTGCGGTGATCGGCGGCGGCGTCAACGGAGCGGGGATTGCCCGCGATGCAGCTGGACGGGGGGCGAAACTGCTGCTGCTCGAGGCCGGAGATTTGGCGCAAGGAACTTCATCAGCTTCGACCAAACTGATTCATGGCGGCTTGCGCTATCTTGAGCATTACGAATTCGGCCTGGTCCGCGAGTCCTTGTCAGAGCGCGAAGCATTGTGGGCAATCGCCCCGCATATTATTCATCCGCTGCGCTTCGTTTTGCCGCATGTAAAAGGGCTACGTCCGCGCTGGCTGCTGCGGTTGGGGCTATTCCTGTATGATCACATCGGCGGGCGCAGGCACCTTCCGGTGACGTGCAGTATCGACCTCCACCGCCACCCAGCGGGCTCCCCGCTCAAGCCAGGCTTCGGCCCGGCGTTCGAATATAGCGACGGCTGGGTTGATGATGCCCGGCTGGTGGTGCTTAACGCCATGGATGCTGTCTGCAACGGCGCGCAAGTACGTACGCGGGCTCCGCTTACCGCCGCTCAGCGCGACGGTGATGGCTGGCTGCTGCAAACCCCGGTCGGCGAATTTCGCGCTCACGCCCTGGTCAACGCCGCTGGACCCGCCGTTCTTGACGTTCTCCGGCTGACGGGAACGGCGCCGGATCATGGCATTCGGCTGGTTCGTGGGTCGCATATTGTCGTGCCGAAGCTGTTTGACCACGCCTATGCCTATTTCTTTCAGGTGGCCGATGGCCGGATTTTTTTCGCCATTCCTTATGAGCGCGATTTCACACTGATCGGCACCACTGACGAAGACCACAGCGGCCCGCTGACGGGCATTTGTGCCAGTGCCAGCGAGATAGCCTATCTCTGCGAGGGGGCCAGCGGCTACTTCGCGCGCGCCATTACCCCGGCAGATGTCGTCTGGACCTATTCCGGTGTGCGCCCGTTGATCGATGATGGTTCGGGCAAGCCTGAGGCGGCGACGAGGGGCTATCGGCTGGAGCTGTCCAAAGCAGGCGAGGGCGCGCCGCTATTGAGCGTCTATGGCGGCAAGATCACCACTTATCGTCATCTGGGAGAAGAGGCCGTGAACCTGTTGGTCAGCCGCTGTCCGGCTCTGTCGGGTAAGCCATGGACTCGCACGAAGCCGCTGCCGGGCGGCGATTTCCCGATTGACGGACTAGCCCGCCTCGCCACCGATTATGCCCGACTTTATCCGTTTCTTGATGACGCAACTGTGGACCGGATCACCAAAGCCTATGGCACGAGAGCTGCCCTTTGGCTGGGAGATGCAAACTGCCTGAGCGATCTGGGCGACCATTTCGGCCATGGCTTGACTGAGGCGGAAGTACGCTACCTCAAGGCTGAAGAATGGGCTGTGACCGCCGATGATATTCTCTGGCGCCGCAGCAAGCTTGGTTTGCGGTTCAATCGTGCCGAGGTCGCCGCTCTGGCGGGCAGCCTATAATGTAGCTGATACTGAAAACTCATGTCAGGCGGGGACGGCTTGCATGATGTTGCTGTTGAGGTCGATACAGGAATAAATTTTACCGGTCAGGCAAAATTGGTCAATTGCCTCTTTGCGGTCAGAGAGACAGCCTCGGTATTGGATCAGACTACCACAAGCCTCCACTAACGGAGGCATGGCAATGGGAGAGGGAATTTGAAATCCACCTGGAAACTGTCGACCGCGCTAATCGCTTTTGCCGTAGTCGGCGCAGGCGGCGCTCCGGCCTATGCGCAAAACACTGACACGGCAGCAAGCAAGGATGACGGCGGCATTGCCGACATCGTCGTTACTGCAACACGGCGTGAGGAATCGCTGAACAAGATTCCTGTCGCCATTCAGGCGCTCAGTGGTGATACGCTGGCAAAGCTCAATGTCACCAATTTCGAAAAGCTGATCGAATACCTGCCCAATGTCCGCTCGGCATCGCGTGGACCGGGTATTTCCTCGATTTACATCCGCGGCCTGTCAACAGACACGCCCGGCGCGCAGATTCTGGGCGTGGCCGGTGTGCAGCCGAACGTCGCGCTCTACCTCAATGATGCCCCCAGCTCAACGCCAGGCCGCAACCTGGATGTTTACTCCGCCGATCTTCAACGTGTTGAAGTTCTGGCTGGGCCTCAGGGCACATTGTTCGGCGCAAGCGCGATGGGTGGTGCTATCCGCTATATCACCAACAAGCCTGATCT
>JANOYZ010000240.1:0-2587 GCA_031429135.1 Novosphingobium sp. | reverse complement strand
ATTCGGACATGATTGAAGGCGCGCCTGGTACGGTCAGCCAAGTGCGCGCCTCGGCCTTTGAACTGATCCGTTATGCTAAGGAAAATGGCGTTGCCCTGGTGCTGGTCGGTCATGTCACCCAGGACGGTGCGATCGCGGGCCCGCGTGAGCTCGAACACATGGTCGATGTGGTGATGAGCTTTGAGGGCGAGCGCAGCCACCAGTACCGCATCCTGCGCGGCCTTAAAAACCGCTTCGGCTCGGTCGATGAAATCGGCGTCTTCGCCATGGAGGGACAGGGGCTTGAGGAAATCGGCAATCCCTCGGCGCTGTTCCTTTCGGGCCGCAAAGAAGCCGTGACGGGCAGCGCGGTGTTCCCGGCCATGGAGGGAACCCGCCCCGTGCTGGTCGAGATTCAGGCGCTGATCGTCCGGCTGGCCAGCGGTGCCACGCCGCGCCGCGCGGTGGTTGGCTGGGACAGCGGGCGGCTCGCCATGCTGCTCGCAGTGCTCGAGGCGCGCTGCGGGCTCAATTTTTCCAGCGCCGAAGTCTATCTCAATGTTGCCAGCGGCTATCGCCTGACTGACCCGGCGGCTGACATTGCCGTTGCCGCCGCCTTGGTCTCGGCGCTGGCCGACAAGCCGCTGCCATCGGGCGCGGTGTGGTTTGGTGAAGTTTCGCTGGCGGGCGAGGTGCGCCCTGTCGCCCATGCCGGTTTGCGGCTGCGCGAAGCGGCCAAGCTCGGCTTCACCGAAGCGGTGGTTCCGCCCGAGAACGGACAGTCCGTTCCCGGAATACGGCAGCATGCGGCACCTTACCTGTCCAAACTCGTTGACCGCATATTGGCCGAGGCGTAAAAACCACGGCGATGACAGGGTTTGACATTGCCGTATTGCTCGTGGTCGCAGGTGGAGCAATCGCAGGATTTATGCGCGGTTTCGTGCAGGAAGTTCTTGCGCTTGCCGCATGGCTGTTTGCCCTGGCCGCAATCCACTACCTGCACACCCCGCTGACTGCCCGGCTCGTGCCGATTACCGGCGATAATATGGGCGCGCCCGCCGTGCTGGCTTTCGCGATGTTGCTGATGGTTCCTTATATCGTGGTCAAAATCCTGGCGAAACGAATGGGCGAACTCAGCCGGGATTCGCTGCTCGGCCCGATTGACCGCGTCATTGGATTTGGCTTTGGCACAGTCAAGGGTTTGGTGATCGTTGTGCTGGCCTTCTCAATCGTCGTACTCGGCTATGACACGGCATGGGGCATTGGCGGAAGGCCGATCTGGATCACGCAGGCGCGCACATATCCCTTCATCAATGCCAGCAGCGAATCGCTGGTGAAGATGATCGGCGAACGCCGCGGAGCCGCCGCTGCCGCAGAAAAGAAGCGCCTGAAAGCATCGTGAGCACTCCGCCGGTCAAGCTCTACACCGCTGAG
This sequence comes from Novosphingobium sp., assembly GCA_031429135.1. Lineage (GTDB taxonomy): Bacteria > Pseudomonadota > Alphaproteobacteria > Sphingomonadales > Sphingomonadaceae > Novosphingobium. The sequence goes on along the minus strand of JANOYZ010000240.1, from coordinate 1,174 downwards.
GTTCTGGCGCTGGCGACACAGCTCGCCCGCTGGCCGCTCGATCCCGCCATGCCGCATCAGGGCACGGCGCGCTCGCAAAGCTGCGGCAGCACGCTGGCGGTATCGCTGGTCTGTGACAATCAGGGCAGAATTTCCGGTATCGGCATCGGCGCACAGGCCTGCGCCATCGGACAGGCAAGCGCCGCGATCTTTGCGCAATCGGCACTCGGGCTTGGCCGCAATGACATTGCCCAGGCCGCCATCACCGTCGAAGCCTGGCTCAAGAACAATGCACCGCTGTCCGATTGGCCAGGGCTGGAAGTCATCGCCGCAGCACAAACCTATCCCGCGCGCCACGGGGCGCTATTGCTGCCCTGGCGAGCGGCGCTGGATGCGCTTCCCTAAGCCGGTTTGCCAAGCTAGAGCCGTGCCGGAAAAACTGGCGGGGAGAATCTCATGAGCAATCCGGACATTCAGCCCAGTGCATCGGATATGCGGCTGGTGATTGCGGCGAGTTCGGCAGGCACTGTTTTTGAATGGTATGATTTCTTCATTTACGGAACGCTTGGCGCGATCCTGTCGAAGACGTTCTTTCCTACGGGCAATGCCACGCTGGAAATGCTGCTGTTCTGGCTCGTCTTCGCCGTCGGATTTGGCTTCCGTCCACTCGGCGCGATCCTGTTCGGCTATCTGGGTGACAAGCTGGGCCGCAAATACACCTTCCTCGTCACTGTGACACTGATGGGCGTTGCCACGGCCGGTGTCGGGCTGGTGCCGTCGGCCGCCGTGATCGGCATGGCCGCCCCGGTCATCATCATCTTGCTGCGCATCCTGCAAGGGCTGGCGCTTGGCGGCGAATATGGCGGCGCGGCGATCTATGTGGCCGAGCATGCCGATCCCAAAAAGCGCGGCTATTTCACCAGTTTCATTCAGGCCAGCGTGGTTGGCGGCTTCGTGCTCAGCCTTGTCGTCGTGCTGGGCTGCAAGGCCTTGATGAGCGAGGCAACCTGGCTTGCATGGGGCTGGCGGGTGCCGTTCCTGCTGTCGATTGCCCTGCTTGGGATTTCGCTGTGGATGCGCCTGAAGCTGTCCGAAAGCCCGGTTTTCAAGGCGATGAAGGAAAAAGGCGAACTGGCCGGCAACCCCTTCGTCGAAAGCTTCACCTATCCGGGCAATAAAAAGCGCCTGTTTATCG
>JANOYZ010000239.1:0-24696 GCA_031429135.1 Novosphingobium sp. | reverse complement strand
TCTCAGGCGTTACCGACCATCATGTGCAAAGCGCAGACATGCTCGATCACATCGTCAGCCTGGTCGAGGCCAAGGCGGCAGAGCTAGAGGCGGCGATGAGCGATGCGGGCAAGGCCGAGGTGGCTGCCTAGGCGGCAGTATTCCGGGGCGGCCGCCGCGTTTGTAATTCGCTAACCCCTTCGCGGTAGGTTTGCTCCGATGAATCGCACCGTGTTCTTTGCGCTTTCGGCGGCCGCCTGCATGGCCTTGCTGGCTCAGGGCAGCGGTGCATTGGTGGAAGCTACCAGCGAACCTGCTCCCGAAACCTCTTCCTCTGCCAGAGCCAGGGCCATGTCGGCGCGCAATCTGACGGATGACGGGCCGACCATCATCCATCGCGACAGTTCAGGCCAGTTCCACCTCAGTGCCAAGATCAATGGCGAGGAAGCGCCGTTTCTGGTCGATACCGGCGCCGATGTGGTCGCGCTTACGATTGAGACTGCCGAAGCCGCCAGACTGCCGGTCGATCCTGCCAGCTTTGAGCCGATGATGCAGACGGCATCGGGCACCGGCAATGGCGCGCGCTACATGGTTGATGAGTTTCGCGTTGCCGGCCGCGAATTTCGCGATGTCGAGGTTGTTGTGCTCGAAGGCCTTCAGACCAATCTGCTTGGCCAATCAATGCTGAAAAAACTGGGCCGGGTTGAGCTCAAGGGTGATCGCATGGTGATCGGGCACGATTGAAGCGGCCCGATATCCCGGTTAGGCGGGGTGAATGACAGTCACCATCCGCCCCGCATCGCCTGCCGACCTGCCACTCATTGCCGCACTGATACGCGAACTTGCTGAATATGAACGGCTTGCCGATGAACTACGCTTTGACGAGGCGAAGCTTGGCGACCACCTTTTCGGCGCTCGGCCTATGGCCGAAGTAGTGATCGGCGAAATTGATGGCGTAGCGCAGAGTTTTGCGCTGTTTTTCCATAATTTTTCAACTTTCGAAGGCTGTCCGGGGATCTATCTGGAAGACCTGTTTGTGCGGCCTGAGGCGCGCGGATCGGGGCTTGGCAAGGCTTTGCTCGCCCATCTCGCCGGACTTGCCGTGGAGCGCGGCTGCGCGCGGCTTGAATGGTCGGTGCTGGACTGGAACGAACCCGCCATCGGGTTTTACCGCAAGCTGGGTGCGCGGCCGCTCGATGAATGGACTATTATGCGCCTTGATGGCCTGGCTTTGGCCGCACTGGCCGCCTGATCGCTCCAAATGCACGTTTCATCGCAGGCACAGGCTATTTCACCGCAATTTTGCGCGAATCATTCAGCGTCTGTATTACCCTGACTGGTAATGCGTGGTGCGATGAACAGACGTGATCTGCTGACCGGGGGTCTTGCCGTGGGCGCTTCGCTTGCGCTGCCGGGACGTGCTTTGGCGCAATCGCTTCAGGATGAATTTGATCGCGCTTTCGGGTTAGCCCCGCCCGTGCTGCCTGTGCCCGATCCAATCATTGCTCCGTCGCAACCGGCGCTGCCCACCGTGCTGGTGCCTGATCCCGCTTATGATCGCAAGGTGCTCGCCTTGGCTCAGCGTCAGTTGGAGCGCGCTGGATCGTCGGTCTGGCGGCGTGATATCGTCGGCATTGCCGATTTTAGCCGTCCCTCAACGCTGCCGCGCCTTCATTTCGCCAATCTTGAGAACGGCACCATCCGTTCGTTCTACGTTGCCCATGGCCGCGGTTCTGACCATGAGCATGACGGTTGGCTCAAATCGTTTTCAAATGTTCCGGGTTCCGAAGCGACATCGCGGGGTGCCTATCTCACGGCCGAATGGTACAAGGGCAAATATGGCACTTCGATCCGCCTGATGGGGCTGGATCATGACAATGCAACCGCGCTCGAACGCGCCATCGTCATGCATCCCGCCCACTATGCCTCACCGACCTGGATCGAGAAATGGGGCAAGCTGGGCCGCAGTGAAGGCTGCTTCGCCATGGCGCCTGATCAGTTCAACGAGGCGCTGTGGCACCTCTCGGGCGGGCGCTTGCTCTATGCTGATCGCATTGGTGAGGCTTGAGGCAATTCTCAATGCAACCTATACACCCGGTTTGTCGATGGCGATGACCTTTTCCTCGCTGTTGCGCTGACCGGTCTTGAGCGCGCGTGGCTGGCTGAAGCTCGCCAGAATCGGCATATCGCGGGCATAGATATCAGCGAAGCTGGAAAGCGTACCGTTGATATCTTTGGCCATGGTGAAATAGCCGATATAAACCGGCATGGTCCGCGTCATCGGCACCTTGGTATAGACGCCTGATTCACTGATTGCCGCTGCTTCGTCCGCCGTCTTGCCGCCGCCGATGATGGTCAGCGCAATCGCCAGTTCGCGTGCACGATCGGTCCGAACGCAGCCGTGGCTCAATGCCCTGAAGGTCTGGTTGAACAGACCGCGCGATGGAGTGTCATGCAGGAAGATGGCGTGCGGATTAGGCATGTCGAGCTTCACCAACCCGAGTGAATTGGCGGGTCCGGGTTGCTGGACCATGGTAATCATGCCGTTGGCGCTCTTGGTCAGGGTATAACCGGCAGCTTTGGCTGCGGCCACGCTACTGTACTTGCGGCCAAGTCCTTCACCGACGACGATCGATTGCGGCACTGTCCATGTCGGGTTGAAGATCACCCCTTCGACCAGTTCGGAAAGCTGCGGGGTTGCTGTCTTGCCCGGCTTGCCGACGATGGTGCGATAGGTGCGGACGATCTTGTCCTTGCGCACCAGCTTCAGCTGGAACTCAGGCACATTGGTCATCAGGTAATATTCGCCAAGATCGCGGCTCAGCCAGCGCCAGCGATCCATATTGGCGCGGATCATCGCACGGCGCTTGGTCTCGGCGGCAGGGGTTGCCTCGAGCGCGTCTTTCAGCACCGCGTAATCGGGATAGGTGGGATTCAGCGCAGCAAGAGTGCCGGCAATGTCATGGCTGGAAAGCGCGCTGGCCATCACCACATCGGTCGGGTTGAGGTCCATGTCCTTGTCAAAGGCGAACCATTGCGTTCTCGCCTTCATCGGTGTTCGGCCATCGCGCAGGTCTTCGGTCAACCAGGTGAAGCTTTTGGAGGCGATGGCATCAAGCGCCGCACCTTCACCCGCAGCAATCGCGGCCTTGAGCGTGTCGGGCTTGTAATCGGCGGAAATCAGCCCCTCGCTGCCGATGTCCTGAATGACTGCCAGCAGAGATTGCGCGTCGCTGGCGGACCATTGCATCACTGTTACCGCCGGGGCGACGAAAGCGGGCGCGGGTGCTGATGTGGCTGGTTTGGCAGGCAACGGGACTGGCGCAGGCGCGACCACTGGAGTGGCGGCCGCTGGGGACGTGGCGACGGGAGCCGGGGTCATCACCTGTGCTTGCGCGCTCATGCCATGGCCAGCGAACCCTAGCCCGATCAGTGCTGCTGATCCTAAAATCCGAAAACGACTGCCAATCATTGTGTGGTCCTGCTGTTCTGGCCTGATGTTCTGAATTGCTACAGGACGAGCCTGCTTGCCCGCCCCCATGCCTGTTTCACCGCGCTGCATCAACCACTCAGACTTTACTGGCGATGAATCAGGAGCCAGTACCAAATCGGCAGCAGGTGACGTATCGGCAGTGACTGGAACCCCTGCCCACACTATGGGGCGGCATGGCCAGTAACCACCGTCTTTTGCCCATCCTCGCCACGGTTCTTGGAATCGCGCTGTTTTCGATCATGGACGCTTTCATGAAGCGCGCCTCGATCAGCGACGGGGTCTATAGCGCCATGCTGCTGCGCAGTGTTATCGCCGGGATTGCGACTGCGGTGATATGGCGCGCGGGCGGAGGACGCTGGCCGACAGATGCCGTTCTCAAACTCCACGCCTTGCGCGGTTTCATCTGCTGCATCATGGCGGTGAGCTTTTTCTACGGCCTCGTTCGCACTCCGATGGCGCAGGGCATGGCGCTTTCATTCATCGCGCCGCTGATCGCGCTGTACCTTGCCGCCGTGCTGCTCGGTGAACAGATCCGGCGTGAGGCCATTATCGCCTCGCTGCTGTGCTTTGCCGGAGTGCTGGTGATCGCGGCAGAGCGTATCAGCACGTCCCCGATGGGGGCAGAAGCGGCCAAGGGCATTGCTGCCGTGCTGCTGTCCGCCGTGCTTTATGCCTGGAATATCATCCTGCAGCGCCAGCAAGCGCAGCTGGCCTCGCCAATCGAGGTTACGGCGTTCCAGAATTTCTTCGTTTTTCTCACCTTGCTGCCCTTCCTGCCATTCTTGTGGCAGATGCCGGGCGCGGCGGGTATTGCTGACATCTCCGGGGCCGCCGTGCTGGCCACCGGCGCCCTGTTGCTGCTCAGCTGGGCCTATGCCCGCGCCGAGGCGCAGGCGCTGGTTCCCATCGAATATACTGCCTTTATATGGGCGGCACTGATGGGCTGGTTGTGGTTTGACGAAGGCCTGACCGCCGGAACACTCGGCGGGCTGGTGCTGATCCTGATCGGCTGCTGGACCGGCACCCGCGGACCAAAGGCGGTCGCCGCGACCTGAGCGGGCCGGAGCAGTTGCCCATTCGCTCGATTCCCGCTGCTTCTGCCCCTTGACGCATGGCCCCTAAAAGGCCATCGGCGGCGCCGACAAACGGTTCTGCTGCACCCGCGAAGGGGCGCGCGCGGCAGGCCTCCAGCATCAGGAGATCACGCGGCATGACTCAGGTCGGACAGGACTCGTTCGGAACACGCAGCACCTTGAAGGTAGGCGCCAAGGAATACGCCTACTATTCGCTCAAGAAGGCGGCGGCAAAGATCGGCGATGTCTCGCGCCTGCCATTCTCGATGAAGGTGCTGCTAGAAAACCTGCTCCGCTTTGAAGATGGCGGCTTCACCGTTTCGACCGGTGATATTCAGGCGCTGGCTGATTGGCAGAAAAACCCGGTGACGGGTGAGGAAATCCAGTACCGTCCGGCGCGCGTGTTGCTGCAGGATTTCACCGGCGTTCCTTGCGTGGTCGATCTCGCCGCGATGCGCGATGCCATTGCCAAGCTGGGCGGCGATACTTCGCGGATCAACCCGCTGGTGCCGGTCAACCTGGTCATCGATCACTCGGTGATGGTCGACGAATTCGGCCATGCCAAGGCCTTCGAGCAGAATGTCGAAATTGAATATCAGCGCAATATGGAGCGTTATGACTTCCTGAAATGGGGCTCCAAGTCGCTGAACAATTTCTACGCCGTGCCTCCGGGCACCGGCATCTGCCATCAGGTGAACCTCGAAAACATCGCCCAGACGGTCTGGACCAGCACCGACCAGAGCGGCGTGACCGTGGCCTATCCCGATACCTGCGTCGGCACTGACAGCCACACCACGATGATCAATGGCCTTGGCGTTCTTGGCTGGGGGGTTGGCGGGATCGAGGCAGAGGCGGCCATGCTCGGCCAGCCGGTATCGATGCTGGTTCCCGAAGTTGTCGGCTTCAAGCTGACCGGCGCGCTGATGGAAGGCGTCACCGCCACCGACCTCGTGCTGACCGCCACCCAGATGCTGCGCGCGCATGGTGTGGTCGGTCGGTTCGTTGAATATTACGGCCCCGGCCTTGCCTTACTCAGCCTGGCTGACCGCGCGACGCTGGCCAATATGGCACCAGAATATGGCGCAACCTGCGGCTTCTTCGGTATCGATGACAAGACGCTCGAATATCTGCGCCTGACTGGCCGCGAGGAAGATCAGATCGCGCTGGTTGAAGCCTATGCCAAGGAACAGGGTCTGTGGATCGATGCCGATGCCGCCGATCCGATTTTCACCGATACGCTTGAACTCGATATGGGCTCCGTAGTCCCCAGCCTCGCCGGACCAAAGCGCCCGCAGGACAAGGTGGCTCTCACCGAAGTTGATGACGTGTTCAACGGCGATCTTTCCAGCGTTTACAACAAAGTGCAATCGCGCGTTGCGGTCGAAGGCAAGGATTATGACATCGGCGATGGTGACGTTGTCATCGCCGCGATCACTAGCTGCACCAACACCTCGAACCCCGGTGTGATGGTTGCCGCTGGCCTCGTCGCCAAGAAAGCCAACGAACTGGGCCTCAGACCCAAGCCGTGGGTCAAGACCTCGCTGGCACCCGGCAGTCAGGTCGTCACCGATTATTTCGCCAAGGCCGGTTTGACCGAGCACCTCGATGCCATCGGCTTCAACCTCGTCGGCTATGGCTGCACCACCTGCATCGGCAACTCGGGACCATTGGCCGAGCCGATCAGCGCCGCAATCAATAGCAACAACATCGTTGCCGCCTCGGTGATCTCGGGCAACCGCAATTTCGAAGGCCGCGTTTCGCCCGATGTGCGTGCCAACTTCCTCGCCTCGCCGCCGCTGGTAGTCGCCTATGCGCTCAAGGGTACGGTGATCGAAGACTTTGTCACCACGCCGATCGGCACCGGCTCGGATGGCAATGCGGTCTATCTCAAGGACATCTGGCCGACCAATGAAGAAGTCGCCACCACCATGGCCTCCTGCATGGACCGCGCCATGTTCCAGGCGCGCTATGCTGATGTCTACAAGGGCGATGTCCACTGGCAGGCGATCAATGTTACCGGCTCTGAAACCTACGCGTGGCGCGCGGGCAGCACCTATATCGCTAACCCGCCCTATTTTGAGGGGCTTACCATGACCCCGGCGCCGATCTCCGATATCGTCGAGGCCAAGCCGCTGGCGATCCTCGGCGATTCGATAACCACCGATCACATCAGTCCGGCCGGCAACATCAAGGCCGATTCGCCTGCGGGCAAGTGGCTGACGGAACATCAGGTCGCCAAGGCGGACTTCAACTCCTACGGCGCGCGCCGCGGCCATCACGATGTCATGATGCGTGGCACCTTCGCCAATATCCGCATCAAGAATGAGATGGTTCCCGGCGTCGAAGGCGGCATGTCGGTGGTGGGTGGCGAGGTCATGTCGATCTATGACGCGGCCATGGCGCATAAGGCGAGTGGCACCCCGCTGGTCGTCGTTGCGGGCAAGGAATATGGCACCGGCTCCAGCCGTGACTGGGCGGCCAAGGGCACCAACCTGCTCGGCGTTCGCGCGGTTATCGTCGAAAGTTTCGAACGCATTCACCGCTCGAACCTCGTCGGCATGGGTGTGCTGCCGCTGCAGTTCAAGGACGGTGAAAGCCGTACAACCCTTGGTCTGACCGGCGATGACAGCTTCACTATCCTCGGCGTCGCCGACCTCAAGCCGCGTCAGGATGTGGAAGTGCATGTAGCGCGGGCAGACGGCTCCAGCCTCACCTTCACCGCTCTCTGCCGCATCGATACCGCCAACGAAGTCGAATACTTCACCAATGGCGGCATCCTGCACTATGTGCTGCGGAAGCTGGCGGCCTGAGCGCCCTGTTGATTCTCGGCATAGAAGCCATCGGATGGGCAGCGGCGCTGCTCATCCTTAGCTCCTACATTCTGATGTCGCTGGGCAAGCTTTCGGGACGGTCTGCCATTTTCCAATGGATGAATGTCATCGGTGCGGCGGGGTTCGTCCTCAACAATGGCTGGCACGGGGCGATCCCGGCGACCGTGCTCAACATTGTCTGGTGCGGGGTAGGTCTGGGGACACTGTGGCACCTGCGCCGCCAGTCCTGACTGGCAGGCGGGATGCAAGAAAAGGGCGCGGACCCTTGCGATCCGCGCCCCTTCATTTCAGGATAGTGCTGCTTTGTGGCTCAGGCCTTTTTGGCGAGCCGCTTGCGGCCGGCCAGTGTTGCCGCCGCCGCACCGAACAGCAGCAGCATCGGCGGAGCCGGCACTTCGTGGCCGCCCGAGCTACTGCCGGAAGTCGTTCCGCCAGAGCTGCCTGACGTGCTGCCTGACGTGCTGCCCGAGGTCGAACCCGATGAGCTGCCGCTCGACGAGGTTGAGCCGCTCGTTGAGCCGCTCGAGCTCCCCGATGAGCTACCACTTGAACTTCCGGACGTGCTACCACCGGTGCTGCCGCCTGAACTACCTGATGAGCTGGCACCCGATGATCCGCCATGACCGCCTGTGGATCCACCGTGACCGCCCGATGAACTACCATGGCCGCCAGACGATCCGCCCTTGCCGCCAGTTGAGCCGCCACCCGAACTCGAACCCGATGAGCTCGATGAAGACGATGAACTGGACGAGGATGACGAGCTGGATGAGCTGCTGCTCGAGCTCGTGACATTGCCCGATGATGTCGAGACGTTGCCTGAAGATGTGCTGACATTACCTGAAGAGCTGGAAACATTTCCGCTCGATGAGGACACGTTGCCGCTCGAGGTCGAGACATTGCCCGAAGAGGTCGAGGTCGAGGATGTCACGCCTCCGGTCGAGGTGGAAACGCCGCCCGTGGTGGTCGAACTGGTGATTCCGCCACTGGAGGTCGAGGTTGAGCCACCTGTGGAGGTAAATCCACCGGTTGAAGTTGAGCCACCGGAGCTGCTCGTGGAGCCGCCAGAGCTTGATGTCGATCCGCCCGAAGTCGTCGAGGTGATAACCACGCTGCCACCGCTGCCGCCCGAGCTGCCGCCAAAGAAGCCGCCGAAGAAACCACCGCCAAAGCCGAAACCACCCGAGCCGCCAATCACTACCGTGCCGCCACCCGAACCGCCCTGGGGCATCGGTGGCATCGCCGGCATATAGGGCATCGGCACCATCGCCATCTGCTGAGCCGGAGCGCAGCAGCTCGTTTTGCGAACAATCTTGCGTACGCGCTTCACACGGCGTGGTTCGGTGCGCGTCACATAATAGCGCTTCGCATGCACCTTGGGCGCAATCGCGACACGCTTGTCATGTTTCACATATTGTGGGCGCGCAGTCGACGGGCTTTCCGCCACATGCACCGCTCCGCCAGCAAGAAGCACACCGCCGGCAGCGGAGACTGACAATTTTGCGAGGGCTGTCCGAACAGACATAGTCTTCTCTCTCGTGCTGGAGGCCAGTGATCCAAAACACCCTTAGCGGTGTACGGATCATGCCCCTGTGGCCTTAGAAACGCAGAGAGAAGCATCTACGACAATCATGTTAACCAGCATTTGAGGCGTGGTTTACGAAAAATTTGGCACAATTCGCGGTGAGCTGGCTGACCTGTCCCGATATGGAACCGTTCTGCGGGCAATTGCGAAGTTCTGGGGCTGGATGAAGGGCATTTGCCACGCGAATCAGGACTATTCGACTTCTGGGCTATTCGTCTTCGCTGAACAGTCCGGCCTGCCCATTCCCGCTCGGCGGGCTGAGCCCCAGGTGCTTCCACCCGCCCTCATTCAGGCACCGCCCGCGTGCGGTGCGGGCGATCAGGCCTAGCTGGATCAGGTAAGGCTCGATCACCTCCTCCACCGTATCGCGCGGCTCGCTGAGGCCAGCGGCGAGGGTTTCGACGCCCACCGGGCCGCCCTTGTAAATGTCGGCGATCATGGAAAGATAGCGCCGGTCCATGGCATCAAGGCCAAGCCGGTCCACCTCCAGCCGGGTCAGCGCATTATCAGCCACCGCGCGCGTCACCGTGCCATCGCCCGCAACATGGGCGAAGTCCCGCACCCGCCGCATCAGCCGTCCGGCGACCCGCGGGGTTCCGCGCGCGCGGCGGGCAATTTCGCGGGCGCCTTCGGGTTCGATGTGCATACCCAGCAGCCCTGCGCCGCGCGTCACCACGCTTTCGAGTTCGGCCACGGTGTAGAAATTGAGCCGCACCGGGATGCCGAAACGGTCACGCAACGGCGTGGTCAGCAGCCCGGCCCGCGTGGTCGCACCGATCAGCGTGAAGGGCGGCAGATCGATGCGCACCGAGCGGGCCGACGGCCCTTCACCAATGATCAGATCGAGCGCGCGGTCTTCCATCGCCGGATAGAGGATTTCCTCGACTACCGGGCTCAGCCGGTGAATCTCGTCAATGAACAGGACATCGCCCTCTTCCAGATTGGTCAGCAGCGCAGCGAGATCACCCGACTTGGCGATGACCGGGCCGGAAGTGGCGCGAAAGCCCACGCCCAGTTCGCGCGCGACGATCTGCGCCAGCGTGGTCTTGCCCAGCCCCGGCGGGCCAAAAAACAACACATGATCCATCGCCTCGCGCCGCGACCGGGCGCTCTCGATAAACACGCGCAGGTTGTCCTTTGCCGCCGCTTGCCCGACGAATTCAGCGAGCGTCTTTGGACGCAAGGCGGCGTCGGCGTCCTCGTGGGTGCGCTGGGGGGTGAGGTGGGGGTTATCGGTCAAAGAAGCCCGCCTAATGCCACAAATGCAGCTATGACAAAGAAGCCGAGGCTCAATAGTGCTGACAAAATTCCGCCGTAAAATGCCAAATTCCCTCGATTAAAATCGGTGAGGATTTCATAGGCATGCTCCAATCCAACGGATTGTCTCTGCAAATTCCAAGCCTGCTTCAAAGACGTGTTCATGTAAGACTGCTGCGAAAAGAAAGCACCGAAATATGCAAATAGAGAGAATGCCAATCCCAGAGAAAACCAAGCAAATGACCACCATATGCTAATCATATCATAAGTGGCCTTAGAATTTCCTACTAGAGTCAGTAAGGCTAATATGCCCCCCCCATTAACGAGATTCAAATTTTTGAGTAAGGCGTGAGCAAATTCAGATTGGAATCTCAACTTTTCAGAAGCATCAGCGATATTGGCTAAATAATCATCACGGTGAATCGCGTGTACCTGCTCTCCATTAAGTTTTGGTGCTGACGACTCGCTCACCCCGCCGCCCCCAGAAACTCATCCTGCGTCACGCCCGCCTGCCGCAAAATCCCTGCGAGCGTTCCAGTCTTCACCGGCTTGTGCAGCGGAACAACCGTTCCAAAACCGCCTCGCCGCATCACGACATGACTGCCTCGCTGGCGGATTTGCGCGAAGCCAAGCCGTTCCAATGCCTTGATTACATCTGCGCCGGAAAGCACTGGCAGCTTAGGCATGAACCGCCACATCGAAGCTGGTGATCAGCGCGGTGCCGTGGAAAGTCATGGGAAACTCTTCCAGATAAAGCTCCACCGCCTCGCGCAGATTTGCGATTGCCTCTTCGATGGTTTCGCCCTGGCTGACTGTTCCAGTTTCGGGATTTAGCGCGACGAAGCCGCCCTCCTCGGCGGGATTGAGCACGGCTGTTACCTGCATGTTGGTTTCCTTTCGATCCGCATCTTACCCCGCCGCCCGCTTCAGCGCTACCCTCACCAGATCGTTCAGTCCCGCACCCTCGCCCAGTTCGTCCAGCGCCGCAGCCACCGCGCTGGTTGCCACTTGCGGTTTGAAGCCGAGGTTTTGCAGGGCTGATACGGCGTCCGAACTCACGGAACCGGCCAGTGGCACCGCCACGCCGACCCCGCCCGGAACTGTCGCCACGCCGCCCGCCTTGTCCTTCAGTTCATTGACGATCCGGCTTGCGAGCTTTGGCCCCACACCTTGCGCCCTTGCCACCATCGCCGCGTCACCGCCCGCGCAGGCGCGTTGCAGTTCTTCGGTGGCCAGCGCGGAGAGCACCGCCAGCGCCATCTTGGAGCCGACGCCCTGCACGCCCGTCAACAGCCGGAACCATTCGCGCTCTGCCGCAGAGGCGAAGCCGATCAGGCGCATGTCGTTTTCGGAAACCTGCAATTCGGTGTGCACCGTCACCCGATCACCCGCAATGCCGAGTGCGCTGAGCGTCTTGGCGCTGCAATGGACGAGATAGCCAACCCCGCCCACGTCAATCACCGCCCAATCAGGGCCGGAATCTTCCAAGCTACCGGTCAACCGCGCGATCATGCTTTGTTCTATGGCATGGACACGATTCGGGGGGAAGTGAAAAGGTGCGGGCGCGTCAGAACCTCACTCGCCATCGTCGGCGCTCTTTTCCTTCTTCGCCTTGCTGCCTGCCTTCTTTGCCGGAGCTGAATCGCTGGCCGGTTTCACCTCCTTGCGTCGTACCAGCTTGGGCGGCGCGGGGGTGAGTTCGAAGGCCAGCGCATCATCCTTGACGCTGACATGAACCTCACCGCCATGCACCAGTTTGCCGAACAGCAGCTCTTCGGCGAGCGGCTGCTTGACCTTTTCCTGGATCAGCCGCGCCATCGGCCGTGCGCCATAGAGCTTGTCATAGCCGCGCTTGGTCAGCCATTCGCGCGCCGTTCCGTCGAACTGGATGTGGACGTTCTGATCGGCCAGTTGCAGTTCAAGCTGCAAGATGAACTTGTCGACCCCCCGGCTGACAACCGTGGTTGGCAGGTAGGCGAAGGGCACGATAGCATCGAGCCGGTTGCGGAATTCGGGGCTGAACATCCGCTTCACCGCTTCGTCGCCGGCGTCTGCCTTGGAAACATCGCCAAAGCCGATGCCCTGTCTGGCCATGTCGCTCGCGCCCGCATTGGTGGTCATGATCAGCACGACATTGCGGAAATCGACCGTCTTGCCGTGGTGATCGGTCAGGCGGCCATTATCCATCACCTGCAGCAGGATATTGAACAGATCGGGATGGGCTTTCTCGATCTCGTCGAGCAGCAGCACGCAATGCGGCTGCTGATCGATGGCATCGGTGAGCAAGCCGCCCTGATCGAAGCCGACATAACCCGGAGGCGCGCCGATCAACCGGCTGATCGAGTGGCGCTCCATATATTCCGACATGTCGAAGCGCACCAGCGGGATGCCCATGATGTCCGCCAATTGCCGGGCAACCTCGGTCTTGCCGACGCCGGTGGGGCCGGAGAACAGGAAGGAGCCAATCGGCTTGTCAGGATCGCGCAGGCCCGCGCGGCTGAGCTTCATCGCGGTGCTCAAAAGCCCGATGGCTTCATCCTGGCCAAAGACCACGCGCTTGAGATCGCGGCCAAGATGTTCGAGCACCTTCTTGTCATCGGAGGAAACCGATTTGGGCGGGATGCGCGCCATCGTGGCGATGACCAGCTCGATCTCGCGCGCGGTGATGATTTTCTTGCGGCGCGACGGCGGCAGCAGCATCTGCATCGCGCCAACCTCGTCGATCACGTCGATCGCCTTGTCGGGCAGCTTGCGGTCATTGATGTAGCGGGCCGAAAGTTCGACCGCGGTCTTGATCGCATCGGGGGTATATTTGACCTTGTGGTGATCCTCGAACACCGAGCGCAGACCCTTGAGGATCTTGATCGTATCCTCGATGGTCGGCTCGTTGACATCGATCTTCTGGAAGCGGCGCAGCAGCGCGCGGTCTTTTTCGAAGTGGTTGCGAAATTCCTTGTAGGTGGTCGATCCGATGCAGCGGATCGCGCCCGAAGACAGCGCGGGCTTGAGCAGATTGCTGGCATCCATCGCCCCGCCGCTGGTCGCGCCGGCACCGATAACGGTATGAATTTCATCAATGAACAGCACGGCGTCGGGCATTTTCTCAAGCTCGGAAACAACCTGCTTGAGTCGCTCCTCGAAATCACCGCGATAACGCGTTCCGGCGAGCAGTGAGCCCATGTCGAGCGAATAGATCACCGCAGCCGTCAGCACCTCGGGCACATCGCCTTCGACGATCTTGCGCGCCAGACCCTCGGCGATGGCGGTCTTGCCGACGCCGGGATCGCCGACATAGAGCGGGTTGTTCTTCGAGCGGCGACACAGGATCTGGATCGTCCGGTCAACTTCCGGGCCGCGCCCGATCAGCGGATCGATTTTTCCCGCCAGCGCCTTTTCGTTGAGGTTGACGCAGAACTGATCGAGCGCGGATTCCTTCTTGCTGTCCTTTGAGGCGGTCTTTTCCTCGATCTGCGGAGCCGGTTCATCAGCACCTTTGGCCGTACGGTCATCAATCCGCTTGCCGCCCTTGCCAATGCCGTGGCTGATAAAGCTGACCGCATCGAGCCGGCTCATGTCTTGCTGCTGGAGGAAATAGACGGCGTAGCTGTCACGCTCGGAAAACAGCGCGACCAGCACATTGGCACCGGTCACGGTATCTTTGCCCGATGATTGGACGTGCAGGATGGCGCGCTGGATCACCCGTTGAAACCCGGCGGTGGGCGCGGGATCGCCCTTTTCGCTGGTCTTGAGCGACTGGTATTCCTGATCGAGATACTGCTTCACCACATCGCCAAGCTCGCCAAGCTCTACCCCGCAGGCACCCATTACCTGAGCGGCATCTGGATCGTCGATCAGCGCCAGCAACAGATGTTCAAGCGTGGCATATTCGTGGCTCCGGTCCGCCGCATTGGCGAGCGCGGAGTGCAATGTCTTTTCGAGGCTCTGGGCGAAACTCGGCATTTCAGGGGCTTTCCGTTAGGCTGGCTCGGCGTTTGGCGTTGAGGCCAAGGACGGTATGGTAGACCGCATTTGTATGGCGGGGCAATGAACGGGAAGGGTAAATCAAGTCATCGCCAATGCCCGCAGGGGAAAAGTGAGCATGGCGGCGGGTCATGATGTTCGCGGCTTGAAAAAGGATTCGGCGGCCAGTCGGTGCGCCTCACCTTTACTTTTATGCGCTTTCACCCGGGCGATTTCGGCTGCAAGCTGTGCAATGCGCTCATCAAGTTCGGCAAACGAATAGCTGTCCAGGCTCTCGCTCAGGAGCTGGCTGGCGGCATCGCTGCGCCGGATCGGACGGTCATCATCATCCACAGACTCGCAACATTGGGTGCCCCGAGCCAAGTGTCAACCGGTTGCAGGTGCGGCGTCAGTCGTTTCCATTCCAGCTGGCACACCCTTAATCTTTGTTGAGGCGTCATTTTTATGAAAAACTGAGTCCCACTTGGGCGTTGTATGGATTACAGTCACGATAGAGCCGTGGCAGCTATGCCACAGGGGGCATAAGCAAAAGCAGGGATTTCCGATGACGATGAGCTTGCCCGCGTCCGTGCCGGAAACGATGATGACGATTGGCTATGATGCGCCTGGCGGGCCTGAAGTGCTGCGGCCAGAGCAGCTGGCGGTGCCAAGGCCTGCTGCGGGTGAGGCTCTGGTGAAGGTCGCCTTCGCCGGGGTCAACCGCCCCGACATTATTCAGCGCATGGGATTCTATCCCCCACCAGCCGGTGCCTCGCCAATTCCCGGGCTGGAGATTTCAGGCGAAGTGGTGGCGCTGGGGCAGGGCACCAGCACCGATCTGTTTGGCCGCAAGGTCTGCGCGCTGGTATCGGGCGGCGGCTATGCGCAGTATTGCATCGCCCGGGCCGATCACTGCCTGCCGGTCCCGCCGGGCCTGCCGCTCGATCAGGCTGCCGCGCTGCCCGAAACGCTGCTCACCGTCTGGCACAATGTCTTCGAGCGCGGCTGGGCCAGCGAGGGGGAGACAGTGCTGGTTCATGGCGGCACCTCTGGCATCGGTTCGATGGCGATCATGCTGGGTAATCTCTTCGGTCTGACGGTGATCGTCACTTGCGGTGGAGCCGAGAAATGCGCTGCCGCGCTGGAGATCGGCGCAGCCCATGCGATTGATTACCAGGCCAGCGATTTTGTTGCCGAAGTGCAGCGGATTACTGGTGGCAAAGGTGTGGAACTGGTGCTCGATATGGTTGCGGGGGACTATGTGGCGCGCAATCTCCAATGCCTTGCCGAGGACGGACGGCACGTTACCATCGCGGTGCAGGGCGGGGTCAAGGCGGAGATCAACATGGCAGCTGTGATGAGCCGCCGCCTGACACTCAGCGGATCGACGCTGCGCCCGCGCTCCAACCAGTTCAAGGCGTTGCTGGTCGGCGAGGTGTTTGAGAATGTCTGGCCGCTGGTGCGCGAGGGCAAGCTGCGCCCGGTAATGGATCAGCGTTTCCCGCTTGCCGAGGCTTCCGCTGCCCATGCCCGGATGGAGGCGGGCGCGCATGTTGGGAAGATTGTGCTGGAGGTGGGATAATGGAAAAGCTGATACTTCACGAGGATGCCCGCAGCGGCAATTGCTACAAGATCCGGCTGACGGCGGCTTTGCTCGGCATTCCGATCGAGCGCCGCAACTATGACATCATGAAGGGCGAGACGCGTGCCCGCGAATTCCTTGATAGCGTCAACGCCAACGGGCGGATTCCTGTGCTGCAAGTGGGCGACCGCTTCCTGCCCGAAAGCAATGCCGCCTGCTGGTATCTGGCCGAGGGTAGCGAACTGATCCCTGGCGGCCGCTTTGCGCGCGCCGACATGCTCCGCTGGATGTTCTTCGAACAGTACAATCACGAACCCAATGTGGCGACCTTGCGCTTCTGGTATTATTTTGTCGGCGAACAGCACCTGAGCGATGCCCAGCGCGCGCAGATTCCCGCCAAGCGGACCGCCGGTGAAGCGGCGCTGAAGCTGATGGACGCCCATCTGGCGCAAAGTGCGTTCATGGTGGGGGGCAGCGCCAGCCTCGCCGATATCGCGCTTTATGCCTATACTCATGTCAGCGAAGCGGGCGGATTCCGGCTGCGCGACCATCACCACATCTGCGCATGGCTCGATCGGATCGCGGCGCTGCCCGGATATGTGGCGATGGATTAATTCAAGAGCCTTGCCCAAAGCGGCGGGGTGGCTTACAGGACTGCGCGAATGGCCGCTCCGCAAGGGGCGGCCCTTATTATTTTTGCCGGAGAAAACCCGTGACCCAGCCCACCCCGCTGATGCCCCATGCGACAGCATCCTGGCTTGTTGATACCACCGCGCTGAGCTTTGAACAGATCGCCGAATTCTGCGGCCTGCATATCCTTGAAGTGCAGGCGATGGCCGATGATCTCGCCTCGAGCAAATATACCGGGCGTGATCCGGTGCGCTCGGGCGAGCTGACCATGGCCGAGATCGAAAAAGGTCAGGCTGATCCGACCCATGCCCTACAGATGCAGAAGGCTCCGGTCACCGTGAACCGCACCAAGGGCGCGCGCTATACGCCGGTGTCCAAGCGCCAGGATAAGCCTGATGGCATCGCCTGGGTGCTGCGCAACCATCCGGAAATTTCGGACACGCAGATCGGCAAACTGATCGGCACCACCCGCAACACCATCACCGCAATCCGTGAGCGCAGCCACTGGAACATCGCCAATATTCAGGCGAAGGATCCGGTAACGCTCGGCCTGTGCTCGCAGCGTGAGCTTGATGCGCTGGTTGCCCGCATCGCCAAGAAGGCCGGCATCGTCGATACCGGGGCTGATGAGCGTCTTGGCAATGACCGCGAGGCGCTGATCGAAGAGCTGCGCGCCGAGCGTGACGCCGCGAGCAAACTTGCCGGTGAAGCCGCACAAGCAGCCGAAGCTGCCGCCTGGCTCGAAGCCAAGCGCGCTGCCGAGGCAGCGGGCGAGACCGTCGAGGAATAAATCAGCTCTCAGCTGGGCAAGATGGTACCGGAATTATGCGGTTCCGGTGATATCTGCGCTTGCCCTTTATCGCGGGACCATGCAAGTCAGCTTACATGCATGTAAGTAAGCCCGCAGAGCCTTGGCGCCAGCACTATGCCCATCCCGGCGGGTGGGATCAGCCATTCCCGCCGCTGTCTCTGCCCGAAATGTTTGCCGCTGCGACGCGCGAACACAGCAGAGCCCCGCTGGTGGAATTCTATGGCCGGACATACAGCTATGCCGCGCTGTTTGCACAGGCGCGCGCCTTTGCCGCCGGTTTGCAGGCGCGCGGGATCGGCAAGGGTGACCGGGTCGGGCTATATCTGCCCAATGTGCCGACTTACGTGCCTGCCTATTACGGGGCGATGATGGCCGGGGCCACAGTAGTCAATTTTTCCCCGCTCTACACCGTGAACGAACTGGAGGCGCAGGTTGCCGATTCGGGGACACGGCTGCTGGTGAGCGTCGATCTCGCCAAATTGCTACCATCGGCGCTGACTGTGCTGCGCGGCTCGGCGCTGGAGACACTGGTGGTGGCGCGCTTTGCCAGCTTGCTTCCGCCAATCAAGGGGCTGGCCTTCCGCCTGCTCCGCCGCAGCGACCTGGCACCTGTGCCGCAGGCCACGGATGTCGTGATCTGGGATGCCATGCTGGCGTCCGGGGAACCGGCCCCGCTGGTAATCGATCCGCTGAACGATCTTGCCTTGCTGCAATATACCGGCGGTACTACCGGCACGCCCAAGGGGGCGATGCTGACGCACCAGAACCTCACCGCCAATGCCCGCCAGATCGATGCGATTGATCCACATGCGGGTGATCGCGATGTGATTCTGGGCGCACTGCCGCTGTTTCATGTCTTTGCCAACAGCGCCGTGCTCAATCGCACTGTGCTGGGTGGTGGCTGTATTGCCATGGTGCCGCGCTTTGATATCGGCCAGGTGCTGGCCACCATTCGTCGCACAAAACCGACCTCGTTTCCCGGCGTCCCGACCATGTTTCAGGCGCTGCTCGATGATCCGCGGATCGAAGAGGCCGACTTGTCATCACTGCGTGTCTGCATAGCTGGCGGAGCGCCCTTAGCGCCGCCGCTCAAGGCGCGCTGGCAGACGATGACCGGAGTGCGGCTGGTTGAAGGCTATGGCCTGACCGAAAGCTCGGGCGTGGTCACGACCAACCCCTATGAAGGCGATGACCGCGCCGGGACCATCGGTCAGCCGCTCCCAGCCACCCGGCTGCGTCTGCTTGATCGCGAAGATCCGGCGCGCGATGCCGCGAGGGGTGAGCCTGGAGAACTGGCTGTCATTGGTCCGCAGATCATGCAGGGCTACTGGCAGCGGCCCGAAGCAGCGGCGACGGCCTTTGCCGAGATCGATGGCGAGCTGTGGCTGCGCACCGGTGATGTCGCGGTGCTGGAAGAAGATGGTTATGTGCGCATCGTTGACCGGCTGAAAGATATGATCGCGGTGGGCGGTTTCAAGGTATTCCCGAGCCAGGTCGAGGCGGTGCTGCTACAGCATCCGGCGGTGAAAGAAGCCTTGGTGATCGGTATGCCCGATGACTATCGCGGTGAAATGCCGCGTGCATTCGTCACCTTGCTCGATGGCGAAGAGACTGGCGGTGATGTGCTCAAAGTCTGGCTCAACGACCGGGTCGGCAAGCACGAGCGGGTCGATGCCGTAGTGGTGCGCGGATCGCTGCCCAAGACGATGATCGGCAAGCTTGATCGCAAGACGCTCAAGGAAGAGGTGTTTGGAGGCGCGGAGTGATCACTATAGCATGATGCGCTAATCTGAATCACATCATGCTATAGCGATTATCCGGTGCAAATTCTGCCACGCTCTGCCACGCGAAGCGCCCGGCTTGGCGCAGATCAGTCAGCTTTCCAGCGGCACCATCTGGTAAAATTGCCGCCCGCCAAACAGATGGACATGCAGATGCGGCACTTCCTGATGGCCGTGCCCGCCAATGTTGGCGAGCATCCGGTAGCCCGGATCGACTAGCCCGGCCTCACGCGCCACTTGCCCGACAGCGCGGATAAAGCCTGCGATTTCCTCTGCCGGAGCCTGTTCGCTGAAATCATCCCAGCTGACCCAGGCCCCCTTGGGGATCACCAGAAGGTGCACCGGCGCCTGCGGATTGATATCATGAAAGGCGATGGCAAATTGGTCTTCATAGACCTTGTTACACGGGATTTCGCCGCGCAGTATCTTGGCGAACACGTTGCCGGGATCATAAGGTGCGCGCGGATCAATCGGCATCAGTCAGCTTTCCTTGCAGCCTTTTCAGCAATGCCCGACACGCCCTCGCGTCGATCAAGTTCAGCCAGCACTTCGCCAAGCGGCACGCCCTTGGCCTGGAGCAGCACGATTAGATGGAACAGCAGGTCCGCCGCCTCGCCGACCAGTTCGGCCTCGTCCCCGCAAATGGCGGCAATCACGGTTTCGACCGCCTCTTCGCCCAGCTTCTGGGCAATCTTGGGCAGTCCGCGCGCGTTGAGCTTTGCAACATAGCTCGATGCTGGGTCCGCACTGCTGCGCCGGGCGATTGTGGCTTCGAGGCGGGATAGGGTGTCGCTCATGAAGCAAGCCATGCTGCGGCTGATCAAATGCGTCAAGGGCGATGAAAACGGCACCGGGAAAAGGGCGCCCGCCTGCGCATCGGACGCCCCTCCTCCCCAAACTTCCGGTCCAGGCAGGAAAAGGAGATAACCTGCCGTAGCGCCGGAACTGAAGCTGCTATTCTTCGCTATCGTCATCCTTGGCATCGCCGGGTTCATCGCTGCGGCGGCGCATCGCGGCTCGGCGACCGATCAGCAATCCTGCCACACCTAGGGCGAACAGTGCAAGGTCTGTTGGTTCGGGAACGGTCACCTGCCCCTGCCCGGTCGGCTGGTCCGCCATCAGCACTGCCGGGAAGGTGGCGAGCAGCAAAGCGGAGACAAAATGGATGGATGCCATGCATGGGTTAACGCAAACGCCGTGCCAGCAATGGTTATGCACGAAAATCCGTTAGTTTCAGTGGTTAACCAAGCTGTTGAATAAACCCGGATTGTAAACCCTGCCGACTCATTCAGCCTCGCGCAGGCAATCCAGCCGCGCGCAGGGCGGCGTGGGCTTCGGCAATGGAATGCTTGCCGAAATGGAAGATCGAGGCGGCGAGAACTGCGCTGGCATGGCCCTGGGTCACGCCTTCGACCAGATGATCGAGCGTGCCGACGCCGCCCGAAGCGATCACCGGAACGCGCACTGCATCGGCAATGCAACGGGTTAGCAACAGGTCGTATCCGCTCTGCATGCCATCGCCGTCCATCGAAGTGACGAGCAGTTCGCCAGCACCCAGCTCGGCCAGCCGAATGGCATGTTCCACCGCATCGATGCCAGTAGCGCGGCGACCGCCGTGGGTGAAGATTTCCCATCCTTCGACAAGCTCAGGATGAGCGGGATTTTTTCTCCGCCGCGCATCGACCGAAGCGACAACGCATTGGCTGCCAAACACGCCGGCGATTTCCGAAACCACCTCTGGTCGTGAGACAGCAGCGGAATTGATCGCCACCTTGTCGGCCCCCGCCAGCAGCAGCGCCCGGGCATCCTCCGCCGAGCGGACGCCGCCGCCGACGGTGAGCGGCATGAAGCAGACTTCGGCGGTGCGCCGCACGACATCGAGCAAAGTGCCGCGCCCTTCATGGCTGGCGGAAATATCGAGGAAGCACAGCTCGTCGGCTCCGGCGGCATCATAGGCCCGCGCCTGCTCGACCGGATCGCCTGCGTCTTTGAGGTCAACAAAGTTCACACCCTTGACCACGCGGCCATCGCGGACATCAAGGCAGGGGATGACACGGACGCGGACGGTCATGGGTGGATCTCCTTGGGCATGGGTTGGCGCGTGTGCTTCGACAGGCTCAGCATGAGCGGGCCTTGTGCCAAACGCATAAACGTCCGCTCATGCTGAGCCTGTCGAAGCACACGCGCTGCCATGGCCTAGCCCCGCTCCGCCATGGCGATCGCCGCAGCCAAGTCCAGCCGCCCGTCATATAGTGCGCGTCCGGTAATCACGCCCTCAATCCCCTCGACCGAGTGCAGTGCCAGCATCCGGATATCGTCCAAGCCCTTCACCCCGCCGCTCGCAATCACCGGCAGATCGGTCTGCCGCGCGAGGTCCACTGTCGCGTCGATGTTGCAGCCTTTGAGCATCCCGTCGCGGCCGATGTCGGTGAACAGCAGGCTGGCAACACCGGCATCCTCAAACCGGCGGGCCATATCGACGATGGAGACATCGGATAGCTCGGCCCAGCCTTCGGTCGCCACCATGCCGTCCTTCGCATCGACGGCGACGACAATCCCGCCGGGATAGGCCTTGGCCATATCCTTGACAAACTGCGGGTCTTTGAGCGCCGCCGTGCCCATCACCACGCGGGCAACACCCAGATCAAACCAGCCATCAACCGCCAGCGCAGTGCGGATGCCGCCGCCCAGCTGCACATGGCCGGGGAACGCCTTGAGGATGGCCTCCACTGCTTCACGGTTTTCCGCACGGCCCGCGAAAGAGCCATCAAGATCAACCACATGGAGATACTGCGAACCGGCCTCAGCAAACAACATGGCCTGGGCTGCCGGATCATCACCATAGACGGTGGCGCGGTCCATATCGCCTTCGGCCAGCCGCACGACCTGGCCTTGCTTGAGGTCAATGGCGGGAAAAACGATCATGTTCTAAATCCTCCCCGAGCTTGCCTCGGGGAGGTGGCAGACGCGAAGCGACTGACGGAGGGGTATTGAGGCCCAGCGCGACCCCCTCCACCACCAGCTTCGCTGGCGGTCCCCCTCCCCGAGCAAGCTCGTGGAGGATTTGATATCGCGATCATGGTGCCCACTCCAGAAATCTTGTCAGCAGCTCCAGCCCATAGGACTGGCTCTTTTCGGGATGGAACTGCACGCCAAGGATGTTGTCGCGCGCCACCGCCGCAATGATGCCGCCGCCGTGGTCGGTCATCGCAGCGATGTGGCGTCCCTGTTCGGGGACCAGGTGGTAGGAGTGGAGGAAATAGGCCTCGCCCGGCTCGATCAGCCGGGCACCGTCGTTGTGCGGCATCGGCGAAACGTCGTTCCAGCCCATGTGCGGCACTTTGATCGCCGGATCGACCGATTCGATATGCCGCACTTCACCGGGAATCCAGCCAAGCCCGGCAGTGACGCCGTGCTCCACGCCGCGGCTGGCGAGCAACTGCATGCCGACGCAGATGCCAAGGAACGGCGCGCCGCCGATGTGGACGCGCTCCTCCATGGCCTCGATCATCCCCGAAACCGCGCGCAACCCTTCGGCGCAAGCCCGGAACGAGCCGACTCCCGGCAGGATCACGCGATCGGCGGCACGCACCACCAAGGGATCGGTGGTGACCTGCACGCCTTCCGCCCCGGCAGCTTTCAGCGCGTTGGCAACCGAGTGGAGATTGCCCGCACCGTAATCAATCAGTGCGACAACCTCAGCCACCAAGAACTCCCTTCGTGGAAGGAATCGCCCCGCCCTTGCGCAGATCAAGCTCCACCGCCTGCCTCATCGCGCGGGCAAAGCCCTTGTAGATGCCTTCGATGATGTGGTGGTTATTCTCGCCGTAAAGCAGCTCGACATGCAGCGTGATGCCTGCGGCTTGCGCAATCGAGTGGAACCAGTGCTGGAACAGTTCGGTGTCCATCTCGCCCAGCCGCGCTTGCGTGAAGGCGGCGTTCCACACCAGCCACGGACGGCCCGAAATATCGAGCGCGACGCGGGCCAGCACTTCGTCCATCGGCGAATAGGCCATGCCATAGCGCCCGATCCCGGCCTTATCACCCAGCGCCTGCGCGATCGCCTGGCCGATGGCAATCGCGCTGTCTTCGCATGTGTGGTGCTGATCGACGTGGAGATCGCCCTTGATCTGGCACTTTATGTCAATCAGCGAGTGGCGTGAAAACTGCTCGATCATGTGATCGAGAAAACCGATGCCGGTCGAAACATCATAGGCCCCGGTGCCATCAAGGTTCACGACAACGGCAATGTCGGTTTCCTGTGTCTTGCGGGTGATCGAAGCGGTGCGCATGGGCCAATTCCTCGGGTAAGCCGCGCCTATAGACCGGATAGCGAGGGAATCAACGCAAACTCCCCCTTGACCGCCACGCGTCGCATCGCCACTTGGGAGGCACGATGACAGAGACGCCAGACAGCCTGATCCCCTATGATGAAATCGTGCAGGAAGCCCTGCGCGCCGTGGTGGGCCGCGTACTGGGGCAGGTTGTGGCGGGGGGCAGCACCCTGCCCGGCGCGCATCACTTTTACATCACCTTCAAGACCGAGGCTCCCGGCGTCTCCATCCCGACGCACCTGAAGGAACGCTTCCCGGACGAGATGACCATTGTTCTGCAGAACAAATTCTGGGATCTGGTGGTGACTGACGAAGGCTTTTCGGTGGGGCTGAGCTTTAACCAGATGCCCTCCAAGCTGGTCATTCCCTATTCGGCGATTACCGCCTTTGTCGATCCGGCGGTTGATTTCGGTCTGCAATTCCAGGCGACGGTGAGCGACCTTGCTCCCGAGCCGCACGACGAAGCCGAAAATGATTCGCCCGATAGTGATGCACTGCGGCCAGTGGCCGATGATGGCTCCAATGTCGTCACGGTCGATTTCGGGCGCAAGAAATAGCCGATGGCTGAATCCATCCTTGCCCGGATCGCCCGGCAGGGCGGCGGCAAGCTGCTCGATAGGGCGGTGGGCAAGCTCTCTGCGCCCGACTCGGTGGCAAAGCCATCCTTGCTCGGCTCGATAGCCAGTTTCGCCCTGCTGCGCGTCGCCACGCGGTCCGTTCCCGGTGCCATCATCGTCACCGGCGGCATCCTCGCCAAGCGGCTGCATGACCAGCGCAAGGCCCGAAAGGCTGCGACCAAGGGTAAAGCCGAATGAGCGGCCCAGAATGAGCAGGCCTGACGCGCTCCAGCGGCGTGGCCTGATGTTCATCCTGTCCTCGCCATCGGGCGCGGGCAAGACGACGATTGCGCGGCGGCTGCTCGCCGAAGATGGCGCGATCCGGCTTTCGGTCTCGGTCACCACACGCCCGATGCGGCCCGGCGAGGTCGATGGGCAGGACTATATCTTTGTGACCCAAGCGGAATTTGACCGCATGGTCGAGGCCGAGCACTTCCTCGAATGGGCGCATGTTTTCGGCCATTGCTATGGCACCCCCAAGGCGCAAGTGAAGGCCGGTCTGCGCGCAGGCCATGATTTCCTGTTCGACATTGACTGGCAGGGCACCCAGCAGCTTTACCAGAAGCTGGAAACCGATGTCGTCCGCGTCTTCCTGCTGCCCCCCTCAATCGAAGAACTGCGCCGCCGCCTGACCGGACGCGGCACCGATCCCGCCGATGTCATCCAGGCCCGCATGGACCGCGCCCGCGCAGAAATCAGCCACTGGGATGGCTATGACTATGTCGTGGTCAACGATGATATCGACGTGTGTTTTGCCAAGGTAACG
>JANOYZ010000238.1:0-7591 GCA_031429135.1 Novosphingobium sp. | reverse complement strand
GCCAGTCAGGACCGGAACATCAAGCGCGCACAGAAGCTTGCGCGTGATCTGGAGGACTAAAACAATGGCGATCAAAACCACCGCCTATGACGTGGCCGACTATCTGACCAGCGAAGAGCGGGTAGCAGCCTATCTTGAACTCGCGCTGGAAGAAGGCGATCCCAAGGCCATCGCCACCGCGCTCGGCAGTGTCGCGCGCGCGCGCGGCATGACCAAATTGGCCAAGGACACCGGCCTCACCCGCGAAGCCCTTTACCGCGCGCTGGCCCCCGAAGGAAACCCGACACTGGCAACCTTTACAGCGGTGCTGGATGCGATGGGACTGCGGATGCGGGTGGAGCGCAAGGTGGCTTAGGTGGGGGTTTGTCGAGTTGCGCGCGTTGTCGCAATTCCCACCATTTTATGTTGGTCTCGAATCGAACGAAGCATCGGACTGTCCTGCATCTCGCAGAGCGAACGAAGTGCCGGGAGTTAAAGTGCCGGGAGTTAAAGTGCCGAGTTAAAGTGCCACGTGCAATAACCCCCAAACTCCCCCTCACCACACCACCACATCCCCCTTGCCCAGCCCCAGCTGCTGCGCCCGGCCGCCGTTGAGTTCCAGCACCGCGCTCACTTGCCCTGCCGAATAGAGCGGGGTTTCATCGTAGGGGATCGCTTGCACGGCGATGTTCAGAATACGGTGATCGGGGCCGATGTAGATGATGTCGAGCGGGATTACCGTGTTTTTCATCCAGAAGGCGGCCATGCGCGGCGGGCTCATCGGGAAGATCATGCCTTCGTCCGCGCCCATCGCGGTGCGGAACATCAGCCCCTTGTCCTGCTCTTCGGCGCTGCCCGCCACCTCGACCCGGAAACTGTGCTGCTTGCCAGCATGGGTGACGGTCAGCGGGATCACCGGCAGCTGCGAAACTGCATGCTTGGGTGCGCTGGCATAGGATGTCTTGGCGCTGTGTGCGCCTTGTGATTGGCCCGAAGAACAGGCCGCCAGCACCACCAGCAGCGCAGCTGCAATCACCTTGGTCCGCATCATCAATCCTCTTCTTCGGTAGCCCATTGCTCGGCTGCTTCAACCGAGGCGGCATTGACCAATTCGCGGGCGCTGTCCAGCGGGTGACCGGCGCGCAGCATGGCGGATATCTGCTTTTCGCGTTGCGGCCGATCAGGCGGAGAGGCGCTCCAGGGGCCAAAGCGGCGTTTGCGGGCGAGCGCCAGTGCGGCGCGGCGTTGTTCGCCCGGCCCGCTGCGCACCGCCTCGCGCAGATCTTCGGCAATTCCCGCAGCACCCAGCGCCTGACCGATTCGCCGTTCGCCATAGCCGCGGCGCAACAGGCTGCCCGATTTTGACCGGGCATAGGCCTCGTCATCGATATAACCGACATCAACAAAGCGGGCGACGATCGCCTCAACCGGTGCATCGCCATCGCCCTCCCAGCCGCGTTCGCGCAATTTGCGCCGCAAATAGCTGCCCAGTTTCGCTGCACTTGTGGCGAATCGCGCGACGTAGGCCAGCGCCAATTCCTCGATTCTTTGCGCATCAAGCGGCTTGGACGGACGTTTAGGGCGGGGGGCTTGCCTCATTTCGCCATAATCGTGCCACAGTCCTTACCGAATGGGGAGACCCGCTTGCAGTCGATGGGGGAATTCGGCAATGATCGGTTCATATGCTGTGCTCGAAAGCACAGATGACGACTACAGCGAACAAAAACAACAGACGGGTATGCGCTGATGACCGACACCGTGCTGGTGCCGACACCCAATGAGGATGGGCTTCCTCGCCGCTTTGCTGACTTTCACACCTTTGGTGAGTCGCTGGACTATGCTGCGCGCGGCAAACGCGGGCTTAATTTCCATGATCCACGCGGCAATCTGGCGCGGGTCTACCCCTATTCCGAGCTGCGCGAAGCTGCGCTGGCCGTCGCCAGGCGGCTGATCGCCCATGGCGTCAAGCCGCAAGACCGCATCGCCCTGATCGCCGAAACCAGCCCCGATTTCGCCGCGCTGTTCTGCGGCGCGGTCTATGCCGGTGCCTGGCCGGTGCCGCTGCCGTTGCCAACCAGCTTTGGCGGCAAGGACAACTATATCGAACAACTGGTGATCCAGCTGCAAAGCTCAGACCCCAGCATGCTGTTTTTTCCGGCGGAACTTGCCGAGATGGCTGGTGCCGCTGCCGCACGGCAGGGCTGCGAAGGCATTGCCTGGGAACATTTTGCCGAGATACCAGCCCCCGAATGCACGCTGCCCGAATCGCGCCCGGATGACATCTGCTATCTGCAATATTCCAGCGGATCGACCCGTTTCCCGCACGGTGTTGCGGTGACGCACGAGGCGCTGCTCAACAATCTGGCCGGCCACGCGCATGGCATGAAGTTCGGTCTCAATGATCGCTGCATATCCTGGCTGCCATGGTATCATGATATGGGGCTGGTCGGCTGCTTCCTGTCGATGATTGCCAACCAGATTTCCGCCGATTACCTCAAGACTGAAGATTTTGCTCGCCGTCCGCTGGCCTGGCTCGATATGATCAGTCGCAATCCCGGCAATTCTTGCTCGTTCTCGCCCACGTTCGGCTATGATATCTGCGCACGGCGGATTTCCAGCCAGAGCCATGTCGCCGAACGCTTTGACCTGTCGCGCTGGCGCATCGCCGGCAATGGCGCCGATATGATCCGCCCCGATGTGATGCAGGGCTTCGTCAACGCCTTTTCCGAAGCTGGCTTCAAGGCCAGCGCTTTTCTGCCAAGCTATGGCCTGGCTGAAGCGACGCTGGCGGTCACCATCATGCCGCCGGGCGAAGGCATCCGCGTCGAACTGGTCGAGGAAGAGCGGCTTTCCGGCACCCCGCGCGATCTGTCGCGCCCGGCGCGCTACCGCGCCATCGTCAATTGCGGCAAGGCGGTGCGCGACATGGCAGTGGAGATTCGCGGCGAGCATGGCTCTGCGCTGCCCGATCACCACATCGGCAAGGTGTGGTGCAAGGGGCCGAGTGTGATGCACTCCTACTTTCGCGATCCTGTTTCGACTGCGGAATGTCTGGTCGATGGCTGGCTCGATACCGGCGACATGGGCTATATGGTCGATGGCTATCTGTTCATCGTCGGCCGCGCCAAGGACATGATCATCATCAACGGCAAGAACCACTGGCCGCAGGACATCGAATGGGCGGTGGAACAGCTGCCCGGCTTCCATCAGGGCGACATCGCCGCCTTCTCGGTCGAGAGCGAAAGCGGCGAGGAAGTGCCCGCCGTGCTGGTTCACTGCCGCGTGTCCGATCCGGTCGAGCGCCGCAAGCTGCACGATCAGATCCGCGACAAGGTCCGCTCGATCACCGGCATGAACTGCGTGGTCGAACTGGTCCCGCCGCGCACCCTGCCGCGCACGTCGTCCGGCAAGCTAAGCCGCGCCAAGGCGAAAAAGCTTTACCTCTCGGGCGAGATCGCGCCGTTCAAACTGGCGGCGTAGCGGGTCAGGCGAAAACCTCTTCGTCGCCTCCATTCTTCTCCCACACCGGGTAACGCGGCATCGAGATAATCAGCAGCCCGCTGAGCGCACAGCCGATTGTGCCCGCGATCAGGAATGGTGTGTAGTCACCAAAGGTGTCAAAGATGCGCCCCGCGACGAGCGGCCCCAGCCCTGATGCTGCCGCCATCAGCGCGGCCATCACGCCATAGATCACGCCGAAGTTCTTCATCCCGCCATAGGATGAGGTGAGGTAGGCGGTGATCTGCGTCTTGGTGCCGGCGGCATAGCCATTGATCATCAGCGCAATGAAGATCGCCATGGGCGAACGGATGCCATTCATCAGCAACAAAAAGGCCAGTGCCGCAGCGCCGAGCGTGATGCCGCCGATCCAGTTGGGGCGATAGCGATCGAGCAGCTGCCCGGTTGCCAGCTTGCCAACGATGCCCGCTAATCCGCCAAGGCTGGCGAGGAAGGTCGCCTGCCCGCGCGCCACTCCCGCATCGCTGAGAATCTCGATCATATGCACACCCAGCCCCATGGTCAGCACCATGACGGTGAAATTGGAAATGCCCACGCGCCACAGCGCCCAATCGCGCCAGGCCTGCGGGATGCTCAGTCCGCGCAGGTCAGCGGCTGGAAGCGCGACCTGCTCCTCGCCCGATTGTCGCTTGCCTGCCCGCGCTTTGCCGCGGCCATCGTGAAAAAAGAACCAGCATGCCAGCAAAGTGATTCCGCCCCAGCCCACCGACAGCATGACATAGGCCCAGCGCCAGCCGAAATTGACGATCAAATAGTTGCCAAGGTTCGGCACGATCAGCTGTGCTACTGCTGTTCCTGCCAGAGTCAGCCCCAGCGCAAGGCCTTTGGATTTTGAAAAGACCCCCAGCACCGCCGCCGTCCACACAGTCGATTTGATCGCCGTTGCCGCAACGCCGAATATAAACCAAAGCACCAGCCATTGCACCGGCGAGCCATTGACCAGGCCAAAGGCGGAAGTGGCGGCAGTCGTCGCGATGATTCCGGGAATGGCCAGCGCCCTGGGACCATAACGATCAACCAGAAAACCGAATGCGGGTGAGAGCAGCGCGGTGATCCAGGTGGCAATGGTGATGCCGCCTGAAAGCAGGGTGCGGCTCCAGTTGAACTCCTTGCCCAGTGGCCCCATGAACAGCCCGGCGCCCGAGAGCATGATCGAAAAGAACGAGAATCCGATCGAGGCGGCGAGCACCAGAGTCCAGCCGCGCCGCCATTCTTCACCGACTGTCATCTGTCCTGCCGCCATCCACTACCATCCTCACTGTCCCGCTGTGGGTCAGGTTAGGGATTAGAGCGCGCAAGTCAAAGCCGTGACACGACTTGGCGCGGGGGCGATAGAGATGTAACCTCCGCTGCGGAGTGGGAGAACCGAGATGCTGGCAGATAGTGCGCAGGACATCGACCGCGAGACCTATGGCATTCTCGTCGGCTGGAAGCATGGCGAATTTGCCGGCAAGTTCGATCTGCAATTGCAAACCAAGCTGTCTTCAGGCCACCTTGCCAAGGGCGAGGTTGAAACCTTCCATGTCGTGATGACGCAGCAGCAGGCCACTGTTCTGGCCAATTACCTGTTCCGCATCGCCGAACAGCACCCGCCCGAACCGCGCAAAAGCTGGTTGTCGCGCTGGTTCGGGCGGTGAAAGACGCCATCGGAACGAGCTCATACAAGCTCCGCCCTTGAATTGCGTGTCTTACATTCCTAATACAGTTGAACTATCGGTCGGATAGGCCCATTCTGGTGGCTGAACCGACGACACGGGATAAAACGCATGGCCACTACCCAGACTGAGACGCTTGCCCCCGCAATCACCTTGACCGCGCCCGATCCCGTGCCCGTGGTCACCGCCGAACAGGCGATCGGGCTGGTGCCGGTGGCCGATGAGGCGAAATCGAAGCTTGATGCCAAAGTTGACGCCTTCATCGCCGATCTGGTGGCTCAGGATGCAGCCAGCCCGGAATTCGGCAAGCGCGTCGATCAGCTGACCAATATGGGCCGCAAGGAAATCGCCGCTGCGGCGGGAATGGCCAATCGTTTCCTTGATCGTCCGGTGCGCGCGATGGACAAGGATTCGGGCGTCGGTGCCAATCTGGCCGAGCTGCGCCGCACCGTGGAGGAACTTGATCCAGGCAAGAACGGCAAGCTTTCCACCGGCCGCAAGCTGCTCGGCATCATCCCTTTCGGCAACACGGTGAAGCGCTATTTCAACTCATACCAATCGGCGCAGGGGCATATCCAGTCGGTGCTCGGGCATCTGTCCTCAGGCAAGGACGAATTGCTGATGGACAATGCCGCCATCGATGTCGAGCGGCAGAAGCTGTGGGAGGCGATGGGCAATCTTGAGCAGATGATCCACATTTCCCGCACGCTCGATACCAAGCTGGAGGAAAAAGCCGCCGATCTCGATGCCAGCGAACCGGCCAAGGCCAAGGCGCTGCGCGAGAGCGCGCTGTTCTATGTCCGCCAGCGCACGCAAGACTTGCTGACGCAGATGGCGGTGACAGTGCAGGGTTATCTCGCGCTCGATCTGGTCAAGAAGAACAATGTCGAGCTGGTCAAGGGCGTTGACCGCGCCAGCACCACCACCGTCGGCGCGCTGCGCACCGCGGTTACCGTCGCGCAGGCGATGACCAACCAGCGGCTCGTGCTGGAACAGGTCAGCGCGCTCAACACCACGACCGCCGGAATGATCGACACTACCGGCGCCTTGCTCAAGAGCCAGACCGCCGCGATCCACGAGCAAGCGGCGGGCTCGACGATCCCGCTCGAAACGCTCCAGCGCGCGTTCCAGAACATCTATGACACGATGGACCAGATCGACACCTTCAAGCTCCAGGCGCTGACCAACATGAAGCAGACCGTCGAGACGCTCGGCAGCGAAGTCGAGAAATCGAAGGGCTATATCGCGCGCGCCGAGGGGGTTTCCCAAAACCGGCTTGAATCCACCAGTTCGCCCTTCACCCCGATCGAGAAACGATGAGCACCGACAAGTTCGACCTTGTGCTGGCGCGCGCCGACCGCGTGATGCGCCAAATCGACGAGCGCGACGGCGCGGTCAGGAGTGCCGCCCAGCGCGAACGCGCGCGGGTCAATGCCGGGCTTGGCCGCACGCTCAAGCGGGTCGCGATTGCGGTCGGGGCGGTGTGCCTTGCGGCGATCGTGATCGGCCTCGTGCTGCCGATCGGAATGTTTGGTTTCCTCGCCGCGGTCGGGCTGGCGGTTGCGATCGCGGCCGTGCTGGTGTTTTCGGGCACGCGCGACATCGCCGCGCCCAATGTTGCCCCCGACCTCCCCAATGGCGAAATGGTCCAGCGCTTCGACAGCTATATCTTCCGCGCCCGCCGTGCCCTGCCCGCGCCGGCGCAGGCCGAGATCGACCTGCTGTCGCAGCGCCTTCAGCCGCTCAAGGAAACGCTGTCGCGGGTCGACGAACACGATCCCGACGCGCAGGACGCACGGCGGCTGATGTCGAACCATTTGCCCGGCCTCATCGACCGCTATCTGCACGTCCCGGCAAGCTATCGCGCCGAATATGATGCGGAAGGCAAAAGCGTTGACGACCGGCTGGTCGATGCGCTTGCCGCGGGGCGCACCGCGCTCGACGACATCAGCGCCAAGCTCGCGCGCAATGACCTCGCCGCGTTCGAAACCCAGGGCCGTTTTATTGAGACGCGCTACAAGGACGAAAACCTGAGCTAGCCGATGATCCCCGCCGCGCGCAGCCGTCCAAGCTCCGCAGCACCGACCCACTCGCCAAGCAAATCGCGATGCTCGCCGAGCGCGGGCGGGGGGAGCGGCGCATCGATCCGCTCGCCGTCGATCCGGATCGGCGACCCGCCCATCGCCACTTCGCCCAATGCACCTCCGCTTGCGCTGATCTGCGCGCCGCGATGCACCGCCTGCGGAGCGGCGAGCGCCTGCAACACCGAGTTAATCGGGCCGGCGGGAATGCCAGCGTCCTGAAGCTGGTCGAGCCACGCCGCCGCAGGCTTCTCTGATATAATCGCCGCGATCATCGGCACCAGCGTGTCGCGCGCCGCGACCCGCGCTGCGTTGGTGGCGAAGGCTGGGTCGTCCGCCCATTCGGGATGGCCAAGG
>JANOYZ010000237.1:0-6354 GCA_031429135.1 Novosphingobium sp. | reverse complement strand
GAATGCCCTGCTTCGGCATTATCGGCGGCAAAAAATTCGCCTATGTTTCGGTCGACCACCACGGCGACGGCAAGACCGCGCTGCTCGTCAAGATCAGCGGCGTCGAGGAACAGGCGATGCTGATCGACAGCGACCCCGACCGCTACTACCGCCCCGCCTATTTTGGCGATGGCTGGGTGGCGATCAGGATCGACTTGGGCGACACCGACTGGGACCATATCGGCGAATGGCTGGCCAAAAGCTGGCTGGCGGTAGCCCCAAAGAAACTGACCAAGCTGATGGATGTGGCGAACGCGTTCTAACGCTCAGCCGCATGGCAGCAGGCGCTATGTTTAACCGACAATCTCTTCCGGCTTGAAGAAATAGGCAATCTCAATCGCCGCATTTTCGTCGCTGTCCGAGCCATGCACCGAATTGGCTTCGATGCTTTCGGCCAGTTCGCCGCGGATCGTACCGGGGGCAGCGTCCTTGGGGTTGGTCGCGCCCATGATGTCACGGTTGGTCTGCATGGCGTTCTCGCCTTCGAGCACTTGCACGACGACCGGGCCGGAGATCATGAAGCTGACCAGTTCGCCAAAGAACGGGCGTTCCTTGTGGACCGCATAAAAGCCCTCGGCCTGTTCGCGGCTCATATGGATGCGCTTGGAGGCAACGACGCGCAGCCCGGCTTCTTCCAGCACGGCAGTAACCGCACCGGTCAGGTTGCGGCGGGTGGCGTCGGGCTTGATGATCGAAAAGGTGCGGGTAACCGCCATGGGAGAGTTCCTTAGGTGAAAGTTATGATTTCAGGATGGCGCGCCCCTAGCCGGGAATATGCAGCGCCGCAAGATTGGGGCGTATCAGCCAGCACTGTACCCCAAAATCCGTCCATGCTGAGCTTGTCGAAGCACTGCCCTTCTTCTTGAGGTAAAGTTCGGCTTCTTGAGGTAAGTTCGGCCGCACGAAGATAAAATGCGACCCTTCGACAAGCTCAGGGCAGACGGATTGGAGGGATCAGAAGGCTCTATCCAGCCTCAGCCCATTTGCCGCCGTCCTGCTTCCAGAAGTGGCGTTCGGTTGCTTCGCGCGATCCCAGGTCACGCCACAGCGCCCGCGCAGCATCAAGCGTTTCACCATCAAAAAACAGGAACACCCGCTCGAAGCCCTCAGATTCGCGCCATTTGCCATCGGCGAGCGCGAGGAATGTTGCGCCATTGGCAGGCTCGGTACTTTCAGACAGCAGGATCGGCTGGCGCGCATCATGCAGACCGCCCGCGCGGCCATTGGCGAGGAAATCACCGCCCTTTGCCCACAGCGCCTCGCCGATCCGGTCCAGCCGATCCGCGCCGTCTGCCACCACCAGCAGACGTTTGCCCGCCTTCAGCGTGTTGCGCGCGATCTGCGCCACCGCAGTTTCGGCCGGATCACGACTGAGCTGATAGAAATCGACTCTCATAAAATTATGGCATCGGGCCTGGTCATCAGCCCTCAAGATTATCGCGCACGTAGCGGTCCAGCAGGCGCACGCCATAACCGGTCGCGCCCTTGTCCCAGGTTGCGCCGGGCTTGTCTGCCCAGACCATACCAGCGATGTCGAGATGCGCCCAGGGGGTGCCTTTGTCGACGAAACGCTGAATGAACTGCGCGGCGGTGATTGATCCGGCATAGCGGCTGCCCATGTTCTTCATATCGGCAATCGGGCTGTCGATCATCTTGTCGTAAGCCGGCCCCATCGGAAAGCGCCACAGCTGCTCGCCCGAGGTCTTGCCGGCCGCTGTCAGCTTGTCGGCCAGCGCATCGTCGTTGGAGAAGATACCGGCATATTCATGCGCGAGGGCGGCGAAGATCGCTCCGGTCAGCGTCGCCAGATCAATGATCGCGGCGGGCTTGCACTCTTTTTGCACCCAGGTGATCGCATCGCATAGCACCAGACGCCCTTCGGCATCGGTGTTGATCACCTCGATGGTCTGGCCTGACATCGACGTCACCACGTCACCGGGGCGCTGGGCATTGCCATCGGGCATGTTCTCAACCAGCCCGCAAACCGCGACCACATTGGCCTTGGCCTTGCGCTTTGCTAGCGCGAGCATAGCCCCGGCGACGGCCCCGGCCCCGCCCATGTCCCACTTCATGTCTTCCATGCCGGCCGGTGCTTTCAGGCTGATGCCGCCGGTATCAAAGGTCACGCCCTTGCCGACAAAGGCGGTGGGCTGCGCGTCACCGCCGCCGTTCCACTTGATCACCAGCAGGCGCGGCGGGCGGGCGGAGCCTTGCGCCACGCCGAGAAGTGCGCCCATGCCGAGCTTTTGCATGGCGGCTTCATCGAGCACCGACACCACAAGCCCGGTTCCCGCGTAACGTTTCTGACAGCGTTCGACGAAGCTTTCAGGGTAAAGAATATTGGCCGGTTCGGTGACAAGTTCGCGCGTCAGTTCAACGCCCTCGGCCAGAGCTGCCTCAATTTCCCATGCGGCCTCAGCGCCTTTGGGCGCATTGATCACCGTGATCGTCTGAAGCGTGACCTTCTGTTCGTCCTTCATCGTCGTGCGATAGGCATCATGACGGAAACCGCGCAACCGGGCACCGAGCAGCAGGGCCGCTACCTCTGCGCGGGTGAGGTCCGCGCCTGCGAGATCAATCGTCAACGCCGTTTCGCCCGAGGTCAGATACTTGGCGGTGAGCGCCGCCCCCGCCTTTTCCAGCGCCCTGATCCGGCCAGCATCGCCCTTCTCTCCAGCGCCCAGCAGGACGACCCGCACCACGCCATCGCCGCGCGAGACAAAACCTTCAAAAAGTTGTGCTGCTTTACCGGTGAATCGCGACGCCGCAGCGCCTTCAACCAGCGCCGCTTCGAGGTCCGCCGGAACCGCGCCCTGGTTCACCAGTCTAGCGATAATACGGGCTGAAGCGGGTGAGGCGGCGAATATGATTTGCATGGGTGCTCCGGAAGAACTGTGTGCATTGCGGCGGAACGATCAAAAAGCACCGCCAAGGCGGATTGCAGTTAGGCGCGGGCGGTGCGATAGGCAAGTGATGCTCCCTGTGCCGCAGTCCAAGATGCAAGCCCGGAATACACGCTTGCACCGCTGGTTGGCGGAGGCGGCTTCGCTTGCCTTCGTGATACTCGCCTTGCCGGCCGCCGCGCAGGATGCGGCGGCAACCACCGTGCAAACCGCCACCGCGCAGGAAGACCCCGTCACTTTTGAAGCTGACAAGGTCGATTACAATTATGATGCCGAGTCGGTGACGGCCTCGGGCAATGTCGTGCTGCGCCGCGATGATCAATCAGTCCGGGCAGACGCAGTAACCTGGAACCGCAAGAGCGGCGCAATCGTCGCCACCGGCAATATCCGGCTGGTCGACAAGGACGGCAACCAGCTATTTACCGAACGGGTTGAGCTGACCGACGAGCTCAAGGCCGGGGCGATGGACGATCTGCTGATTGCGCTTCGCCAAGGCGGCAGGGTCGCGGCAAAATCCGGCAGGCGCGAGGCCAGCGGCAGGATCATCCTGACCAGGGCTTCATACACCGGCTGCGCGGTTGAAGACGATCAGGGCTGCCCGAAGAATCCCAGCTGGCGCGTTAATGCCGAACAGGTCGCCTTTGATCCCGATGCCAAGAACCTGCGCTTCAAGGGCGCGCGGATGGAACTGTTCGGCGTGTCGCTGCTGCCGCTGCCGGGACTGGTTCTGGCAACCGATGGTCGTGCGATTGACGGCTTGCTGATCCCTGACCTGCGGCTTTCGGCATCGAACGGCATCGAAATCAGCGAGGGCTATTACAAGCGGCTTGGGCCCAATGCTGACCTTCAGGTCAAAGGCTATGTCTATACGCAGGCCGCGCCGATGATTTCGGCGCAATACCGGATGCTGACCGATATCGGTGCCTTCCAGTTTACCGGCTATGCCACGCGCAGCGCGCTGATCCCGGTTTCGGGGACGGGCACGGTGCAAAGCACAGAGGCGCGCGGCTATCTGTTCGGCAATGGCCGCTTTCAGTTCAACCCCAACTGGAGCCTGTCTGCTTCGGTTCGCCTTGCCAGCGATCGCACCTTCCTGCGGCGCTATGATATCAGCCGCGATGACCGGCTGCGCTCGACCTTCGAACTCGAACGGATCGATGCCAGCAGTTATCTGTCGATTGCCGGCTGGGCAACGCAGACACTGCGCGTTGGCGACAAGCAGGGTCAGGTGCCGATCGCCCTTCCGGTGGTCGATTTCCGCAAGCGGATGACCGATCCCTTGCTGGGTGGCCGGGTAGAGTTGCAGTTCAACAGCCTCGCAATTTCGCGCACCAGCGGACAGGATACCCAGCGCGCTTTTGCCGGTGCCAGATGGGATCTCTCGCGGCTGACTCCGCTTGGCCAGCTGGTGACCTTGACCGCACTGGTGCGCGGTGATGTCTATCATTCATCCGATAATCTGCTGACAACCACCCCCAGCTATCGCGGCAACAATGGCTGGCAGGGCCGCGGGATTGCGACAGCGGCGCTTGATGTGAAATGGCCGTTTGTCGGCTCTTTCCTCAAAGGGACGCAGGTGATCACCCCGCGTTTCCAGATCGTCGCCAGCCCGACGATCCGCAATCTGGCGGTGCCCAATGAAGATGCCCGCGCCATCGATCTTGAGGATTCCAACCTTTTCGCGCTCAATCGCTTCCCAGGCTATGACCGCATCGAAGATGGTGTGCGCTTCACTTACGGCTTTGACTGGCAGTGGCAGGCACCCGGCTGGCGGATCAATTCAACCATTGGCCAATCCTACCGCCTGACCAGCAAATCCACGCTGTTTCCCGATGGCACCGGGCTGAATGACCGCGTGTCAGACATTGTCGGGCGCACCGAAGTGCGTTTCCGTGATTTCGTCAAACTTACCCATCGTTTCCGCCTCGACAAAGATAGTCTGGCGGTGCGGCGCAATGAATTCGATGCGACAATCGGCAGCCAGCGTACTTATTTCGAGCTTGGCTACCTGCGCCTTAACCGCAATATCACCACCGTCGAGGATCTTCAGGATCGTGAAGAACTGCGCTTTTCCGCGCGAGCGGCCTTTGCCAAACACTGGTCGATCTTCGCTTCGGGCGTAGTCAACCTGACCGATCGCAATGAAGACCCGCTCAACACCTCCGATGGCTTTCAGCCACTGCGTACCCGCATCGGCGTGGCCTATGAGGATGAGTGCCTTGAACTGGCGCTGACCTGGCGGCGGGATTTTGTCGCGACCGGTGATGCGCGGCGCGGCAATACCTTCCAGATCTATTTCGCACTCCGCAATCTGGGGTTTAGATAGTTAGTGTTTCAACTCATCAGCAAACCGGCTATCGCCCGCACCAACAAACTCAGCTTCCGTTCAGGCGTCAGTCGTCAGGGAGCCCAGGTATATTCTGGCGGGCATGGCCTGCAGCAAACGGGAATTGGACGAAGGTGAGCATCTTTTCACGAAAGACCATTACGGGCCGAGCCATGCTGGCTGTCAGCCTGACCGCATTGGCATTCTCTGCTTCGATTCACGCACAAGATGCTGGAAGCGAAACGCCGCAGGGCAACCTCAGTATTCCTGAAAACCTGACGATATTTGGCAAGAATGATCCCAATCATCGGCGGGCCACGGCCATCGTCAATGGTGACATCATCACCGGAACCGACATTGATCAGCGGCTTTCGCTGGTCGTGGCGGCCAATCAGGGCAAAGTCAGTCCGGAAGAGCTTGAGCGTCTGCGTCTGCAAATCCTGCGTAACCTGATTGATGAATCGCTTCAGATTCAGGAAGCCAAATCACAGGATATCGAAGTCAAGAATGAGGAGGTGGAGCAGACTTATTCCCGCGTTGCCTCGCAGAACTTCGGTCAGAATGTGAAGGCAATGGACACCTATCTGACCAAGATATCCTCATCACCAGGCTCGCTCAAGCGGCAGATTCGCGGTGAACTTTCGTGGCAGCGCCTGCTGCGACGCAATGTCCAGCCCTTCGTCAACATCTCGGAAGACGAGGTCAAGGAAGCCATTGATCGTCTGAAAGCTGCCAAGGGCACCGAAGAATACCGGCTTGGCGAAATTTTCCTGACCACCACGCCCGAAAGCCAGGCTTTGGTATTTGAAAATGCCAAAAAGATCGTTGATCAGCTCAAGGGTGGTGCCAGCTTTGTTGCGCTGGCCAGAACCTATTCCGAAGCATCGACTAAATCGGTTGGCGGCGATCTTGGCTGGCTACGGCTTGCCCAATTGCCGGCAGAGCTGGCCACGGCAACGCAGCAGCTTGGCCCCGGCCAGCTCGTCGGCCCGATTCAGGTTCCCGGTGGTTTCTCGATCCTGGTACTGATTGACAAACGCCAGGTGCTGACCGCCGATCCGCGTGATGCCGTGCTCTCGCTCAAGC
>JANOYZ010000236.1:0-3083 GCA_031429135.1 Novosphingobium sp. | reverse complement strand
ATCCAGAGCGCCATGCACCGCCGCCCTGGATTGCTTCCTCACTTCGTTCCTTGCAAAGACGAAGGGTGGTTGAGATTATCCGCAGAGTGTAATCAGCTCATCCGGAAAACGCCGATCTTTACAGCAAAACTCCCTCCGCTGATGTCGGGGATCAGCGTGCCGACATAGACTCCGTGGTTCAGCCAGGCGTGCGGGCCGTCGGGGGCGA
The DNA here is from genome assembly GCA_031429135.1 of Novosphingobium sp. Lineage (GTDB taxonomy): Bacteria > Pseudomonadota > Alphaproteobacteria > Sphingomonadales > Sphingomonadaceae > Novosphingobium. Next base: position 2,875 of record JANOYZ010000236.1, on the reverse strand, counting down.
TGAAGCGCGGCGTGGTGATCATCATCACGCCGTCTTCGCGCGGGCGTCCAACTTGCGTGGTGGCAGCGTTGAAGATCTGGATGATCGTGCCGTCGTCAGCCTTGAGCGCATAGCGCGCCTCGACTGTCGCCACGCCATTATCGCGCATGATCGACCAGTCCGCGCCGGGGAGCACCGCACCATTAAGCTTCGGGCCGAACACCCGCCCGCCGGTGATCGCAATCATCCGTGCCGTGCCGCCATCGATCACTCCCATGTCCACCGGGGCTGAGCATTCCACATCGATCTCGAACATCAGTTCAGCCTGCGGTATACCGTCCATCGTTTTGCGCATCCTCTCAATGTGTCGCAGCGGCGCGCGGGGGATGACCCTCGGCGAGAAAGCTCTGCCAGCCGGCGTGGCTCTCCTCGTTGACCTTCCGTCCGCGCATCTGGCCGGGCGAGTGGCCGAAAAAGCGTGTGAACCGGCGGCTGAAGGCAGCTTCTGACTGATAACCGACGCGGGCGCTGATCTCGGTGATCTTGAGGCTGCCCTGCCGCAGCATGACAGCCGCCGCCTGCATCCGCCGCTCGGTCAGCAGCTCCATCGGCGTCTGCCCGGCTTCGATGGCAAAGCGCGCGGCAAAGCTTGACCGGCTCATGCCCACCTTGCGGGCCATGCGCTCGACGCTCCAGTTGGCGGCGAGATCGGCATCTACCAGTTGCAGGGCATTGGCGATCGGATCATTGGCCGCCGACATGCGGAACAGCAGCGGGCAATGCGGATGGTTGCGCAGCGCCAGCGCCAGCAGCATCGAGGCAAGGCGCGTCAGCAGCGCGGTGGAGCCGGGGCCGGTGGAAAAGGTCTGCAAGGTTTCGATCCGGGCGGCATTGATGCTGCCGCCGTGCAGATCGCCGCCGATCAGCATGGATGATGGCATGGCGGCCCGCCTGAGGCCACCGGGCCAATTGACCTTGAGCCGCGCGCAGAGCAGCCGCGCGGTCAGCTCGCCCTTGCCGATTGTGAAGGTCGGCGGGGTATCGACGGTCTGATCATGGCGCAGGAAATCGAGCACGGCGCTAGGGCTGTCAGGCGCAGTGCGTACGGCATGGGCCTCGCCCGACAGGATGAATTGCACCTGCCCCCGGCCGAGCTCAAGCGTGCCGCCCGAAACCCCGGCGATGCGGACATGGCCCTTGGTGACGCCATAGAAGGTCACGCCATCGTCACCCGGCAAGTTGAACCCGGCTGACCCGCGCAGCTCGACGATGCACCAGGTCTGGCCGCGCAGATCGAGCAGATTGAGAAATTCGGAAAGCGACCAGCCGCTGCGCCTGGCCTCGCCCGCATCGCGGTTGTCTCCAATATCATTCATGGCTGATGCGCCTTGTGTTTCGGGTTGCTCCCTTTGTACTGAAACTATCGGCACGGCGCGGGCTTCAGGCAAGGCCTTTACCAATCGTCTGGATGATCAGGCGTATTTATAACCTGGGCGGCCACAAAAACACGCAGATATTCGTCACTACAGGCGAGTCAGCGCGCTATCTTGTGGACAATCTGCCACATTACCGGGCAGGACGATTGGGCAGTCCAGCCAGAGCGCCGATGATTGTGCGCCGCCGTGATTGGCGCGTAACATCGCAGCATAGCCCGGTCCGGCTAAGCCTGTGGAGTTGATGATATGGCCACCCAGTTGCAAGCGCGCGATCCGATTGCCGATCTTGGTATCAAGCTGATTTCGGCGGACAATCACATCAACGAACCGCGCAACCTGTTCCTCGATCGCTTTCCCAAGCATCTCAAGGACAAGGCTCCGCGGGTGATCGAGGGCAAGGACGGCGGCGAGGGCTGGAGCCTTGATGGGGTCACTCCGCCCAAGCGCACCTATGGGCTTGAGGCGATGGCCGGGTTTGACAAGAAGGATTACCGCATGAGCGGGCTGCGTTTCGACCAGCTGCGCAAGGGCAATTATGATGGCGCCGAGCACCTCAAGGACATGGACATCGATGGCACCTGGGCCTCGGTGCTCTATCCGGGGATGTCGCCTTCGTTCTACACCTTTACCGATCAGGAAGTCGCGCTGGCGGGGATCACGGCTTACAATGACTGGATGCTCGAAGACTTCCAGTCGGCCGATCCGACGCGGCTCTGCGGGTTGACGATCAATCCCACCGAGCAGGGCATCGATATCGCCGTTGCCGAAATGCGCCGGGTGGCGAAAAAAGGCGGCCGGGCGATGTATATTCCGGGCAATCCGACGATCCCCTATAACCATCCCACTCATTACGAGCCGATCTGGCAGGCGGCGGACGATCTGGGGATGACGCTGTGCATGCACCGTAATCACGGCGGCCCGCCCGATGCCACCGACTGGGATCGGGTGCAGGAGGACGCAGTAAGCATCGGTGGCATCGTCACGCGCTATTTCTCGTGCCTGCGGCCGTTTTCCTACCTGATTTTCGCCGGGGTGTTCGATCGCTATCCAAACCTCAAGATGGTCGGCGCAGAGGTCGATTGCGGCTGGGCCCCGTTCTGGGTGCAGACCATGATGCACCACTGGGAAATCCAGCAGAGCTGGCATCCGGTGAAGCTGAAAGTGCCGCCGGTGGAATTCGTCGGCAAGAATGTGTTTGCCACCAATGTCGATGATTATTGCGGCTATCAGATGATCGGCACCGGCCTGTGGCCATGGCTTTCATCAATGGCGATGTTCTCTTCCGACTATCCGCATTCGGCAACGATCTGGCCGCACAGCCGTGCGGTGGCGACCAAGATGATCGAGGGGCTGAAGGCAGAAGATGCAAGGAAAACGCTGAGCGAGAACGCGGCGCGGGTGTTCGGCTTCGCTATCTGAGACCGGCGAAGCGCGCGGGCTTCGACAGGCTCAGCCTGAGC
>JANOYZ010000235.1:0-5637 GCA_031429135.1 Novosphingobium sp. | reverse complement strand
GCTCAGGCTGAGCGGGGTTGAGAATGGATATTACACTACACCCGCTCGTGCTGAGCCTGTCGAAGGCCACGCGCAAAGCTCACCCCACACCGGGGCTTGACCTTGTTTGCATGTGCGGCAATGGCGAATCGCAAGTGATTTAATCGAGCGGCTAATTGCATGCCGCTCTCTAACTGGAAGGGTCTTTCGCAATGAAGATCATCGTCCCCGTAAAACGGGTGATCGACTATAATGTGAAGCCACGGGTCAAGGCCGATGGCAGCGGCGTCGATCTTGCCAACGTCAAGATGTCGATGAACCCGTTTGACGAAATCGCGGTTGAAGAGGCGCTGCGGCTGCGCGAAAAGGGCGTCGCGACAGAGATTATCGCGGTTTCCGTCGGCCCGCAGAAGGCGCAGGAAACGCTGCGCACCGCGCTCGCCATGGGCGCAGATCGCGCGATCCTGGTCATGACCGATGACACGGTCGAGCCGCTGGCGGTTGCCAAGATCTTGCACGCCATATGCGAGGAAGAGGCCCCCGGCCTCGTCATCCTTGGCAAGCAGGCGATTGACGACGATTCGAACCAGACCGGCCAGATGCTCGCCGCGCTGATGGGCCGTCCGCAGGGCACCTTCGCCAGCGCGGTTGTGGTCGAAGGCGATCGGGTGTCTGTCACCCGCGAGGTCGATGGCGGTTCCGAAACCGTCTCGCTGGCCCTGCCCGCCATCATCACCACCGACCTGCGTCTTAACGAACCGCGCTATGCAAGCCTGCCCAATATCATGAAGGCGAAGAGCAAGCCGATGGCGAACAAGACGCCCGACGATTACGGCGTCGACACCGCCCCGCGACTCAAGACGCTGAAGGTTTCCGAACCGCCAGTGCGCAGCGCGGGCATCAAGGTTGCCGATGTTGATGCGCTGGTCGCCAAGCTTAAAGATCTGGGAGTCGCATAAGTAAGCGCGCTCCCCCCATCCCCGCCTGCCCAGAGCATGTCGAAGGGCCGCCCATGCTTCGGACCGGGCGCACGGTGGGAAAAGAAAAGTACAGCCCTTCGACAAGCTCAGGGCGGACGGTTTCAGGGGTTGATCCCCGGAAGGACGCAAAGATGAAGACACTCATTTGGGTCGAACACGATAACGCCACGGTCAAGGATGCCACGCTGGCCGTGGTCACCGCCGCTGCGCTGCTTGGTGAAGTTACCGCGCTGGTTGCCGGTTCGGGCTGCGACGGTGCTGCCGCTGCTGCCGCGCAGATCGCTGGCGTCAGCAAGGTGCTGAAAGCCGATGACGCCGCCTATGGCGCCGCTCTGGCCGAAAACGTCGCGCCGCTGGTCGCCGGGCTGATGGCTGATTACGATGCGTTCCTCGCACCTGCCACCAGCCACGGCAAGAACGTCGCCCCGCGCGTCGCCGCGCTGCTCGATGTCATGCAGGTTTCGGACATTCTCTCGGTCGAAGGCCCCAAGACCTTCACCCGGCCGACATACGCGGGCAACGCCATCGCCACGGTCGAAAGCACCGACGCCAAGCTGGTGATCACCGTGCGCGGCACCGCCTTCGCCAAGGCGGAAGTGAGCGGCGGTTCTGCCAGTGTCGAGGCTGTTTCCGGCCCCGGTGATGCGGGGCTCTCCAGCTTCGTCGGCGCGGAAATCGCCAAGAGCGAGCGTCCGGAACTCACCGCCGCCAAGATCATCGTTTCGGGCGGCCGCGCTCTGAAGGATGCGGACACGTTCAAGGCGGTGATCTTCCCGCTGGCCGACAAGCTCGGTGCCGCCGTCGGCGCTAGCCGCGCTGCGGTCGATGCAGGCTATGTCCCCAACGACTATCAGGTCGGCCAGACCGGCAAGATCGTCGCGCCGCAAGTCTATATCGCCGTCGGCATATCGGGCGCGATCCAGCATCTGGCGGGGATGAAAGACAGCAAGACGATCATCGCCATCAACAAGGACGAAGACGCGCCAATCTTCCAGGTCGCGGATATCGGACTGGTGGCTGACCTGTTCAATGCGGTGCCGGAGCTGACGGGGAAGTTATGATGGAAAGGTCCGTAGTTCAGCAAATTACGGACCTTGAACTCGAGATTCGAGGATACTTGGTCAGAATCGAAGCATTGACAAATGAACTGTCGGACTTGCGTGATCGGGTTGATGGGCACAGCCATCAGGTAGCCGACCCGCTGCATATCACCTGCATTGATTCCCTTGCCACTTGCCCCACCTTGCATTACAACGTCATACATGGCTGCAAATGCTCTCGTTCAAACCCGCATCAATGGCATCGTCAAGGACGAAGCCTCCGCCGTGCTTGCCACGATGGGGCTGACGGTTTCCGACGCGGTGCGGCTGCTGCTCACCCGCGTCGCGCATGACAAGGCGTTGCCGTTCGAACCGCTGACGCCCAATGCCGAAACCATCGCAGCTATGCAGGAAGCTCGCAGCGGGAAATTGAAGAGTTATCCGAACTTCAAGGCGTTGCTGGCTGACCTAGATGCGGAAGATTGACCCGACCGGGCGGTTCAGGCGTGATCTTAAGAGAGAATTGAAGGGCCGGTATCGGCGGGTCATTGTCGACGACCTGGATGAACTGATTGCCCTTTTGGCAGTGGATGCACCGCTCGAGCCGCGCCACCACGACCACGCCCTGACAGGCGACTGGAAAGACCATCGCGATTGCCACGTGAAGCCCGATCTCGTGCTGATCTACCGCAAGCCAGATGGTGAGACGATGCAACTCGTCAGGCTTGGATCTCATGCAGAGTTGGGCTTGTGAAGTTCCGAAAAACGACAGGCCGGTAGGCACAACTTGAATTCAGCAGGCGGCCGGCCCAATGGGAGCGACCCGCTCATAAAGCACCATCACCTTATCCTCATCCCCCACCTGTCGGTGATATTCCGCAAACCCCAGCGCCAGGGCCAGTTTCTCGCTCGCCACATTCCCTTCCTCGATCATGCAGCCGATGCGCTGCTGGCCCTGCACACCATCAAACCATGCCAGCGACGCGCGCATAGCTTCGCTGGCAATGCCTTTGCCCCAGTGATCGCGGCGGACGATCCATCCAGCTTCCGGCACATCGTTCAGCCCCGGCAAATCGCGCCATGAATGGAACACGCCGCATGTGCCGATGATCGCCGCCTCACCCTTCAACCGGACCATAAACACGCCATAGCCGTGGAGTGCCCATGACCCGGCGTTGCGGTGCAGGCGGGCGAAGCTATCGCCCATGCTGGGTTCAGAACTGCCGAGGAAGCGGCGGGTCTGATCGTCCTCGGTAAGGGCGAACAACTGATCAAGATCGTCCGCAGCAGGCTGCCACAGTTCCAGCCGTTCGGTGGTGAGCGCCGGTCCGCTCATAACAGCGTATCCGCCGCATGGATGGCGAGGCCGACCAGTCCGCCGACCAGCGTGCCGTTGATGCGGATGAATTGCAGATCGCGGCCGACCGCGCCCTCGATCCGGTCAGTCATGGTCGAGGCATCCCAGCGTTTCACCGTTTCGGAAACCAGCCGCACGATCTGCGCGCCATAGCGCGTCGCCATGCCGACAAGTGTGCGCCGGGCAAAGCGATTTACCAGCAGTTGCAGCCGCTGATCGCGCTTCAGCGCCGCACCGAGTTCGGCCAGGCTGGCACCAAACTGGCCCGCAAACGCCGCATCGGGATTGCGCGCAGCGGCGAGCAGACTGGTGCGCGTACGCTCCCACATGGCATCGATCCACGCGCCCATGGCGGGGTTGTTCAGCAGTTCCAGCTTCAGCCGGTTCACCCGGTCATGCATTGCCGGATCATCGACCAGCGAGACGGCAAGGCTCTCAAGCCCTTCTTCCACCTTGCGGCGCAAGGGATGCTGCGGATCGACGATGCATTCGGCGAGCAGCTTGTAGATGCCATCGAGCACCGCATTCGCCAGCTTTTCGTCAAGCCCGGTCCAGCGCATCACCGCATTGGTGCGATCATGAATCATCGCGCGCAGCAGGTCTTCGTTGTCTTCGAGCGTCAGCCCGCCCCAGCGGATCATGCTTTCCATCAGCGGCAGATGGCGCTTGTCGGCAATCGCAGCGCCGAGCAGCTGGCCGAGCAACGGCGAAATATCGAGCTTTTCCAGCTGGCTGCGCAGGCCTTTCTTGACCATGCCGCCCATCTGTTCAGGATCGAGCGATTGCAGCACATCGGCAAACAGGCTGGCCGCGCCCTGCCGCAGACGTCCTTCACCACCGCGCGCCGGATCTGAGAGGAAATCGCCTGCTGCCGAGGCGAGGTTCATCGCATTGAGACGGCGCGCCACCACTTGCGGGGTAAGGAAGTTATCGCGGATGAAGCCTGCCATCGAATCGGCGATACGGTCCTTGTTCTCGGGGATGATCGCGGTGTGCGGGATCGGAATGCCGAGCGGATGGCGGAACAGCGCGGTAACCGCGAACCAGTCTGCCAGCCCGCCGACCATCGCCGCTTCGCTGAAAGTCAGCAGCCATGGCCAGACAGGATGGCTGTGCTGCATGATCCGCGCGACAAGGAACAGCGCCGCCATGGCAACCAGCAGACCGGTGGCGAATATCCGCATCCGTTGCGCCCGGTCTGCGGGCAGGCCGGTCACCCGGCGTTGCAGATGCCTGCTCACTCGGCGGCGAGCGCTTCCGGCGGGCCTGCTGGGGCCGCGCTGGGATAACGCGATTCCTTGTCATCGCCCGGTGTATAGGACAGGAATCTGCGCCGCAGCGCCGGTCCGAGGCGCTTTTCGAGGCCATCGGCGAGGCTGAAGCCTGCCGGCACGATCAGCAGGGTGAGCACGGTCGACATCACCAGGCCGCCGATCACCACCGTGCCCATCGGGGCACGCCAAGCGCCGTCGCCGCCGAGCGAAAGCGCGGTGGGTATCATACCGGCAGTCATCGCCACCGTGGTCATGACGATCGGCTGGGCGCGTTTGTGGCCTGCCTCAAGTATGGCGGTGAACTTGTCCGCGCCTTGCGACATTTCCTCGATGGCGAAATCAATCAGCAGGATCGAATTCTTGGCAACGATGCCGAACAGCATCAAAATGCCGATGAACACCGGCATCGAAAGCGATTGCCCCATCAGCAGCAACAGCAGCAATCCACCGAGCGGTGCCAGAAACAGCGAGCCCATGTTGACCAGCGGCGAGATGAAGCGGTGGTACAGCAGCACCAGAACAGAGAACACCAGCAGCACACCGGCCAGCAGAGCGCTGATAAAGCTGGTGATCATTTCACCCTGCCAGCGGGCTTGCCCGACGGGGGCATTGGACACACCGGCCGGCAGGTTTTTCATGACCGGCAGCTTGTAAATTGCCGTGGTCACCGTGCCCTGTGCCGCACCGGGACCAACATCAGCGCCGATGACGACACGGCGGCTCTGATTATACCGCTGGATGCTCACCGGACCGGAGCCGAGCGATATATCAGCAACCACGGAAAGCGGCACCGAACCCCCGGTTGAAGTTGGCACGGGCAAATTCTGAATGGTCGAAATATTACGCCGCGTATCCTCGGACAAGCGAACGCGGATCGGCACTTGGCGATCACTCAAGGAAAACTTGGCTGCGTTCTGATCAATATCACCGATCGTGGCGATGCGGATTGCCTGACTGAGCGATGCAGTGCTGACACCAAGGCTGGCAGCCAGATCAAGCCGCGGCTT
>JANOYZ010000234.1:0-4389 GCA_031429135.1 Novosphingobium sp. | reverse complement strand
ATGCCGGGGAACAGGAAGGTGTTGGGAAACACGGTATAGCTGAAACAATCGAGGATTTCGGAATCGGAAACACCCGAAAGGTCGCTGTTGGTGGCAGTCTCGAACATGCCGCGGAACATATCGGCCATCGCCTGCCGCGCGGTGCCGTTCCCAACTTTCGGACGATCATCAGACATTACCGAAGCATCACCGATGGTGAACTGATCGAGGATTTCCTGCTCGGTGAACTTGCCCTCCAGATGCGGGCTGATCACGCCGAGGCAGGAGATAAAGCGATCGACGTGTTCGCCATAGAAATCATACTGCGAATTGGCGTCTGCGTTGGAAGGGGCGACTTGCGGATGGGTTATGATCACATGGTAGGCCTCCATAAAGGCCTCCATGGTCAGCTTCCAGTTGGCCGGAAAGCTTTTCTGCACATGGACATGGATATAACGATCCTCCAGCTTCCATGCGGTGATGTGGCTCATCGCCTGTGGACCGAGATATTCGGCAAGGCTGGGCGCGGCCGGGTCCATGTTGATCCACACGAAGCCGCCGAGCAATTCGACGCGGGCTTCGGGCAAGTTTAGCTTGGAGCGGTCAACATGCGGGAAATCCCAGGGACAGACGACTTCCTTGTTGCTCCCGTCAAGGTTCCAGCTCCAGCCATGGAACGGGCATTTAAGGTCGTTTGAGAAGCCTTGTGTGCCCGATGGCTTGAGCTTGGTGCCGCGGTGCAGGCAGGCGTTGAAATAGGCCTTGATCTCGTCCGGCGCGGTGCGCGTGATGATGAAGCTGAAACTGCCAAGGTCATAGACGTAATAGTCACCCACCTCTGGCACGTGTTCCTCGCGGCAGGCGAACTGCCAGGTGCGGGTCCACAGGCGTTCCATTTCGGTCTTGGCGAAGGCTGGATCGATGTAGCGATCCTTGGAAATGTCTTCGTTGCCCAGGAACTCGTAGCTTTCCGAGCGCACCCATTCCGGCGCACCGACCCTGTCCTGAGCAATGATTTCCTGGGTTGAGATAGCGGGACAGCGGGCATCACCGGGGTTCAGCTTGCCAGTTTCGACGTTCATTGTGGGTGCCTTCCATTTGCGGGTCTCGGCGACTTATTCAGGGGACTTGTGCAGCGCGCCGTCTTTCATGATCAGGACGATGCGGGCAGTATCGGTGAGGATCGAAACATCGGCGAGCACATCGCCATCGATCAGGATCATGTCGGCGAGCTTGCCTGCTTCGATGGTGCCAAGATCACCTTCATCGCGCATGGCCTGTCCACCGTGGCGCGTGGCGCAGATCAGTGCGTCAGCGGAAGAATAGCCATAATAGTCAATGAAGTGCTTTACGTCACGGGCATTGGTCCCCTGCCGGTTCCACGCCAGCCCATAATCGCCACCGATGAGGTGCCGGATACCGCGCTTTCGCAAGGCACTATGCGTTTTCACCGATTCTTCGACCAGCTGCGGGATGCCCATGAATTCGGCCGTGCCCTTGGGTAGCCAAGGCTCTCCTTCGTGGATCATGGTGTGGAACAAACCAATCGAGGGGGCGACGAACACCCGTTCTTTTGCCTCCTCCAGCATGTCGAGCATTTCCTCATCGCTGAATTCGGCGTGAAAAATGACGTTCACCCCAGCGCGAATACAATATTTTACCGATTCTATCGAACGGGCGTGGGCATTGACCTTCTTGCCAAAGCCGCGTGCGGTATCGACTGCCATCTTCACTTCTTCATAGCTCATCGGCGTGGTGTATGCCGGGGCTGTCGGGTAAAACGGATCACCAGAGATATCGATCTTGATGTTATCGCAACCTTCCCGGCAGGCAATCCGCACTGCACGGCGCATTTCTTCCAGACCGCTGACGATCTGCGAAATGCCATCGCGGTGGGCGTACTCCTTGCTCTCGTCGCCAATTGATCCAATTACCGTGATTTCCATGCTGCCGGCCCTGATGCGTGGCCCTGGCAGTTGCCCGGCATTTACGGCATCACGCACGGCAACACCCAGCCGCAGCTTGGCCTCCGAAGCGCCATAGGCACTGGTGAAACCGGCATCGAGCAGGGTTTTGGCTCCCTGGGCGGTGATCAGCGTGTGCGCCTCGGGAGAGGGCGAGATCAGTGCGTCGGTTCCGGCAGCATCGCCGAAAGAGAGGTGAGCGTGGCCTTCGGTCATGCCAGGCATGAGGAACTTGCCGCCCGCCTCTATCACCCTATCGGCCTGCGGTCTGTCGCCTCCCTTGATGACCGATGCGATGCGATTGCCATCGATCAGCACAGAGCCGGTGAACGGCATGGTGCCGGTGGCGTCGAAAATCTCGGCATTGGCGATGAGCGTGGTGGCCACTGTCCTGTCTCTCCTGTGCGGCACACTGATGGCACCATTTCAACCTTGAGTATAATTCGCCGGAGCAGACAGCCCAATGACTGCCATGGCATTGGTGGTTTCCCTCAGCGGCGTTTCGCTGTCCGCTGGAGAGCAGACTTGCCCTTGCTGCCTTGGCAGTCAACTCATGACGCATTACCGGCAATTGGCTTCGCGGCCGAACATCAGGCATGAGGTAGGTCGTTATCGCTTGAAAAAGCAAAATTCGGAGAGCTGTGCCGATGGGCAATCTGACTGTAACCATGACTGACGTGAAAGGCGAAATCAGCACCTTCAGCGATGTTGACGAAGGCCTGAGCCTGATGGAAGTTGCCAAGGCGCATGATGTTGAGGGTATCTTCGGCGATTGCGGCGGCGGTTGCTCTTGCGCCACCTGTCATGTCTATGTCTCGGCTGACTGGATGGCGAAAGTGGGCGAGCCCGATGACATCGAATTCGGCATGCTTGATATGGTGTCAGACGTGCAGCAGGAAAACAGCCGCCTGTCGTGCCAGATCAAGATGAGCGCCGAGCTTGATGGAATCGCGGTTACAGTCGCGCCTGCTTCGGGTTATTGAGAGCCAAGGTATCGCACTAAGATGTAGCAGATATGATGCCCTAGATAAGATGAGCCGCGATTATCAGTAAGCGGCCGCGCAAGCACAGGATGAGCCCGATGCCCACCCAGGACAATTCAGCCGATCAAGCAACGCTTACTCGCGACGAGCAGGAACTGATCGCCAGCGCCACTCTGGCTGACCCCGCCGTTCAGGCTCAGCCGCATGCTTTTTACCGCGCGCTGCGCCATGGCGATCCGGTTCACCTTGATCCGACTCTCAATTCCTGGCTGGTGACCCGTCACGAAGATATCCTTGCCGTGCAGGCTGATCCGCTGAGTTTCTCGGTCAACAAGGGCTATCACACCCAGCAGGCGCGCGGCATGCAGGATGAGTATCAGGACATCCTGCGCCGCGATGGCGGGGGCTATTTCCCCGATGCGATCATGTCTGACCCGCCCTATCACACGCGCATTCGCAAGCTGATGGAAAACGCCTTCACCGCGCACCGGGTGAAGGATCTCGAGCCGCGCATTCAGGAAACCGTTATCGAGCTGCTCGAAAGCGTTGCTGATAAAGGTGCTGCCGATGCGGTGAAAGAGATAGCCGTGCCGCTCACCATCCGGGTGATCGTCGAGCAGCTTGGCCTCGATCATGGCATGGAGGACAAGATCGCGCGCTGGTCGGTTGCTGTCACCGCACAGATCGGGCGGATGCAGAACCGCGAGCAGATGATCGAGAACGCTCACGAGATCTGCGATCTCCAGCACTACCTGATCGGCAAGATGCGTGATCGCGAGGCCAATCCCGGCGAGGACATGATCTCTGATATTGTCCACGCCAAGATACCCATGCCTGATGGCACGGTGGAGACACTGACCTTTGACGAAGCCGTATCGCTGGTAAGGGCCATGCTGATCGCCGGAAACGACACCACCGCCACGGCGATCAGCAACCTGTTCTTCATTCTGGCTACGCGGCCCGATGTGGCGCAACTGCTCAAGGATTCGGTCAACGATGAGCGCCGGATGACCCGCTTTGTCGAGGAACTGCTGCGGCTCGAATCCCCGGTGCGGGCGCTTTCGCGCATGACCACGCGCGAGGTTGAGCTCGGCGGCACCGTGCTGCCCGAAGGCGCGCACCTGCTGCTGGTCTATGGTTCGGCTAACGATCAGGAGGAGGTTTTCCCCGATCCGCGCAAGTTCGATATTGATCGCCCCAATATCGGGCGGCACGTGGCCTTTGGCGGCGGGGTACACCTTTGTGTCGGGCTGGCACTGGCGCGGATGGAGGTCAAAGTTATGGCGCGCGAGATTGCCCGGCGGATGGACAACATCAAGCTGGCGATTGCGCCTGAAGATGTGCGCTTCGTGCCCACCGTGGCAACGCGGACAATCGAAAAGCTGCCGATCACCTTTACACGCTGCGCTGTCTAGAACTTGAATCCCCCTCCTCTTCAGGGGAGGGGCAGCGAGACTTGGCAG
>JANOYZ010000233.1:0-5377 GCA_031429135.1 Novosphingobium sp. | reverse complement strand
GCAGCCGCTTCCCCCGCAGTGAACGCCGAATCGGGGCGCGTTCCAGCGCGCCCCGAATCCGGTCGCGGCCGGGGCTGCAAGAGCAGAGCAACACGAAAAATAATTTGGGGTATCGACGCGGATCGCGCCGAGCATTTGTTGCCCCAAATGTTGCCCCACTGCGAAATCGCTTCAGACGATTTCGAGGAAAATCTCCTAACTGTATGAAGTTATGGTGGACGCACTAGGGCTCGAACCTAGGACCCGCTGATTAAGAGTCAGCTGCTCTACCAACTGAGCTATGCGTCCACACCGGCATGATCTGAACCAAAACCGAAGCTCCCGAATCTCGGGAGCGCCCCCTATAGCGATTGTCGGGATAGAAGGAAGGGGTTTTTTGACCCTTTCACACGATCACGAAAGCGCGCGGTTGCCGGTGTTTGACCACCGCTCCACCGCCATGATCGTGCCGATACAGATCATGTTTGTCATCATCGAAGAACCACCGTGGCTGACGAAGGGCAGGGGGATGCCGACCACCGGGGCAAGACCCATCACCATCATCAGATTGATCGCCACATAGAAAAAGATCGTGCAGGTCATGCCCGCCGCCAGCAGCTGTGCAAAACGATCGGGCGCGCGCCGGGAAACATTCATGCCCCAGCGCAGGATCACGGCAAATATCCCTAGCACAAACACGCCGCCCGCCATTCCCCACTGTTCCGCCATGGTGGCAAAGGCGAAATCGGTATGCGCCTCGGGCAGATAGCCCAGCGCGCTTTGCGAGCCCTTCCCGAATCCCTTGCCAAAAAAGCCACCAGAGCCAATGGCGATATAGGATTGCAGGATGTGATAGCCGGTGTGCTGGGGGTCGGCCTCAGGGTTGAGGAACACCAAAACGCGCTGCTGCTGATAGGTATGCAATACGGTGAAGAAGGCTATCGGAGCGGCAAACGCTGCGGCAAGCCCGCCGCCGACAAACCAGCTAAGCGGTAAGCCGGACAGGAAGATGACGACGCCGGCACCGAAGGTAATCGCCAGAGCTGTGCCCAGATCGGGCTGGATCGCAACAAAACCCACAGGCAACAAAACCAGCACCGCCGCCGGGAGGAGAGCCTTGACCTCCTTTGTCATTGATGGCGGCAGATCACTGAAAAAGCGAGCGAGCACCAGCACAATCACCGGCTTCATCAATTCCGATGGCTGCAACGTCATGAAACCGAGATTGAGCCATCGCTGGCTGCCACCGCCGATGCCGCCGATCAGTTCGACCAGCACCAGTAGCACCAGCACTGTTGCGTAAATCGGGTAGGAGGCGAGCTTGAACAGATCGCGCCGGAACATCGACAGCACCAGCGCCATGACCAGAAATACCAGATAGCGCGTGAAATGGCTCAGCGCGTATGGCCTGAGAGAATTGCCCGCCACCGAGTAGAGCACGGTCGCGCCAAACAATACCAGCAGCGTCAAGGGCAGGATAACGCCCCACGGATGGCGCGCAATCGGATCGGGAACGATGCTGCGTAACTTCATGGCGTCGGCCTTGGCTGCGCGCTTGGCACAGGCGGCGGCGCTGGCGATACTGCGGGTTGCGGAGCATCGGGCGTCACATCGGCATCAGGCCGCGGCGAGACCGCGTCGGTTGCGATGTTATCGCGCGGGGTGCCGGCGCTGTCAGCCCTGGCTTCGGCCTGAGCCACAGCGGCATCACCACCGACCTTTGGTGCAGACGAGCCATATTGCGCATCATAGGCGCGATAACGGGCACTCATACGCTGCTGGGGAGTTCCGCCCCAGCCGGATTCCATGCCGTTCAGCACGTCCATCGCCTTGCCCTGATCAAACAGGTAAGTCATCACATCGCGCGCAATCGGATAGGCCGACCCCGATCCGCCGCCATGCTCGACCACCACTGCGCAGGCATAGCGCGGCTTGTCGAACGGGGCGAAGCAGATGAAGTGGCCGTGATCACGGTGCTTCCACTGGCCGCCCTTGCCGCTGCCGATATTGAGCCCAACCACCTGCGCCGTCCCGGTCTTGCCGGCCAGCAGCACATTCTCGAGCGGCAGTTTCGCCCGGCCAGCCGTGCCGGGGCCATTGACCACGTCGCTCATTGCCTTGTGAACGAAATCAAGATGCTCCTGCGATATCCCCAGAGGTTTCATCTGCGGCGGGTTGGGATCAAACATCAGTCGCGGCTGGATTTCCATGCCGCTGGCGATCCGCGCCGTCATCACCGCCTGTTGCAGCGGATTGACCAGGAAATAGCCCTGACCGATGGTCGAGTTGACCGTATCGAACAAGGCCCAGGGTTGTTTGTACTTCTTCAGCTTCCACGCCGGATCAGGCACCGTGCCGAAAGATTGCCCCGCGACTGGCAGCGGAAAACTTTGCCCCAGACCAAGGCGGCGGGCCATTGCGGCGATTTTTTCCATGCCGATCTGCTGGGCAAAATGGTAAAAATAAACGTCACAGCTCTGATAAATACCCTTGGCCATGTCGACCCGGCCGTGACCACCCCGGTTCCAGCAGTGGAACACACGATTGCCCACGCGCAGCCCGCCGTTGCAGGTGGTTGCCGCAGCGGGATCAAGTCCGGCTTCGAGGAAGGCGAGGGCGACCATCGGCTTTACCGTTGAACCCGGCGGGAACAGTCCGCGCAGCACCTTGTTGCGCAGCGGCACATGATCATCATCCGACAGCACTTTCCATTCAATACGGCCGATGCCATCGGAAAAACTGTTGGGATCGAAACTGGGCATCGAAGCCATGGTCAGCAGATCGCCCGACAGACAGTCAATCACCACTACGGCCGCCGATTCAAGCCCGATGCGGCGCGCTGCATAGTCTTGCAGTCCGGCATCGATGGTCAGCTTGATCGGCTTGCCAGGCACATCGTCACGCATCTCAAGATCACGCACAAAACGCCCGCTGGCGGTCACTTCCGAACGCCGCGCCCCCGGATCACCGCGCAAGGTCGTTTCATAGTGCTTTTCGAGCCCGTCCTTACCGATCTTGTAGCCCGGCGTGACCAGCAGCGGGTTCTTGTCGCGCTCGTATTCCTCGGCTGATGCTGCGCCGACATAGCCCACCAGATGGCCCACCGAAGGGCCGGTGGGGTAAAAGCGAGTAAACCCGCGCTGCGGTGTTACCCCGTGCATATCGGGCAGACGGACAACAACCGCAGCATAGCTATCCTTGTTGAGCCGTGAGGCGACTTCAACCGGCTGGTAACCCTGGCTGCGCTCGATCTTGTCCTTGAGATCCTGCACCTCGGCACCGGTAAACCCCAATACCTGACCCAGCCTAGCCACCGTGCCATCGACATCGCCAACCCGCTCGGGAATAAGATCAACCCGGTATTCGGCCTCGTTGGTGGCGAGCGGCTGGTTGTGGCGATCGAGAATCCAGCCCCGGCGCGGCGGGATCAGGCTGAGGTTGACGCGATTACTCTCAGACAGCGTGGTGAAATGGGCATTCTCAGCCAGAGAAATATAGGCCATGCGGCTCGCCAGCAGCACTCCGAGACCGCCTTGAGCACCGACAATCAGCATCGCGCGGCGATCAAAGCTGTTCTGCAATTGACCGCTGGTGATGCGTTGCGTGGTCCGTTTGCGGAAGCGGTCGCGCAGCGATGAGAACATCAGGAGATTACCCTGAAGCGGATCAGCCGCAGCGCATCAAGCCAGTTGACCAGACGACCTGCCAGCGGAAACACCAGCACCGAAAGCAGCAATTGCGGCAGCAGGAACTGCGCCGGAACCTGCCCGCCTGCCACATTGCTGAACCCAAGCCCGACCAGCAGGTAAACTGCTATCATCAGGCAGGCCGCCAGCCAGTCAGTAACAAAGCTGCGCCAGGGATAACGGGCCTCGACTATTTCCATGACAATCATGGTAACCGACCAGAGCAGCATGGCCGAGCCAAACGGCTGGCCGCTGAACAGATCATCAAAAAAGCCGAGCGGCAATCCGGCCCACACCGGCAACAGGCCGGGGCGCAGTTGCCGCCAGGCGATAAGTAGCAGGAAACCCAGCGGCGGCAGCAATGGCGCAGAGGCGATCAGCGGCAGTCCGATGAGAAACGAGCCCAGCATGATGCTGAGCCAGGGCAAAACTTGCGCCACAAAGGGCGAGTGCAAACGGTTGATCTGCTTGGGAAAGGCAGCCGCATGCTGGGGGGGAACCCTCGGCACCATTACGGCGCAACCTTGGGGCGTCCAGTAGCCCCTTGCGCAGAGCCTCCCGGCGCTGATGGCGCGGCGTTTATCGCGCCGGGAACACCTATCGAAACGGCAAAAACCGGATCAACGGCGACAAATTCGCTCGCTGAAGGATCGCTGAGAACCCTGGCAATCGCGCCATCGGAAGTCAGCTGGCTGACCACGGCTACCGCAACGCCGGGGCGGTAGAGCCCGCCCGCGCCCGAAGTCACAAAGACGTCGCCCGGCTTCAGCGGATTGATGCCAAGATTGATCAGCCGCAATTGCATCGTGCCATCGCCATGCCCCTGCGCGAAAGCGGCAATGCCATCACGTGCGCGCTGCACCGGGACAGTGCTTTCACTATCGGTTATCAGCAGCACCAGCGCGGTTGTGGCCGAAACCTCCATGACTCTGCCGACCAGACCCAGCGGCGAGCGCACCGGCATACCCTGATCAATCCCGGCGTTGCGCCCCACCGATAATGTTGCAAAGCGCCGGGAGCTGGTTGGGGTTGAGGCGATCAGGCGCGCGGTGGCGACCACCTTGATCTCCTCCTGAGGCAGGCCGAGCAAGGCTTTCAGCCGCCGGTTCTCCTCGGCAACGGCCTGTGCCTCGGCCAGCCGTATGCGGGCCACTTCCAGTTCATTTTCAAGGTTCGCCTTGCGGCTGCCCGACATGAAAAATCCGCCAACCACCGAGGCGAAGCTGCGTCCCTCATCGCGGCCGGCAGCAACTGCTCGGCCTGCTGGAGCTGCGGCATCGGAGGCCAACCCGCGCAAGCCCGAAAAGGCCGAAGGATCGATAATCGAGACGATGACAAACGCCGCGCCCAGCAACGCGCCCGCTATCCCGGCCAGATAGCCGAAGAAATTTGTATATTGCGCCCGTTTGGAAAAGCCGGTGCGCCGGATGTTCGGCGGCGCCATGCGCCTCTCCTCACTGTGCCGGCGTGACCAGCCCCGCCGGCTGTTAATAGCTTCAGGCGGTCATCAAAACGCCGCGATAGAGTGCTTCTTCCATCGCCCGGCCCGTGCCCAGCGCGACGCAGGACAGCGGATCTTCAGCGACGCTGACCGGCAAGCCGGTTTCCTCGCGCAGGAAATCATCGAGCCCGCGGATCAGCGCGCCGCCGCCGGTGAGCACGATGCCCTGATCGACGATATCTGCAGCCAGCTCAGGCGCGGTGTTTTCCAG
>JANOYZ010000232.1:0-12253 GCA_031429135.1 Novosphingobium sp. | reverse complement strand
GCCGGCCGGATCGGCGCGCTGGGCGAGGCGCAAGACTGCCGCAAAGCCTACTGGCTGGTCGCCCCCTTGCCGCAATGGCGGCAGAAAAAGGTCAGGGCGCTGGTGGCCGCGCTGGTGGGGTGAGGCTTGGGGTAACGATTTTAGTTGACGTTTGTATATACAATAAGCTATGTTTATCGCGATGGATATAACCAGAGTTTCAGGTTTTGACTGGGATGATGGAAATCGTGCCAAGTGCCGAAAACACGGCGTGACGATTGCCGAAATCGAGGCAGTTTTCATGCACCAGCATCACCTTGCTCCCGATCAGCGCCAGATATATGCACCGAAAGGAGATTGAGAATTATGAACAAGCCACTTCCACTCCTGACCAGTGACAAGGAAGCCGAACGCTTTCTGGACAGGGCAGACCTCTCGCAGTTCGATCTGAGCAGCCTGAAGCCTCACAGCTTCGAGTTCGCGAAAAAATCGAAGCAGGTGAACATGCGTTTCCCCGAGCAGCTGCTTGATGCCGTGAAGGCTACAGCCGCCGCCAAGGGCATGTCATATCAGCGGTTTATCCGTCAGGCGCTTGAGGCAGCCATTCACACAGGCTCATGATGGGAGGCTGGGGAATGGATGTTGGGCCGCTGGGATGAATTTCAAAAAAGCGTTGGAGTTCAGCTAACGTCACCGCAACTCCCCGCATCAAGATTAAGGGCAGTGCTTCGACAGACTCAGCATGGTCGGTGATCAGAGATCGGTGATTCAGACTTGGGTTATCCCCCCAAATCCCCCAGTTCCATCCCGTTCCCCGGCATACATTGCTGCACCTCGATCAGGTTGCCTTCGGGATCGCGCCCATAGAGCGTCCTGACATGGCCCATGTCGACGAACTCCCGCCCGCCGAAATCCATGCCCGCCGCGATCAGCTTTGGCATGTCTTCGGCGATATTGTCAGTATCGACGCAGATGTGGGTGTAGCCTTTGTCCGCCGCCGTCAGCGCCTGCGTATTGCGTGGGGCCGGATTCGCATATTGGAACAGCTCGATATAGCAGGTGCCCGCGCGCATCATCGCGCCGCGCGCGACTGAATCCTTGAGATCGACGATGTGATCGAGCTTGGCATCATCTGCCCAGTCAAATTCACCGACCATGGTGAACCCCAGACCCTCGCGGTAAAAGCGGATCATGCGGTCAATATCGTGGCAGTGGATGCCAGTGTGATGGATGCCGCGGATCATGGTGTTCTCCCGTTATTCGGGACCATTTATCAACTAAGCGGGCGGACAAGCAATGCCTGTCCGCCCGCCGGATTGTCTGCAAGGGAAGCCTTATCTGTTGCGCCGATTAACGGCGAGCGGCGCGGCGATAGCAGTTGCGGTTATACTTCTTGCGGGCGATCTCATGCCCGGCAACGCCGCCAACAGCCGCGCCGGCCAGAGTACCGCCGGTGCCGCCAAGGATCACCTTGCCCAGAACTGCGCCGCCAACTGCGCCGATTGCCGCGCCGCCGGTCTTGGTCACGCGCTTGCATCTGGTGGCTGCGTCCACCGGACTGACGCTGGCAAATGTCAGCGTTGCGGCGCCGATGGCGAGCGCCATGGGGGCGAGGATTGACTTGAGCATACCAGATCTCCTGTTGTGATTACGCACCCGCCCTGTCGGACCACAAACTGACTGAACATGAACAGCACGATGAGCCGTGGCTGACGTGGGCCTTATGGATGGGTGATTGCGTTTACTGAACCACCGAGTGCTTAAAAGGTTCCCTCCGCCTTGGCGCGGACTGTCCGGCACAGATCGAGCAGGATTTCGCGGGTGGCAGGGGCAATATCGCCGAAAAATCGCGTTTCGATGGCGTCACCGGCTGACTGGATGCGCATGAGCAGCGCCTTGCCAGCATCGGTGAGGAACAGCGCATTGCTGCGCCCGTCAGCCGGTGGGCGGATCAGCAGATTGCGTGCTTCGAGTCCGGCGACAATCGGCACCATATTGGTGCGCTTGACGCCAAGCGCCCGCCCGATCGCGCTTTGGTTGCACCCGGGATTAGCCCCGACGAAACGGATGATGATCGCCTCGCTGACCTTGAGGCCCAGCGTCTCATAACTATCGGTCAGCGCGGTCAAGGTAACGAGCATGGCGCGGCGCAGCTGATAGCCGAGCGCGGCTTCCAGCGGGTCGGCCAGCGGTTCGGTTTTTGTCTCGGTCAGCATGGCCGATCACTATGCCGTCAGTCGCTCAGCGCCGCAACAGCCGAGACAGCAGCGGGCGGTCAGCGAGGATAGCGCGCGCAGCGTTGTGCCCCGGCGCTCCCGTCACACCGCCGCCGGGATGCGCGCCTGCGCCGCAATGGTACAGCCCCTTGATGGCCCCGCGATAATCGCCGTGCCCCAGCACTGGCCGCGCTGCCCACAGCTGCTCAAGGCTCATCCGGCCATGAAAGATATCGCCGCCGATCAGGCCGAACTTGCGCTCCAGATCGAGCGGGGAGTGGATTTGCCGGGCGATCACGCTGGCGCGGAAATTGGGAGCATGCCGCGTGACAGTGTCGATCACGCAGTCCGCCGCCGCCTCACGCGCATCGTCCCAGGACCTGCCATCGGGCAGCTCAGGTGCGAAGTGCTGGCAGAACAGGCTGGCGACATGGGCTCCGGGTGGAGCCAGGCTGTCATCGAGCGTCGAGGGGATCAGCATTTCGACAATCGGATTGCGCGACCAGCCCAGCTGCGCGGCATCGTCATAGGCGGCATCCATGTAGTCCATGGTGGGGGCGATGACGATGCCAGCGGTGTGATGATCGGCCTGAACCTTGCCGGGCAGAACAGTGAAATCAGGCAATTCTGACAGCGCGACATTCATGCGGAAAGTGCCGGACCCGGCCTTGAAGCCAGCGATGCGACGCCGGAAATCGGCATCGAGGTCTGCTGCGTCGACCAGTTGCCGGTACAGCAGCGCCGGGCCGACATTGGCGGCGACCAGCGGGGCGACGATCTCCTCGCCGCTTTCAAGGCGGACGCCGGCCACCTTGCCGCCATCGACCAGCAGTTTTGCCACCGGCGCTTCAAGGCTGATTTCGACACCCATACTGGCGCAGGCCAAAGCCATGGCCTGCGTGATCGCGCCCATGCCGCCGATGGCGTGGCCCCAAGCGCCCTTGTTGCCGTTCACCTCGCCAAACACATGATGCAGCAGCACATAGGCGGTTCCGGGGCTGGAAACCCCGGCATAATGCCCGACAGTGGCATCAAAGGCGAAGGCGGCCTTGACGTGTTCATGGTCAAACCAGCCGTCAAGAAATTCGCGGGCTGAGCGGGTGAACAGTTCGAGCAGATCGCGCTGCGCAGGGGCATCCATCCGGGCCATCGGCAGGCCTTGCCTGAAGGCTGCCAGCAGCGATGACAGCCCGCCGCCCGGAGTTGGCGGAATTTCCAGCGCCATGGTGCGCAGCAGATCGGCAATCTTGCCCAGCGCCGCATCATAATGCGGATAGGCAGCGGCATCCTTGGGAGAAAACCGCGCAAATTCAGCCTGTGTTCGCTCCATCCCGCCGCCCAGACACAAATGATCGCGCTCAAACGGCAGGAAGTTGCTCATCCGCCGCTCGACGATCCGGAGCCCGCGTTCATGCAAGCCCATGTCGGCGATGACTTTGGGCTGGAGCAGGCTGACGGTGTAGCTCGCCGTCGAATTGCGAAAACCGGGGTGGAACTCCTCGGTCACCGCCGCGCCGCCGACGATATGGCGGCGTTCGAGCACGCGCACCTTCAGCCCGGCAGAAGCGAGGTAAAACGCGCATGTCAGGCCGTTGTGGCCCCCGCCGATGATCAGGGCGTCGTAATGCTTGGTCACGTCACTTGGAGGTGAGGTCGGTGAACAGGCTGAGGTAATAGATGATGCCGGGCCGGATGTTGGACAGGTGAACGCGCTCATTCAAACCGTGGCTGAAATCGTCCGAATCCTTGCTGAAGCTGGGACTGGCCCCATAGCTTGGTATGCCAGCAGCGCGGAACCACATCGAATCCGAAGCGCCCGATGATTGCGACGGAATCACCGTTACCCCCGGCCAAGCCCGCTTGATCGCCTTGTCGGCTGCGGCGATGAAATCGGGGCGCATCGGCGATGCCGGGCTGGCGATCCCGCCTTCGGTGATATCGGTAAAGGAAACTTGCGGCACATTTGCCACGCGGGCCAGTTCGGCCATGATGTCTGTCTGTTTGTGTCCGGGAAATATGCGGCAGTTGACCGTCGCCGTGGCGCGCTGAGGCAGGGCGTTTTCGGCATGACCGCCCGATATCAGTGTCGGTACGCAGGTGGTGCCGATCTTGCCGACATAGGCCGGGCTGGCGCGCAGAGTTGCTGCGGCCACCTCATCATTGGCATTGGCGGCAAAAGCGCGCATCGCCGCAGCCAGTTTTGGATCGGCTTCAAACGCGGCGGCCTTTTCGAAATAGGCCTTGGTCAGCGGGGAGAGTTCTGGCTTGAAGTGATAGCCACCGATCCTCTCCAGCGCGGTGGCCAGCTGGACGATGGCGTTATCCGGGCGCGGGGAGGAGCTGTGACCGCCCGCATTGGTCACCTCCAGCCGGTAATCGGCATAGGTCTTTTCAGCGCCCTGCCACGACCAGTACAGCGGCTTGAAATTCGTCTCGTCAAATGCGCCGCCGCCGCCATCGATGTTGATCACCATTTCGGCGTTCGCCAGCTGTTGCGCGATCTCACGGCTGGTATACATCGCGGTTTCTTCATCACCGGAAAATTCCAGCACGATAGACCGCTTGGGGCGATAGCCCTGCCGGCGCATCTCGATCAGCGAGGAGACAGCGACCGCAGCATCGAACTTCATGTCGCTCGCGCCGCGGCCGAACAGATAGCCGTTCTCCACCACCGGGGTGAAGGGATCGCGCTGCCAGTCCATGGGATTGGCTTCGACCACATCGATATGGCCCGATATGACCAAGGGCTTCAGCTTTGGATTGCTGCCTTTCCAGGTGGCCACGATATAGGCCGTGTCCTTCAGCGGGGTGATGACGATATCAGCAGGAGCCCAGCCCCCCGCGACCAGCGTATCCCTGATCTTGGCCGCGACATCCCCGGTGCGGTTGCCTTCACCCCGTACTGATCGCATGGCGATCAGCTGCTTGGCGAGGTCAAGCGACTGCGCTTCGGCTTGGGGGAAGGCGGCTGGCGGCTTGGCTGTATCGGGCTTGCTTCCCGGGGTTTGGGCCAGAACCGGTGCGGCGGCAAGGCTGAGCAGGGCGGTCAAGGCTGCAAGTGTGATGGTTTTCATCGGGCAAGTTCTAGGCGATCTGTGCTTACTCGCAAGAGCTTACGGCACTTGAGCCGCTCGCCCGCTTGGCGCATGGTGCCTGAAGAGTGGTACTGGGGGGATGATGTCGGATATCAGCGAAAAACCCGTGGCCAAGGCGCGCGATGCCCGTCAGGTCAAAAGCGACGCCGCCCTGCGCACCGGCCTGCTGGCGCTGATCACCCGGCAGCCGTTTGACCGGATCACCGTGCGCGATATCGTTGCCGAGGCGGGGGTCGGCTATGCCACGTTCTTCCGGCATTATCCGTCCAAAGACGCGCTGCTTGATGCCGTGGCGGGCGAGGAGATCGAAGCCTTGCTGCGCCGTACCGCGCCGCTGCTCAGCCCGGATGACACGCGCGCCACCTGTCTGGCCCTGGCGAGCTATGTTGATGCGCGCCGCGCGGTGTGGAGCGCCCTGCTGACAGGCGGTGCGGCGGGGCACTTGCGCGAACAGTTTGCCCGGCTTGCTGCCCAGATCCCGGCGGCAGCGCATCCGAGCGGCTGGCTGCCCAATGAACTTGGTGTGATTTTCGGCGTTTCCGCGACGGTGGAGATACTCGCCTGGTGGCTGCGGCAGGCACCCGATTTCCCGGTTGAACGCGTAGCGGAAATGCTGGACCGGCTGGTGATCACGCCAACCGTCGGCTCACTGCGTCAGGCTTGAGCAAACGCGGCCTTAACCAAGACTGCGATAATGCGATTGTCTCACCGGATTAACCGGACAACAGGCCCGGTGGCAAAGCAGGTCAGGCAAGCTATAGGCAGGCAATGAGCAAGATAACCCCCGTCATTCTCTGCGGTGGCAGCGGCACACGTTTGTGGCCGCGCAGCCGTGCAATCAAACCCAAGCCATTTTTGCCGCTGGTGGGTGAGCAAACCCTGTTCGAGGCCACTGTGGCGCGCTGCGGGGATGACGCCACTTATGCCCCGCCAGTGGTGGTGACGGGCGTGAAGCATCTTGAGCATGTCGAAGCCCAGCTGGCCGGAGCGCCGGGCGCGAGCATCATTGTTGAACCTTCGGCGCGCAACACTGCTGCTGCCATCGCGCTTGCGGCACTGCGGCTTGATCCTGATGCGATCATGCTGGTTTGCCCGAGCGACCATCACATCGCCGATGGTGTTGCCTTCACCGCCGCCGCCGCCGCCGCCGCCGCACTGGCGGCGCAGGACTGGCTGGTGTCCTTCGGGATCGAGGCGAAGACGCCCGAAACCGGCTTCGGCTATCTGCGCCGGGGCGCAGCCATCGGCACCAGCGGGGGCTACCAAGTCGCGCAGTTTGTTGAAAAGCCCGATGCGGTGCGGGCGCAGGCTTTTCTCGATTCGGGCGAATATGCATGGAACGGCGGCATTTTCGCCTTCCGCGCCGGGGCTTTCCTCACCGAGCTGGAAGCCTGCCGTCCGGCGATAGCTGCTGCTGCACGAGAAGCCGCAGCCAAGGGCAATGCCGAGGGCCATCGATTCCATCCTGACTCCGAAGCCTTCGCGCAGATCGAGAGTGAGAGCGTTGACTATGCGGTGATGGAAAACACCACACGAGCCGCCATGGTCCCCGCTGATATGGGCTGGTCGGACATCGGCAACTGGCAAGCCTTGCACGATGCCCGCGACCGCGATGCGCAAGGCAACTGCATCACTGGTGCAACTGAACTGCTCGGCTGTCGCAACGTGATGGTGGACAGCGATGGCCCGCGCGTATCGGTGATCGGCCTCGAGGATGTGATTATCGTTGTCGATGGTGATGAGGTGCTGGTCACCACGGCGGCCGGTGCCCAGCTAGTTGGCAAACTTTCAGGCGCGGTCAATCAATGACCCAGCTGCTGCCGACCCGCAGCGTTGCCAAGCCGTGGGGCAAGGACAATCTGCCCGCGCCGTTCACTGCGCCTGCTGGTGAGCGCATCGGCGAAGTGTGGTTCGAGCCGCCGCCTGATCTGCCGCAGCTGCTGGTCAAATATATTTTCACCTCCGAAGCACTCTCGGTGCAGGTCCATCCCAGCGATGCGCAGTTGCCCGGCCACGGCAAGGAGGAATGCTGGCTGGTAGTCGCTGCCGAGCCGGGGGCAAGGCTGGGTATCGGCTTTATCCGCACTGTTTCTGCTGCCGAGATGCGCGCTGCGGCGCTCGATGGCTCTATCGAGGCACTGCTCAAATGGCACACGGTTTCGCCAGGCGATTTCTTCTACATTCCGGCGAACACGGTCCATGCCATCGGTGCAGGTATCAGCCTGATCGAGGTGCAGCAGAACAGCGATATCACCTACCGTCTTTATGATTATGGCCGCCCGCGTGAACTGCATCTGGACGAGGGTTTGCGAGTGGCTCGGAGAGAAACCTATCCTGCGCAATGGCGCTCGCACCTGCCGGAGCATGGTCCGGCAATGCTCGTCGATGGCCCGTTGTTCAGGCTTGATCGTCTCGATGGCCCAGCTGATGCGGCCACGGCCGCGCGTTATGGCGGAGCACCTTTGCTGGTGATCCCGCGCAGCACCGGCGTTTCACTGGGCGACAGGGTTATTGGCACAGGTGAGTGCGGGCTTGCATACTCGCTCGATGATCTGGAGATGAGCGAAGGCGCAAAATGTCTGATTGCACAGCCCTGCGTACTTGATTGAAGCTGGCCCGAGCGGCAAAGGGGGTGCCACATCTTGGAGTGCCATGCCGTGTCCACCATCCATCCCGTCCCCGCCGAATGGGCGAAACATGCCTATGTCGATGCTGCCGGTTATGCCGAAAAGTACCGTGCCTCGATCGAAGCGCCCGAGGCTTTCTGGCGCGCGGAATCGGCCCGGATAGACTGGATCAAGCCGTGGACGCAGGTTTCAAAGTGCAGCTTTGATGAAGCCACTTTCGGCATTGAATGGTTCGCCGATGGCACCTTGAACGTCTCGGCCAATTGCCTTGACCGCCACCTGGCGCAGCGCGGCGAGACGCTAGCGATCATCTGGGAGGGCGATGATCCCGCCCAGCAGCGCAAGATCACTTACCGGCAGCTGCACGAAGACGTCTGCCGCATGGCCAATGTGCTCAAGGACATGGGCGCGGGCCGCGGCGACCGGATCACCATCTATCTGCCAATGATCCCCGAGGCGGCGGTGGCGATGCTGGCCTGCGCAAGGATCGGCGCGATCCATTCGGTGGTGTTCGGTGGCTTCAGTCCCGAGGCGCTGGCTGGACGCATCGAGGATTGCGACAGCAAGCTGGTCATCACCGCTGATGCTGGCATGCGCGGCGGCAAGCTGGTGCCGCTGAAGGCCAATGTCGATCTGGCGCTGGGGCAATGTCCGGGGGTGGAAAATGTCCTCGTCGTGCGTCACGCCGGCAATGATGTGACCATGACAGAGACCCGCGATCACTGGTGGCAGGAGCTGCGCGGCACAGTCGCTGCCGATTGCCCGCCAGAGGAAATGGGCGCGGAAGACCCGTTGTTTATCCTCTACACCTCAGGCTCTACCGGAAAGCCCAAAGGAGTGCTGCACACATCGGGCGGCTACCTCACATGGGCTGCGATGACACACCACTATGTCTTTGATTACCGGCGCGGAGATATCTACTGGTGCGCGGCCGATGTGGGCTGGGTTACCGGACATTCCTATGTCGTCTATGGACCGCTGGCCAACGGTGCCACCCAAGTGATGTTTGAGGGTGTGCCCAATTACCCCGATCATTCGCGCTTCTGGCAGATCGTTGATCGCCATCAGGTCAACATCTTCTACGGGGCGCCCACCGCCCTGCGCTCGCTGATGCGCGAGGGCGATGACTGGGTGAAAAAGACCAGCCGTTCCTCGCTGCGGCTGCTGGGATCGGTGGGTGAACCGATCAATCCCGAGGCATGGGAATGGTACTGGCGGGTGGTTGGTGAGGAACGTTGCCCGATTGTCGATACCTGGTGGCAGACTGAAACCGGTGCGGCAATGATCACCGGGATGCCCGGTGCCATCGATATGAAGCCCGGCTCAGCCAGTAAGCCGATGTTTGGCGTGGTGCCGCAACTGGTCGATGCCGAGGGCGGGGTTTTGCAGGGTGTGGCGGACGGCAATCTGTGCCTGACACAAAGCTGGCCGGGGCAGATGCGCTCTGTCTGGGGCGATCATGCGCGCTTTTTCCAGACCTATTTCTCCACCTATCCCGGCAAATATTTCACCGGGGATGGCTGCAAGCGCGATGGGGATGGCTATTACTGGATCACCGGCCGGGTGGACGATGTCATCAACGTTTCAGGCCACCGCATGGGCACCGCCGAGGTTGAGAGCGCGCTCGTTTCCCACGCCAAGGTGGCCGAGGCGGCGGTGGTCGGTTTTCCGCACGACATCAAGGGGCAGGGCATCTACGCCTATGTCACGCTCAACGCCGGAGAGGCGGACGGCGATGATGTGCGCAAGGAACTGGTCCAATGGGTGCGCAAGGAAATCGGCCCGATAGCGACGCCAGACGTCATCCACTTCGCCCCCGGCCTGCCCAAGACCCGCAGCGGCAAGATCATGCGACGGATTCTGCGCAAGATCGCCGAGGGGGATACTGCGAACCTTGGTGACATATCGACGCTGGCAGATCCAGGGGTGGTCGCGTTACTGCTGACAAGCGGGCGCGGGTGACGGGGGCAGTAGATGACGTTTCAAGACGCTGACCTGCGCATTCTGCTTTCCGATACGCGGAAAGCAGACGCCGCAAACAGCTTTGCCCGCAGCGGCATTATCCGGATAACCGATGTTTTTGCCACCCCAGTGGCCGAGGCGCTTCATCACCATCTCGATAGGCAAATGGAATGGTCGCGGACGGTCAGCCAGGGTGAAAAGGCCTGGGATATGGGGCCGGAATTGATCGCAGCGATGGATGCCGGCAAGGACACAGAGCTGCTCACCGACGTCCACAAGGCGGCGCGCGATGGCTTTCAGTTCCTGTTCGATTCGCTGATCGTTTCTGACGACGCCGGTGAGCGAAAAACGCGGGGGCTGTTGCTGGACCGGGTGATCGACGCACTCAACCACCCGGCCGCGCTCGATACATTCCGGGCGATCACCGGTGCGAGCAATATCCGCGTCGTCGATGGGCAGGCCACGCGGTATCTGCCAGGACACTTTCTGACCAGCCATGACGATGGCATCGATGGCGAAGGCCGAATTGCGGCCTATGTCATCAACCTGACCCAAAACTGGCGGGCAGATTGGGGCGGATTGCTGCAATTCCACAATGCCGGAGGTGACATTCCCCTCGCGCTCAAGCCCGGCTTCAACACCATCCACCTGTTTCGTGTGCCGCAGATGCACAGCGTATCCTACGTTGCTCCCTTCGCCGCCGTTCCGCGCTATGCCATCACTGGCTGGCTCCGCCGATAGGGTGGGCTGCGAATGAACGGATGCTATGGGTGCGCCAGGAAATCGGAGCGTCTGAGGCAAGCGTTGCGTGTGTGCTTCGACAGGCTCAGCATGAGCGGGTCTTTATCTATTGCCACATTTCCCAAACTCCGCTCAGCCTGAGCATGTCGAAGGCCGCGCGCCAACCTGACCACGGAAGCAAGCACCATGATCGCCCAGACCATCCAGCTCGCCCTCGCCCCGGTTTTCGTGCTGGTGGCGATCAGCAATATCCTCAATCTGCTGTCGATCCGGCTTGGCCGCATCGTTGATCGTTCGCGGCACTTGCAGGAGCAACACGTCGCCACCAGCGGGCCGGAGCATGATATGGTGGTGCTGGAAATTCGCAGTCTTGATCGCCGTATCGCGCTGATTACTCAGGCAATTCTTCTGCTGGTGCTCAGCGGTCTGGCAGTTGGCATGACCGTGGCGGTGCTGTTTCTCGAAGAACTGGTCAGCCTCAATCTGCAAAGAGTCGCAGCCGTCACCTTCCTGATCGCCATCAGCCTGCTGATGTGGGCGCTGGTGTTGTTCTTGCGCGAAACCCGGATCGCTGCGGCGGCCCTGCGCATCCCGCGTGACTATCTGGAACTGGAGCGCGAGCTTTAGGGCTTCTCGTCCCCGTCCATCGCCGAGCCATATTTGTAATCGAGATAGCGCGTCTTGATCGCCAGATCATCGATCGCGCCGCTGGCCAGCTGGCGGGTGACACTATCGATCTCGGTGCTGATCAGCCCCAGCGATTCCATGAACTGCTTGTTGGGATTGGTCCCGGCGCGGTCTTCATAGCGCAGATGCTCGGGGATCTTGCGGAAGCCATCGATCACACCGGGCAGATGCTCGCCCACCAGCTTGCGCACATCGCCGAGCGCGGGGTGGACCGGATCGACATCGTTCAATTGCATCCCCAGCGCATCAAGCTGTAGCCCGATGTGATCGACCAGCTTCACCGCTGGCGGCGGCAGGGCGCGTCGCTGTGTTTCGAGCCACATTTCGGTGCGGCCGACGAGCGACTTCACATCGCCGCCTTTGAGTGAGGCCTTGGTCGGGGCTTCCATTTTCGGATAGCGCGCAAGTACCACGAAGGCGATGGCCGTTGCCATCACGGTGAGGATGATCCCGGTCCAGCCGATGCCGCCGATGATCAGGCCGGCTATGCTCGCAGCCACCCAGATTCCCGCAATAACAAGGCCAATCCGGCCCAGTTTGCGCAGAACATGGCCGCGTTTGAGAGCTGCGGATTGCCGCCCGATTGATCCCACACGCCGCCCACCGGCGCGCTGGTCATTGAGCGACTGGCGAGCCTGTAAAAGCGTGCGATCACTATCGTGAGCGGGACTGTTCGCCATTACCCTTCCCAATTACCCCTCCAGGCTCAGCAAACTGGGCGCATCGCTGGCATGTTTGGCCTGTGCTGCCCCTTCAGCCCGGGCGATGTAACCCTTCGACTTCTCGACCTCCGAAGTCAGTGTCGTCACCGTCTGCTTCATCGAAGCGAGTGCCTTCGCCTTGAAGGTGTCGATGTTGTCCATGGTGTCATAGATGTTCTGGAAAGCGCGTTGCAGCACTTCGATGGGGATGGTGCTGGAGGCCGCCTGCTCGTGGATCCTGCCGG
>JANOYZ010000231.1:0-2033 GCA_031429135.1 Novosphingobium sp. | reverse complement strand
CATGTGCCCACAGCATGGCTGGGCATGGCCGGGTGGATGGCGATTGCCGGAGCGAGCATGGCTGAACTGGTCTGGCGCCATCCGCTGGCAGGAATTGCCGCGCGCGCCGCTGCCGCGCCCGGAGTCGTGTTCACGGCGGTTTGCCTCGCCACCGGTTCGCTGTGGGGGCGTCCGGCGTGGAACACCTGGTGGGTGTGGGACGGGCGGCTGACCTCGATGCTGGTGCTGCTGTTCCTCTATTTTGCCTATATGGCGCTGGCATCGGCCTCCGAACAGGACGGACAGGGCGGCAATGCCCGGATCCCGGCGATCTTCGGGCTGGTCGGCGCGGTGAACATTCCGGTGATCCATTACTCGGTGATCTGGTGGTACTCGATCCACCAGCCGCCCAGCCTGTCGATGGGCAAATCGGCAATGGCAGCGGAATACCTCTATCCACTGCTGGCCTCGACATTCGGTTTCTCGCTGATCTTTGGCGGCGTCGTTCTGGCGCGGATGCGCGCGATCCTTGCCGATGCCCAGGCCGAGGCGCGGCTTCGGCGCAAAGCATTTGCGGAGGATTGATGCGCGCCGGGTTAAACCATTGGGACTATGTCATCGCCGCCTATACCTTGGGCATTGCCGCGACTCTGGCACTGGTCGCGTGGAGCTGGATCACCATGCGCCGCGCTGAACAGCGTCGTGAGCGGAGCCGCGACACGTGAAAGCGAAGCACCAGCGGCTGATCCTCGTCCTGATCGCGATGACGGCCCTGATTGCCGCCGTGCTGCTGGCGATCTGGGGGTTGCGCGGCAATGCCTCCTATTTCTACGTCCCGGCTGATATTGCCGCCAACCCGCCCGAACCCGGCCGCGCCGTGCGGCTGGGCGGGATGGTTGAACAAGGCAGCCTCAAGACCGCGCCGGACGGCGTGACCATCCAGTTCGTCGTCGGCGATGGCAAGGCGCGGGTGCCGGTGATCTACCGCAACATCGTGCCCGATCTGTTCAAGGAGGGCTCTGGTGTTGTCGCTGAAGGCAAGCTCAGCCGCGACGGCACTTTTGTGGCGGATAATCTGCTGGCCAAGCATGACGAAAAATACGTGCCTCGCGAGATGAAAGACATGACTGCGGATCAGGCGCGCAAGACCGTGGAAGAGGTCAAGTGATCGCCGAATTCGGTCTGGCCGCGCTCTGGCTGGCCGCAGCCTTCGCGGTGTTGCAGCTGATCGCCGGATCGATCTCGCTCAGTGGCCGCGGTGAGACGCTTGGTGCCGTTGTGCGCCCTGTTGCCATCGTGCAGGGAGTGCTGGCGCTTGCCGCTTTTGCCGCATTGATAGTCGTGTTTATCAACACCGATCTGTCGGTGAAGCTGGTGGCGGATAACTCGCATTCCGCCAAGCCGCTGCTCTACAAGATCGCCGGAGCCTGGGGAAATCACGAAGGCTCGATGCTGCTGTGGGTTGCGATCATGGGGCTGGCAGGCGGCGTTGTCGCGGCGGTGGAACGGCGGTTGCCGGAACCGACCATGGTGGCAACGCTGGCAGGACAAGCCTTTGTCAGTATTGGGTTTTATGTCTTCCTGCTGCTCGCGTCCAACCCGTTTACCCGGCTTGTGGAACCGGCAGCCGAAGGGCAGGGGCTCAATCCGCTGCTGCAAGATCCCGGCCTCGCCTTTCACCCGCCGACGCTGTATGTCGGTTATGTCGGGCTTTCGATCGCCTTCAGCTTTGCCATTGGCGCGCTGATCACCAGGCAAGTGTCCCCCGCCTTTGCCCGCGCGATGCGGCCGTGGGTTTTGGGCGCATGGATTTTCCTGACGCTGGGCATCACTGCCGGTTCCTACTGGGCCTATTACGAGCTTGGTTGGGGCGGCTGGTGGTTCTGGGACCCGGTCGAAAATGCCAGCCTGATGCCGTGGCTGGCGGCGACCGCGCTGCTCCATTCGTCTAGCGTGCTGGCCACGCGCAATGCGTTGCGCGCCTGGACCGTCATGCTGGCCGTAGTCGCTTTCTCGATGTCGATGATCGGCACGTTCCTCGTGCGCTCGGGCAT
>JANOYZ010000230.1:0-3738 GCA_031429135.1 Novosphingobium sp. | reverse complement strand
GGCTTCGGCATCCAGACCGCACCTGCTGCGGCGGCTCTGGCGGCTGGATTGCTGTGTGGTGGCGAGCTGGGTTCCATCGATCCAGCGGCCTTTTCGCCCGCACGATTCCGCTAGAAATCAGCGATTTCAATAGCCGCATTCGCGGGCTCAATGTCAACGGCGGTGCCCCTTTTCGTAATTAGGCCGTTCCCCGATAGGCAGGTAGCGCCAGCTTCATGCGCATAGCGGCACCGCGCAAGCCAAAGCCTGCCGCCATGGCCAGTGGCCAGCCCAGCGCGTTCGGCAGGCCCAGCCAGGCCGATCCGGCGGTCAGAGTCGATGACAGCGCGGCAGCGGTGACATAAATCTCCGGCCGCATCAGGATCGATGGCCTGCCCGCCAGCACATCGCGGATAATACCGCCGGCGCAACCGGTGATCACCCCCATCAGCATGGCCGGAACCATTGGAACGCCATAGGCCAGAGCCTTGGCGGTGCCGAGCACGGCATAGGCCGCCAGACCCGCTGCATCAGCCCATTCCAGAAACTCGTTCTCCCACCAGACGCGCGGCGTCAGCCATGCCATCAGCGCCACCCCCAGGCAGACCGGAGCGACCAGCGGATCGTGAATCCAGAACACCGGCGCACCGATCAGCAGATCGCGCACCGATCCGCCGCCAACGCCGGTTACCAGGGCAAAGAAGGCCATGGTGACAAAGGTCTGCCCCAGCCGTGCGGCAAGCAGCGCCCCGGTCAGCGCAAAAACCGCGATGCCCAGCAGATCGAGCAGGCCGAGTAATGCAGGCAGGACGGGTGCGGCAGTGTTCACGGGGCAAGCTTAGCACAGCACGGCGCTGCGCACAGCCCGCGCGCTTGACAGCGGCCAGCCCCAGTTTATGATACACACTATATCATAAAAACAGTGATGCCAATTGGAGGAGTCGGCGATGCTCGATTACGCAAAGGTCGATTTCTATTCCGACACGCGGCTGGTCGATGATCCGCATGCCTATTTCGATTTCCTGCGGGCGCGTGGCCGGGTGACACCTATGCCATACCGCAATGTCATGGCGGTGACGGGCTATGAAGAGATGATCCAGCTCAGCCTTGATACCGAGCACTTCAGCACGATCAATTCGGTGGTCGGCGCGATGGTTGAGCTGCCCTTCGCGGTGGAGGGTAACGATATTTCCGCCGAGCTTGAGGCAGCGCGGGAGAATATTCCATTCTCCAGTCAGATCGTCTCGCAAAGCGGCAAGCGGCATGCCGATCTGCGCTCGATCCTCGCCCGGCTGTTCACCCCCAGCCGTCTGCGCGCGCTCGAGCCGAAACTCCATGAGACTGCCGATGCGCTGATCAATGATTTCGCCCGCGATGGCACCGTGGAATTGGCGCGGCAATATGGCGGGCCTTACGCCACGCTGGTGATCTCCGATCTGCTTGGCCTGCCCGATGATGTGCGAGGCCGGTTCCGCACCCTGCTTGAGGATTCGGTGCCGGTGCGGATGGACGCGACGCCCGAGGAGATGATGAAAAACCCGCTGGTTGAACTTGGCAAGGATCTGTTCAAGCTGATCATCAAGCGGCGCATTGCCGCCCATCCGCTGGTCAAGCCACTGGCGCGGCTGCTGGGTGCCAAGCAGGATATCCTGGCCGAACTGGCCACCGCGCGCTTCCCCGATGGCGGCAAGCCGACGCTGGTCGACATCACCGGGCTGTCCGCTTTCCTGTTCGGTGCCGGGCAGGACACCACCAACCGGCTGGTCTGCGCCTGCATGAAAGTGATCGCCACCATGCCAGATGTGCAGCAGCTGCTGCGCGATGATCCTGCGCGTATTCCCGATTTCATCGACGAGTGTTTGCGGCTGGATGGCGCAGTAAAAAGCGGCGGACGCATCTGCCAGAAGAGCACCACGCTGGGCGGGGTCGAGATCAAGGCGGGGACGGTGATGCTGCTCTCGCCGCTCGCCGCCAACCGCGATCCGCGCCGGTTTGAAAACCCGGGCGCGTTCAGGCTTGATCGGCCCAAGATCAGGGAGCACGTCGCCTTTGGGCGCGGCGCACACACCTGTATCGGTGCCCCGCTGGCGCGGCGGGAGGTGGCGGTTTCGATCGAACGCCTGCTGGCACGGATGGGCAATATCCGCTTGTCAGAAGCGCACCACGGCCCCGAAAGCAACCGCCACTTTGACTATGCACCAACCTATGTGCTCCATGCGCTCAGCAGTCTGCACCTCGAATTCGATCCGGTCTGAGGAGACCCGCGCCATGAACCTTGCCGAAAAAGATTACTTCACCGATCATGACGTGCTGCTCGATCCCTATGCCTATTTCGAGGCGATCCGCGCAGCTGGTCCGGTGTTTCGCATGCCTGGGCGCGATGTGGTGATCGTCACCGGGTTCAAGGAGAGTGCAGCGGTTCTGCTGAATACGGCGGATTTCTCGTCGATCATCAATCCCGAACCGCTGACGCCGCTGACCTTCGTGCCAGTGGGGGACGACATTTCCGAACAGATTGCCAATGCGAAGGCGGCGAACCCGACGCTCGAACTGCTGGTGACCTATGACGGAGATCGCCACACGGCGGCGCGGTCGCTGCTCAACCCGCTGTTCACGCCATCACGGCTCAAGGCCAACGAAGCGTTCATGCGGCACTTTGCCGATGCCATGGTGCGCGAAATGGTTGCGCAAGGCAGCTGCGAGCTGATCAACAAAGTAGCGACGCCTTATGTCACCCTGGTCGTCGCGGACCTGCTCGGTGTGCCCGACGAGGACCGGCAGAAGTTTCGTGATGTGATCGATGCCGGTCCACCGCCAGGTAATATGGATGTCACTGATGCCGAGCAGGGCGCGCCGCAAGGCAGCCAGGCGCTGATGTTCATGGCCGGGTTTTTCTTTCAGTACCTATCCGATCGCCGCGCCAATCCGCGCGATGATGTGATGACCGAGCTGGCCTTGGGAAAATATCCCGATGGCACCACGCCCGATCTTGTCGAGGCGGTGAAATCGGCGATGTTCCTGTTTGCTGCCGGGCAGGACACCTCGGCCAAGCTGATCGGCAATGCCATGCGTTTCCTGTGCGAGCGGCAGGACTTGCAGCAGCAGCTGCGTGAGGACCGCTCGCTGATTCCCGGCTTCATCGAGGAGGCTATGCGGCTTGAAGGCTCGACCAAGGCGACCTTCCGTCTGTCAAAGCGGCGCACGAAGATTGGCGATATGGAAATTCCCGCTGGTCAGCGCGTAGTCATTGCCGTGCCCGCCGCCAATCGTGATCCTCTGCGCTGGGATGATCCGGCGGAGTTTCGCATCGGCCGGCCCCGGATCAAGGAACACCTTGGCTTCGGACGCGGCGCGCATACCTGTGTGGGCGCGCCATTGGCCAGGGTGGAAGTGGCAGTGCTGCTCGATTGCTTCCTCGAACAGACGCGTTCGATCACGCTGTCACACGCGCATCACGGCCCTGCCGAAGCGCGGCGGATCGATTATGAACCGAGCTTCATCATCCGCGGAATCGACAAGTTGTTCGTGGAGTTTGATCCGGCATAAAGTCATTACGATTGATAGATACGCAATCTTCCCGTTGGTTATGCGTCTGTGACTAGGGCGCGATGCGCTTAATCTGAATCGCATCATGCTATAAGAGTCTTTGTTTTCGCACGATTTATTGCGAAAACCGGCACCCACTCTAGTCGGCAGCAGGTGCCACCATGGCATAGTCTTCCAGTCTGGGTGCAGCCATGACCTCCACGAA
Organism: Novosphingobium sp.; assembly: GCA_031429135.1. Lineage (GTDB taxonomy): Bacteria > Pseudomonadota > Alphaproteobacteria > Sphingomonadales > Sphingomonadaceae > Novosphingobium. The sequence continues at coordinate 8 of JANOYZ010000230.1, read as the reverse complement.
GTGATCAT
>JANOYZ010000229.1:0-4271 GCA_031429135.1 Novosphingobium sp. | reverse complement strand
CCCTGCCGCATCGCCTTCAAACGTCATCGCCTGAACCATCACACGGGTTCGTGCCGCCGCGATATCACTGCGCGCTGCCCCCCAGAATGAGGCTGATCCGACCAGAAGCTGAAAGCGCGGCAAGAGAAAAACACCCTGATTTGAAGGTGCCGCGCCTTGCCAGCGGCGGCAGGTGATGGCAAGTGGGCAACGGGGTCTGCGGCATACGGCGCACTGTTTGATGATTTTGCGTCTGCATCAGTCGAAAACCTCGTTCTCTTGCCGGCTTAACCAAATCGCCAGCAGCGGTCCCGTATAGAGACGGAGGCATTGCGGGACTGGCCAAACGGCCGCTAATCGGCGAAATCCCCGCGCAAATGGCATGATGGGGCGCGTAATGCAGGTGGGGATCAAGGCTTGGGCAGGTTTCGTCGCCGCGCTGGGCGGAATATTGCTTGTTGGTGCCGCGCTGGTGACGAGCGATGATATGGCGGGTCCGGCAAAGATTGAGCAGGCTTCCGGTGCGGCCAGCTTACCCGCTGCGCAGCCCGCAAAGGAACCCGTAAAGGTCGAAGATCACTTTGTCATCAAGCGCATCCTGCCCATTCAAGGCCCGATCAAATATGGCAAATGGCACTGGGACGAGGCAGGGGTGCCGCAAGGCCCGCTGGTAATCACCGTCGATCTTGAAGCTCGGGTGCTTTCGGTTTTCCGCAATGGCTATGAGATTGCCGCAACAGCCGTGCTGCTTGGCACAACCGAGAAGCCGACGCCGCTGGGCGTGTTCCCGATCACCTGGAAAAAGGCCGATCACTATTCGAGCATTTATGATCGTGCGCCGATGCCGTTCACCATGCGGCTGACTGAGGATGGCATCTCTATCCACGGCACCAAGGTGGAAAACGGCTATGCCAGTCACGGCTGCGTCGGTGTGCCAAAGCCCTTTGCGCAAAAGCTGTTTGCCATCGCAACTGTCGGCGACAAAGTTTATATCACCCGCGGGAAAATGGTCGGCGTGGGGGATGCACTGGTTGGGGGCTGAAGCCCGCTTAGTTGCGCCGCACTGGCGCCTTGGTGAAGCTCCAGCCATCAGGCCCGCTGCGCGCTACCAGTGATCCGATCGAGGCCGTCTGACCTGCCAGCAGTGTTTCAAAAAGACGCGCGGTTGCGCTCCCGCGCGGCGCTTCATCACCCAGTTCAGTAACAATCCTGGCAATCACCATGAGGGCAATCGCGCGCGGAGCCTGCGGACGGTAAGCCAGCCCCATCGGCAGCTTGGTGACATTTTCCAGCCATTCGCGCGCCGCCGCCCAGCCCAGCGCCGCATCAGCATCGGCGAGGTGCGCCGCGCTGTGGGCGAGTGCCGGGATATCCAGCCAATCTGCCCCGGCCATGGCACTGCGCAACCGGGCGCGATCAAAGCGCGGATCACTGTTGGAGGGATCGGTGACAGCTGCCAGTCCAGCATTCGCCACCACTGCGCCCAGTTCCTCCCGCCGCCAGCCGAGGAGGGGGCGCAGCAAGGGCAGCTTGCCGCCCGGCACCCGGCCATAGGCGCGAACCCCGGCGAGCCCGGCCACGCCGCTACCGCGGTTAAGCCGCATGATCAGCGTTTCGGCCTGATCATCGGCATGATGCGCAGTGGTGAGGGCAGCAAGACCCTGGGCCTCCAGCCATTCACTCAGCACCGCATAACGCGCTGCCCGCGCCTCGGACTGGATATTGCCCTCGCCCACTTTGACGCGCAAAACGGCATGGCTGATGCCGAGCGCGGCGCAGACTTGCCCGACCATTGCAGCTTCATCGGCGCTCCCCGTCCGCAAGCCATGATCAACGGTGGCTGCCTCCACCCGTCCGGGCAAAGCCGTGTGTGCCAGCAGCAGCAGCGCCAGACTGTCTGGTCCGCCCGATACGGCAAGACCCAGTTTGCCATCCCCTTTCCAGACCTCGGCCAGTGAGGCTGCAAAGCGGGAAATCAGCGCGGGATCGGGCGTCTGGTCAATTGCACTTCAGCCCGCCGCGCGTGGCTTCATACTGGCTCTTGAGCCGCCCGGCGGCCTCAGCCTTGTAGCCATCGGCGAATTCACCAAGCGCGATACAGGCGCGGTTGGTATCCTTGATCTGCCGCATCGATTCAGCGAGGAACAGCAGACTGTCAGGCGCGCGGGCGCCCTTTCTATCAACCTGATAATTCTTGAGAAACCACTGCGCCGCTTCACGCGGCTTGCCATCATCAAGAAAGGCGCGGCCGAGCAGATTGCGCGCGAAGCTGAGGCGTTGATGGCGCGGGTATTTATCGATAGTGAGCTGTAACTGCTGCTCCGCCTCGGGCAGGAACTTCGCTTCCCAGAGGCGGTAGCCATAGGCATATTCATCTTCGCCGGCATCATCACTCTTGGGTTTTTCGATCGCTTTCACCGCCGTTAGGCGCGCCACCGATGGCGCGACCGGCTTGCTTGGTCCAGGCGTCGGAGGGGCTGACACCACCGGTTTGGGGGCAACGGCGGTCGGCGTGGCAATTACCGGCGTCGGCACAGGAACTGGTGTGAGTGTCGCGGCAACGGGTACCGGTGCCGGAGCAGGCGTGAGCGCCGCCACCTTAGCTTCAAGCTGGGCGATACGGTTGGCGCTTTCCTCATTCTGCGAGGTCAGCCGCGAAAGCTGCGTTTCGACACCTTCCATGCGGGTGAGCAGGTCGGTCACCGGGGTTGTCGCCGGGGTGCCGGTGGCAGTTGTCGCCGCGCCGGTGGAGCCGTTCTTCTGAATCTCGGGCGGGAAGTATTTGCCATCCCCGCCGGGGAAAACCTGACGCTGGATCGCCCTGATTTCAGCCTCCAGCTTGCGCAGCCGCATTTCGGCATCAGCAGCGGTAGTGCTTGCCTTTTGGGCCATGACGGGGGCGGCGCTGGTCATCAGCGCGATAGCCATGAGTCCGAGCACCGGTCGCTTCCAGAGTAGTTTCATCCTCACAATTCCCATGCATTCCTGTCCAACAGGTCTATTTCACGGATATTTCTAGCCGCTGACCCGGCTATGTGTCGAGACTGAGTTAGTTCGAAACGGTGGAAGCCGCCGGGTCCGGGAGTGCAGGCGCGGGCACCGAGAACGTACCGGGCGAGGCGGTTGATGTTCCGCGCGGCGGATCGCTGCGCCGATTGCGCGCGGCGGGGCGTGCAGCAGTCCCTGCGTTCAACCCGGCATCGCTGGCCTGCGTAGGAGAGAAGGTGGCCGCAGGGTCAAGCGTCGGGGCGAATGTCGGGGCGAATAAATCGGTGGTCACGGTCGGCTCGTCAGCTGGCGATTCAGTCGGCAGGATCGAGGGCAGGGTCCAGGCCGGGGCATAATAGTTCCGCCAGAAAAACAGCCCCGCGACCAGAATCCCCAACGCGAACAGCGCGAGCAGCCAGGCAAAACGGGCGCTTGGCACCCGCGCCGGATCACCCGGCTCATACGAAGGCGCAGCGTTGACTTCCAGTGGCCGTGTCATGCCGAGTTCGCGCCTCACCGCATCAACCAGCTCTTCGGCGTCAAGCCCGACAATGCGGGCATAAGTGCGGGTGAAGCCGGTGGCATAAGTGCGCGAAGGCAGCTTGGCGAATTCGCCAGCCTCCATCAGCACGATCAGCCTTTCGGAAATCCGCGTCTTGGCAGCAATATCCGCGCGCGAAAGCTCCGCTGCTTCACGCGCGGCTTTCAAGCGAGGCCCGGCACCTACAAGCGGCAGCTGCGGCTGTTCGTCATCCCGTTCAGACATCAGGCTCCGGCAATATGTAAGAGTGCGACCTTGACCGAGCGGCAAACAAGGCTGCGCGGGGCGCAAAGTCAAGCAAAACCCTGCGGATTTTACACGTCATACCGGTGCTTAGCGGCGATCCGCACGGGAACCACGATCAATCGCAGTCAATACCGCGTTCAGTGGCCCATCCGGTCAGCGCGGCGCGCATGTCAGGCGGGGGCGCAGCGAGCCAGCCCTGCATGGCCTTGGTGAGCTCGCCCGCGTCGATCTGGCGGATCAATTGCTTGACCGGACCGATCGAGGCCGGGGTGATCGACAGCCGCCTGATGCCAAGCCCGATCAGTGCCAGCGCCTCCAGCCGGCGCCCGCCCATCTCCCCGCAGACGGCGATATCGACATTGTGCCCATCAAGGTTGCTGACCACCCGGGCGATGAACCGCAGGATCGATGGGCTGACCCAGTCATAGCGTTCGGCAAGCTTGGGATTGGCGCGATCAGCCGCGAACAGGAACTGTGTCAGATCATTGGTGCCGATCGACAGAAACGACAGCTTGGG
>JANOYZ010000228.1:0-3603 GCA_031429135.1 Novosphingobium sp. | reverse complement strand
GATCGTTGGCGATTTCAACATTGCTCCGCTTGAAAGCGATGTGTGGAACCACAAATCGTTGCTCAAGGTTGTCAGCCACACCCCGCTTGAGGTGGAGACCCTCGCCCGCTTTGCCGATGCGCATGGCTGGGTGGACCTTGGCCGCAAGCATATTCCGGCGCCCGAGCGCAACTGGTCCTGGTGGTCCTACCGCACCTTCTGGCAGGAGAAAGACCGGGGGCGGCGGCTTGACCACATGTGGGCGTCACCTGATCTGGCCAGACAGTCCGCCAGCCACCGCTTGATCGAGGAAATCCGCCGCTGGGAACAGCCATCCGATCACGTGCCGCTGATCACGGAGTTTGATCTTTGAGGGCGACGCGGCGCGTTGCGCTGGCGCTCGATGCGCTGCGGCACGGCTGGCCGATAGAAGTCGATGGCGTGTTGCGGCTGTTGCCGGCAGAAACCGGCTTTGCCCCGGGAGCAACCGCCCCGCGCCTGCTGATTTCATCGGCGCGCGCGGTCACGCTAAAACTTGCCAACCAGCGAGCGGCAGCCGAACCGCAGGCACCCGCACTGATCCGCGCGGGCGAGCCGTTCACCATTGGCGCGGCGCGGATCATCGCCGATCCCGCGCTCGATCTGGCCAATCCGTTCAAGGGGCCGTTTCTGGCCGAACCGCTCGATCACTCAGCGGCCGCGTTGACTGCGATGGAACTGGCGCGGCTGGCAGGTATTCTGCCTGCCTTCCTGATTGATCCCACTTCCTGCAACGAGGCACAGGCGGTCTCCAGCGGTGATCTGGCCGAATGGAAAGACACCCGCCACCTCGCCATTGCCGCCCGCGCGCGACTGCCGGTTTCAGCGAGCGAAGAGGCGGAGATCGTGGCTTTCCGCTCTGCCGATGATCTGCGTGAGCATGTCGCGCTGGTGATCGGCGCACAAACTGGTGATCGCGCGCCGCTGGTTCGGCTCCATTCGGAATGTCTGACCGGCGATATTCTCGGCAGCCTCAGATGCGATTGCGGCCCGCAGCTTGACGCCGCGCTGCATGCCATGGCGGAGGAGGCCAAGGCAGGCGGATGGGGCGTGTTGCTCTATCTGCGACAGGAAGGCCGCGGCATCGGCCTGATCAACAAGCTGCGCGCTTATGAATTGCAGGATCAGGGCTTTGACACGGTCGACGCCAACAACCGGCTCGGCCTGCCCAGCGAAGCGCGCGATTTCCCGGTGGCAGCGCGGATGCTGAACCTGCTGGGTGTCCATATGGTGCGTTTGATGACCAACAATCCTGCTAAAGTATCCGCGCTTGAGGCGGAGGGTGTGACGATATCCGAGCGCGTGCCGCACCAGCTTCCGGCAAACCCGCATAATGCGCGCTATCTCGATACCAAGCGGGATCGCTCAGGGCATCTGCTCTAGGTCACAGACCCATAACCACCGGCGCCAGCGTTTACCGCCGCTCAAACATCTTCAATCCCTCGCCCAGTACGTTCTGACCTATCGCCAGCGTATCGCCTGACCAGTCTGCCACCCAGACGGTGTCACGCTTGAGGCCGGGAACGAGGCGCGCGTCGTTGCCTTCGATGACCAGACCCGCCGAACTGTTGGTGTGAGCCTCGGCCCCGACCGCGATGAAGGCCGAGTAGTTTTCCTTGTGCTGGCCCTGAACGAACCAGTTGCCGGCAATCCGGCCTTTTGCTCCGGCGGGCAGATCAATCATGTAGTTGGTCCACTTGCCGGCTGAATCGTCAAAGCTGGATGCCAGCACCGCAACGCGCGCGGCGCGGCTTTTCAGGTAATGGCCGCCGCGTCCGATCTCGAAGCGGCTGCGCGTGACGGTCAGCGCGCCGAAGCCGCCGACGTAGATCGAATGGGCGCAACCCGCGCTGAATTCACAGGTGCCAAGGCGCGTGAAGGTGCTCTTGTCGACGGTGATTGTTCCATTGGGATCATCGGCGGACAGGATGCCCTGCTGGCTATCGCGAAACCAGCTCTGCGAGACCGAAATGTTGCCGCTTTCGGCGCGAATGCCAGCCCCGTTGCCCGCGCCTGATCGCTGTCCGGCAAAGACCATGCCTTCGACATGGGTGGAGCGGCCGCGCAACACCAGCGCCGCCTTGTCTTCGCAGGCCTCGCCCTCCAGCACCGATTGACCGGCGACGGCGGCGGTAAAGGTCACGTCGCCCGCTTCCTGCACCGCGCAATCAGCATACCGGCCAGAGGCGATACGGATCGTTCCGGTGCCGCCACCAATCGCGTCAACCGCTTGTTGCAATCGCGCGTAGCCCTTGCCGGTTTCAACCACGACGTAGGGCGCGGCAGTTTGGGCGAGAAGCGGAACGGCAACCAGACTGGCGGTGAGCGCAGCGGCTGCGACGAGAAGGAGGCGCGAGTGGTTTGTCATGCCCGGCGTTTTAGCCGGTACGGGTCAACATCGGGTAAACGGCTTAACCGCCATCATTGCCCCAGCGCCAACGCCAGCCGCCTTCGGTGCGGCGGTGGGCGATGATCAGAAAAATGCCGGTTGCGACGAGGATCAGGACGGCGGCCATAATCCGGATATCGCCTTTTGCGCTGTCTGCCATGAAGCCGGCCCCGGCCAGCAAAGTGATGAATGACGTCAGCAGCACCCAGCCCTGCCAGGCAATCGGGAAACCAGCACCATAACCATAGCGCTTCGCCGCGAACCATGCGCCTGGACGCAAGAAAGCGTGTAACATGATTATTATCCTTTTGGTGGGCGGCCCCGGCGGACCGGAGCAGCCGCAGCGATCTTGATCCCGCGCCGGGCCAGTGCCTCGCGCAGAAGATATTCCATTTCACCGTTCACCGAGCGCAGATCCCCCGCTGCCGCCCGTTCCAGTGCTGCAAACAGCGCCGGATCGAGCCGCAGAGGAAAGGATTTGCGCGCCGGAGCTGCCACTGCCTTTACTGGTACAGCGAGCCGGTGTTGACGACGGGCTGGGTATCACGCTCGCCGCACAGCACGACCATCAGGTTGGAGACCATCGCCGCCTTGCGCTCGTCATCGAGATTGACGACGCCCTTTTCCGACAGCATCGCCAGCGCCATTTCAACCATGCCGACAGCGCCTTCGACCAGCGTTTTGCGCGCCGCGACCACGGCTTCTGCCTGCTGACGGCGCAGCATGGCTCCGGCGATTTCCTGCGCATAGGCAAGGTGGGTAAAGCCACATTCATCGACGGTGATGCCCGCCAGTTGCAGCCGTTCGATCAGTTCGGTGCGCAGCTCTGCGCCGACCTGGTCGTGATTGCCGCGCAGAGTGATTTCGGCATGGGCAAAATCATCATAGGGATAGCGCGAGCCGATGGTCCGCACCGCCGCTTCGATCTGGACCATGACGAAGGCCCGGTAATCATCGACGTCATAAAGCGCCTGCGCCGTATCGACCACACGCCACACCACTTGCGCAGCCATCTCGATCGGATTGCCGCGCAGATCGTTGACCTTGATCTTGTCTGAAATCAGGTTGTTGGCGCGGGCCGAGATCTTGGCCTTGCCCATCCACGGCCAGACCCAGCGCAGCCCGGCGTGACGATCGGTGCCGCGATAGCTGCCGAACAGCGTGATCGCCGCGGCCGTGTTGGGCTGGAGCATATA
>JANOYZ010000227.1:0-9912 GCA_031429135.1 Novosphingobium sp. | reverse complement strand
GCCTTCCACAGCTGTTTGCCGGTGGCCGCATCAAGCGCCGCGACTTCGCCAACTCCGGTAGTGATATAGACCTTGCCGCCATCATAGCTCGCGCCGCCGCCGAACACGGCACCTTCGCCATCACCGCTGATCTTGAAGCTTTGCGTCCAGCGCGGTGAGCCCGTGGCGGCATCATAGGCGTGGACAATGCCATTGGTATCCATGGCGAACAGCTGGCCGCCGCCGATCACCGGCGATGCCGCCATGCGCTGACGCTTGGTGTTACCGGCGATGCCCTGTGACCACAGCCGCGCGGGCGCCTCAGCAAGCGCCAGATTGCCATATGATTTGCTTGGCAGATTACCCGCCTGCGGCCAATCGGCATTCACTTCCGCTGGCGGCACGACCACCGTCACGCTGGCAAGGCCTGGATCAACCTTGGCTCCTGATTCGATGCGCGAAAGTACCGGCACCCGGTTGCCCACCGTCGGGGTGGTCGGGCCCTTCTTGTTGAACACCCCGCAGCCCGACAGTGCGATGGACAAGGCCAGCACAGCTGGAACGGCCCATTTGCTGATGGGGCGACGGATTGGAGTGGCTGCTGTCATGCTTGCACTTTCTTCTTTGCTTGGGCTTCAGGCTTAGAGGCCATCAGGCCCGCCAGCAGGGGCTGTATCAGCCGCCGCCTCGTTAACATTATCAACCGCATCAACGCCCAGCAGCCCGGCCATCTGGCGGCTGCGCTGGCGGATCGAATCGGGCACTGTCTTGTCGCGCGAAATCGCGGCAAAAAGCGGGCCGGCGAGATTATCCTTGCCCTGCTTCATATAGGCCAGCGCGACAAGCTCACCGGCGCTGCCGAACCACGGATTGCCCGGCACTGCCAGGTCTTTCAAGGCGGCGACCACCTGATCGGCAGGCATGGCATCAAAACGCAGCGAAATATCGCGCAGTTTTGCCAGATCGCGAAATGGTTGCGGGGCATCGGCACTGGCCGCGATCTGGGCAAATATCTTGGCCGCCTCTGCGGTCTTGCCCTGTTCGACCGCGATGCCCGCCTGCAACATGCGCGCCGCAGCCTGCGAACCGGCCTCGCCCTGGGTTGTCAGCGGCAACAGCGATTTTGCCGTGGTATCGAGATCCTGCCCTTGCAGCTTGTCGAGTGCCAGGACGAACTTTTCGCTCTGCTCTGCCCGGCTTTGTTCGCGCGCAGAGTGCCAATAGAGATAGCCTGCCAGCGCGAGCAGCCCTGCCACTAAGGCCGCCGCCAGCAGTTTGCCATAGCGTTTGAACAGCGACAGCGCCTGATCCTGGCGCAGTGCCTCATCGACTTCACGCAAGAATCCTTCCTGCTGCGCTTCATCGCGCGTGGCGGGAACGGCAGGGATATTTTTCGGATTATTCGGGCGCAGTGCCAAATTCAGCTCTTTTCCGGATGCTCGTTAGTTGGCCGCGTGTTTAGCGGATGGGACTGCCAATTCAACGGCAATGATGGTGAAGCAGGGGTGAATAACGGGGATTGTCAGGGAAAACGCTCTCTGCCCAACGCTTTTGCATAGGTTTCGCGATAGGCAGCGACCATCTGAGCCTCATCAAAGTGGGCGCGGGCGCGGGCGCGGTTAGCCTCGCCGATAGCGCGGCGCTGACCCGGATCGGCGGCCAGCTGCTCAAGCGCATCGGCAAAATCGCCCTCTTTTTCCTTGGCCACCACGAATTCCCGATTCGCCTCGGCCAGCATCGCGCGGATATCACCGACATCGGTTGCCACCACCGCCAGCCCCGCCGCCATCGCCTCGACCACCGAAAGCGGGAATTGTTCACTGTCCGATGACAGCGCAAACAGATCGAACAGTCCGATCAGACGCGCCGGATCACCGACAAATCCGGGCAGGTGGACACGGTAGCCCACATCCAGCCGCATCGCCTCGCTGAGAATCGCGTCGCGTTCGCTGCCTTCGCCGACAATCACCAGATGCCATTCTTCGGGCAGCGCCGAAAATGCACGCACCAGTCGGGGCAGGTTCTTGACCGGGCGCAATCCGGCAAGAGTGCCCAGCCAGAACTCGCCCTGATGCTTGATCACGCGCGGCAGGACATCGCGTTTGGGCTTCCTGCCGTATGCCTTGGTGGGAATGCCATTGGCGATGCGCCGCACTCGCCCGCGCGGCTGCTGCCATTCTTTCAGCGCAATCGCCTCAAGCTTTTCGGATGGCACCACCAGCGCAGTGGCCAGCCCTAGCGCGATGCGGCGATACCAGTTGCGCGCGGGTTTGAGCTTTTCCGCCTCATCCTGATTGAAGCCGTCTTCGTGGTGGACCAGCGGCGGCAGTTCCAGCAGCCGGGCGAACAGCGTATGCGCCAGCACCGCATCCATCGCCCCCCAGTTATAGGTCAGCACCAGATCGAACCCTTGCATCGCCGATGCCAGCAGCTTCAGTCGTCCCGGCCATGGCTTCCCCTGCAGCGAGGGAAAATCGCGCGGATAGCTGACCTTGATCCTGTCTGAAATCGCTTCTGACGCGCCCAGGGCATCGGGGTCACCCGAGATAATGACGTGCTCTACCGCCGGACCAAAAGCATTGATCAGCTGTGCAGCGCGCAATTCCTTGCCACCGGGATTGAAGTTCGAATGGATGTGCAGCAGCCGCAAGATGGAGTCTCAGGCAATCTTGGCGAGCAGACGCAGAATCGCGGCCACGGCTTCGGGTTCATCCAGCGTCGGCGCATGACCGATATTCGGCAGGGTAACGCATTCGACCTGGCTGCTCGCCTTGCCCATTGTGTTGAAGGTTTCGGGCGAAAGCAGGTCAGATATTTCGCCGCGCAGCACCAGCATCGGCTTGGCGGCAAGGGCATTGAGGCCCGGCCAGAAATCGGGCTGATTGGTGAAATCGATGGTCTGAAACGGCTCGGCGATCTTCATGTCATAATCGAAGACAATGCGGCCATTGCTCGATAGCACCATCACCCGCTTGGCCATGACCAGCCACTGATCGACCTGCCAATCTGGGAAGGCGTGGCCTTGCGATTCCTCCAGAGCGCGGGCGGCGTGCATCCAGGTGGCAAAATTACGCCCCTGACCGATATAGCCCTTGATCCGGTCAAGCCCGGCCATTTCCAGATCAGGTCCGATATCGTTGAGCACACTCCCGGCGATCCGCTCGGGCATGGTAAAGCCCATCAGCATGGTCATCAGCCCGCCCATCGAGGTGCCGATCGACACAAAACGCGTGATGCCTTCGGCTTCGAGCAGCTCGCCCATATCCTCGACATATTGCAGCGGATTGTATGTCTCCGCATCCTTGGCATAGCCGCTGTCGCCGCGCCCGCGCATATCGAGGCAAATGACCCGCCAATCGCCAGCCAGCTGCGGTGCCAGCCCATCAAAATCGCGGGCATTGCGGGTCAATCCGTGCAGGCAAATCACTGGCGGACGATCTTCACGCCCCGGATAATCACGGAAATGCAGCTTGAGGCCGTCTCGGCTCAACCAGAAGCGATCCTCAAACTGGCTCACGGCAACCCCTGAATTCTGTACCTGAATATGCTGATGACACCTTGCGCGCACCCATTACCCTCGCCACTATTGCCCGATGAGCGCCGAACCGCAAGTTACTGAATATAATCCCGACCCGGCGATCCTCCCGCTCGCCCCATGGCTGGCGGACGAAGTGGCAGCGGCAACGTTCCCGCAGACGCTGTTGCGCTTCCGCAATGACCACTGGGCCAGTGCTGTCGGACTGGGAAAGCTGGATGATGCCGGCTGGATCAGCCATTTCGGGCGCTTCACCGCCCTTCCCGGCAATCTGCCCTCACCACTGGCGCTGCGCTATCACGGTCACCAGTTCCGCCACTACAACCCTGATCTGGGCGACGGGCGCGGTTTTCTGTTTGCGCAAGTGCGGGATGGAGCCGGGCGTTTACTTGACCTTGGCACCAAAGGCTCCGGCCAGACCCCGTGGAGCCGCGATGGTGATGGCCGCCTGACACTGAAAGGCGCGGTGCGTGAAATTCTCGCCACCGAAATGCTCGAGGCGCTGGGGGTCAATACCAGCAAGACCTTGTCGGTGATCGAAACCGGCGAGGCCTTGGAGCGCGGTGACGAGCCTAGCCCCACTCGCTCGGCAGTGCTGGTGCGGCTCAGCCATGGCCACATCCGCTTCGGCAGCTTCCAGCGGCTGATGATGCTGGAAGAGCAGGACCACATGGTCGCGCTGGTAAACTATTGTCTCAGCAGCTTTCGCGGCTCGCAGCCGCCCAATGACGCGCCGGGGCGGAGCGAACCGGCGGTGATCCTGCTGCATCAGGTGGTTGAACGCATGGCCGATCTGGCGGCGAGCTATATGGTAGCGGGCTTTGTCCATGGGGTGCTCAACACCGATAACATGAACGTCTCGGGTGAGAGTTTTGATTATGGTCCGTGGCGCTGGCTGCCGCGCTGGGATCCAGCTTTCACCGCCGCCTATTTCGATCACAGCGGGCTTTACGCCTTTGGCCGGCAGCCCGAAGCGATCCTGTGGAACTGCGGCCAGCTGGCGATAGCACTGCGCAGTCTGGCCGATGCGCCGCCGCTGATCGCCGCGCTTGATCGCTTCGGCCCGCTTTATGAAGCGGCGATGGCCAGGCGCTTCTGCTGGCGGCTGGGGATAGAGGCAGTTCCGGTCAAACAGGCCAAGCAGCTTGTTGGTGCCGCCGAACGCCACATGCGGGAGCATGGCTTGGGTCCGGATGCCTTCTACTTCGCCTATCGCGGGATGCGGCAGTTGCCCGATGGCGAGCTTGGCGAACTGCTGGCGCGCACCCGGCCATCGGCAAACAGCGATCATCCGCTGTGGCAGGCAGCAGCAGCCCCCGCGATCCTGATCGACGAAGTGGAGCGAATCTGGTCCGCGATTGATCAGAAGGACGATTGGCAAGTGCTTGCGGACAAGATATCGGCAATCCGTAAGCTTGGCGATGCATTAGGAAATCCGCCAAATTGATGGTTTAGCAAGATTATCGCTCTATTATTCCGGCCAGACAGGGACTTCGTCACCACCCATGAGCACTGAAATCATTTCCTATGAGCCCGCCACCGGCGCGGAACTCTGGCGTGGCAAGCGCGGGGATGTCGCTGATGTCGTTGCCCGGGCACGCCGCGCCTGGCCAGCCTGGGCAGCGCAGCCGCTGGCCACGCGCATGGAATTGATGCGCCGCTTTGCCAACGAAGTGCGGAAGGAAAACGATAAATTTGCCGAGCTGATCGCCAAGGAAACCGGCAAGCCGATCTGGGAGGCGCGCACCGAGGTTGAGTCTGTGATCGGCAAGGTCGAAATCTCGATCCGTGCCTATGCCGAGCGCACTTCGCAGCGCAAGCTCGACAATGCCATGCAAGGAACAATGGCTGTGCGCCACAAGCCGCATGGCGTGATGGCGGTGCTGGGGCCGTTCAACTTCCCCGCGCATCTGCCCAATGGTCACATTATCCCGGCGCTGATCGCGGGCAATGTCGTGGTGTTCAAGCCGAGCGAAAAAACCCCTGCGGTCGGCGAATTCCTCGTCCAGTGCTTCCACCGCGCGGGCATTTCCGCCGCCATCGTCCAATTGCTGATCGGCGGGCCGGAGGAAGGGCAGGCGCTGGTCGCGCATGACGGGGTGGACGGCGTCTTGTTCACCGGCTCTGCCCATGCTGGTATCGCCATCAACCGCAAGCTCGCCACCCGGCCGGACAAGATACTGGCGCTTGAAATGGGCGGCAACAATCCGATTGTCGTCTGGGATACGCCCAAAATCTCTGACGCGGCGGCACTGGTCGTGCAATCGGCCTTCGCCACTTCGGGACAGCGTTGCAGCGCCGCCCGGCGGATGATCGTCAAGGCTTCGATGTATGACGAGGTTGTCGATGAGGTAAAACGTCTTGCCGACCGGCTCATCGTCGGCGCGCCATTCGATAATCCCATCCCCTTCATGGGGCCGGTCATCGATAATGCCGCCGCTGAAGGCCTGACTGAAAGCTTTGTCTATCTGCTGTCCCACGGGGGCCGGGTAATCAAGCACATGGTGCGATCCGATCCGGCCCTGCCGTTCCTTTCGCCCGCTATCATTGATACCACCGCCATGGCCGAGCGCCCTGACGTCGAGCTGTTCGGTCCGATGCTGCAAGTGATCAAGGTCGATGATTTCGATCAGGCGATTGCCGAGGCGAACAATACCCGTTTCGGGCTTTCTGCCGCGCTGGTTGGCGGCAATCCGCAGGAGTATAACCGTTTCTGGGCCAATATCCGCGCCGGTATTGTCAACTGGAACCGGCCCACCACCGGAGCTTCATCGGCGGCACCGTTCGGCGGGATCGGCCTATCGGGCAATCACCGCGCCGCCGCCTATTATGCCGCAGACTATTGCGCCTATCCGGTGACATCAGCCGAAATGGAACAACCGCGCGCCAATATCGGCGTCGGGTTGCGGGACGGTTAGGGACTTTCTGATTGTTCTGCCCCTCCCCCTTCAGGGGAGAGGGCAAGTGTTTCAGATTAACCGCAAACCACTCTAGCTCCCGGTTCTCTCAACCGCCATTGGTGACGAGATCGACCTCGGTAAGTCCTTCGGAACCGGCCCTCACATAGACAGCAAAGCCCGCGCCGCCTTTCTTCCCGCTCAGCGCATGGGCATCGCCTGTCGCGCGGTGCTCGGCGGAAAAACCAGCCTTGCGGGCGCGGGTGGCATAGAAATCAAGCACATCAACGGCGGCGACGCCGGTGCGGAAGTTGATCGCGCGCAAGCGGCAGTCAGCAGCATCGAGGCCCGCCGATTCCTGCACATGACCGCGCGGATAGATCGTGAACGGTTCAGGCATTTTCGCTGCCCAGCTGAAGGTATAGCTGGCGCGGGTGGCGCAATTGGTGTCCCCAAAGGCGCGGCGATAAGTCAGCATTACAGTTTCACCCGCCAGGCTGTTGTCCCTGCCCGAAGCCATAGGAGCCGAAGCCAGCTTGCCGCCCGCCAGTGTGATCGCCTCGGCCTTGGCCGCCGCTTTTGCCTCTGCGGAGACCGGATCGGTGGGGATCAGCGCAGTCGGCACTCCACCGCCGCTTAAGGCCGTGCCTGCACTGTTCTGCGCGACGAGATCAGGATCGGTCATCAATGGACCAGCCAGCGCCGCAGCGATAGCCGGATCAAGCGCGCTTTCGTTGCCTTCGGCCTGTTTGCCTCCACAGGCAGACAGCGCACCGGCAAGCAGCACGGCCAAGGCCAGTGAGGTCACAGTCGAGCGCGCGATAAACATGGCTGCTCTATCGCTGATTAGAGTAAATATTCCCCTTCAAAGTTGCGCGCACAAATGAAAGCGCCCCCGGATTGCTCCGGAGGCGCATTTCGAATTTATTCTAGCTTGCAACTAAGGCAGGAGCTCAGCTCAGCGGCAGCGGCTGCCCGAACGATCAACTTCGCGGCCAAGCAATGCACCGATACCAGCGCCCAGAATGGCACCAAGCGTTCGGTCACCACGGTGTCCGGCGACTTCACGACCGATCAATGCACCCGCCACGCCGCCGATCAGCAGGCCGGTAGTGCCATCCTTGCGGCGGCAGTACTGACGGCCATCATCGCCACGCCAGGTGTTGGAATTGCGATAGTCCGGCTCGTTATAACCGCCATAACCGGACTGACGATCATAACCGCCGCGATAGTCATAGCCGCTGTTGTCGCCCCGGCCCTGCCAGCCGCGATTGTCATGATCGGCAAAGGCCGGCATCGAAGTTGCGAGCACGCCCGGGATAATCAGTGCCAGCGCAGCGGTTTTTAGCATTTTAGCCATCTCGGCTCTCCTTGCTTTTGATTCAGTTGGGCTTCGATCCTGCTGGCCGAATCACTGTTGTGGCCATGCGTTCATGTATAGGCAGGCGAAGATGAACGAGCGGCAACCAGATCGTCAGTTTGGAATTTTGCGATGAAGTGATCCTTTACGCCTATCGAATCCAGAAATGAGAACTCCAACTTTCCCAAATCCGCCTACCCTGAGCTTGTCGAAGGGCTGCTTTTTTCTCCGGGCCGCGCTTCCCAGTCCCAAGGAGACGGACGATGCTTCGACAAGCTCAGCATGGACGGATTTAAGGGGTTCGGATGCAACGAGACCTGGTCAACCCCGGATCCGCCAGCCGAGCGTCTGTCCGGCATGGAACGGCACGATGGCTGTGCCACCTGCGTCGATCACTTCGGGGACCAAAGTCTCCCCGCGCTCCAGCGTTACCATGCCCTGATTGAGCGCCAAGCCATAGAAACGCGGCCCGTTTTCGGAGGCAAAGGCTTGCAGCCGGTCCAGCGCATCTTCCTCGTCAAATACCGTGGCATAGCTTTCGAGCGCATAGGGCGCATTGAAAATGCCAGCGCAACCGCAGGCCGATTGCTTGGCGGCCACGGCATGCGGCGCGCTGTCAGTACCGAGGAAATATTTGGCCGAGCCCGAAATCGCCGCCTTGCGCAGTGCCAGCCGGTGCGCCTCGCGCTTGGCCACCGGCAGGCAATAGGCATGCGGACGCAGACCACCGGCAAACATGGCATTGCGGTTGATATGCAGGTGCTGCGGAGTGATCGTCGCGGCGACATTGGCCCCCATGGCATCGACAAAGCCCACCGCCTCAGCCGTGGTGATATGTTCGAACACCATCCGCAGCCCAGGCAGATCGGCGAGCAGCGGGGCCATGACGCGTTCGATGAACACCGCCTCACGGTCAAAGATATCGACCTCGGCATCGGTCACCTCGCCGTGGACCAGCAGCGGCATGCCAAGATCGGCCATGCGTTCCAGCACCGGCATAATACGGGCGACATCGGTGACGCCGTGGGCCGCGCCGGTGGTGGCATGGGCGGGATAGAGCTTGGCGGCGGTGAATACGCCTTCATCATAGCCGCGGGCGATCTCGGCCGCATCGCTGCTGTCAGTCAGATAGCAGGTCATCAAGGGCGTGAAGTCCATACCCTCTGGCAGCGCCGCTAGAATCCGCTGGCGATAGGCTGCCGCTCCCTCAACGCTCGTCACCGGCGGCGAGAGGTTTGGCATGATGATCGCCCGGGCAAATTGCCGCGCGGTAAAGGGCAGCACGCCCGCCATCACACCGCCATCACGCAAGTGAACATGCCAGTCATCAGGACGGCGGATCGTCAGAGTCGTTTGTGTGGTCATCGCTTCCCTTTAGTCAGGGCCATGCCTATCTGTCACCCATGACTGCAACCCGCCTGTTCAATCGCGCCGTAATTCGCCTCTCCGCGCTGGAGGAAGGCGAGGATGTGCGCAACTTCCTGCAAGGACTGGTGACCAATGATGTTGCGGGCAGCCTGCCGGTCTGGTCGGCGCTGCTCAGCCCGCAAGGCAAGGTGCTGTTCGATTTCATCGTTTGGGCCGATTCTTCCAGCCACGGCGGCGATCTGGTGCTCGATTGCGAGGCATCAACGGCGCAGGCACTGGCCAAACGCCTGTCGCTCTATCGGTTGCGCCGCAAGATCGGTATTGCCATCGATCCCACGCTCGGCGTTCAATGGAGACCAGAGACGGCGGGCAATGACCCGCGCCTGCCCGCGCTTGGCACCCGCTCGATTGCACCAATTTCGGAACTTGATGAAAGTGCTGACGCGACTTGGCTCGCCCACCGCCTGTCGCTGGGTGTCTGCGAAGGCACGGCTGAACTCGGCGATCTGCTGTGGCTTGAATGCAATGCTGATGAGCTGAACGGAGTGAGCTTCTCCAAGGGTTGCTATGTCGGCCAGGAAAATACCGCGCGGATGAACTGGCGGCAGAAAGTGAACCGGCGGGTGTTGGTGGTACCGCTGGACCGCTCTGACCCTAAAAGGCGGCGCGCTGAATATCCGGCACTGGGGCTGGCGGTCGATCATCTGCGGATTGAGGATATTCCGGCGGAATTACGCCCAGAGTGGCTGGAGCTGGGCTAAGTTTGGCGCGTG
>JANOYZ010000226.1:0-4645 GCA_031429135.1 Novosphingobium sp. | reverse complement strand
CAGCTTCAGCTTCAGCGCGCTCGATGACATAGAGGAAATTAGGTGACACCAGCATGGCTGCAAGCGACAGTTCCAGCCCTTTGGTGAACGAGCCTGATCTGGTGGCGGCTTGTCCGGCAAGACCGGTGAAGAAGGTCTGTTCGCTCAGCGTCAGCGGACGCCGGAACAGATAGCGTCCCAGCGGCACGAGCGTGGCACTGGCGCAAGCGTCATCTGCCTTGGCGGCGTCAACCGGCGCGCAAGGGGTGAACTGGCCGCGATGCTTTTCGTCAAACACCTGAGCAGCGATAACGCGCGCAATGGCATCAAATTGCTCAATTCCCGCCGGAGAGATCGCCGCATCGCTGGCCCCGCTGGACATCAGTTCATGCACCGGGCGCACGATCGGTTCAAACCGCCCGGCCACGCGGATATCCGGGCCGAACACATCGGCAATGATGTGCCGATATTGCGATTCCGAGATCCGCCGCATGGCCACGATCTGCCCGGCCTGCGCTTGGGACTGGGCCTGCGCTGTTGCAGTGTTGACCGCCTGGGCGGCAATCGGCGCAGGCTGCATGACCATGAAGCCAAGCGCAGCAGCGGGCAGGGCAGCCAGCGTAAGCGTCAGGGCTTTGTTTCTCAACACCGGGCTCATCGCTTGGTCGTCCTTTGGGCTGATCGCTCGGCTGCCGGCACGTCGTTGACGAAAGCAGGAATGGCGCTCATCCGCATGGCTCCTGAAACGCCGGTGCATTTACCGGTCTGGGGATCGCGGATGCCATCGGCATATTTGCGCAGCGCCTGCAAGTACTGGGCACAATCTATGCCGGCCACCAGTGCCGATCCGACCCCGCCAATCCCGGGGCTCTGGATCACATCGAACACCGGCTTGTAACCCCCAAACATGCCTTGCAATGTGCCATCGGGCTGAAAGGTGAGCCGCAACCGCGCGCGGCGGTAATCGAATTTGCTGCGGTTGCCGCGAATATCGCGTGCGCCGCCCTGACCCCAGGTTTCCACCAGCTTGATATCCTGCGGATCGGTGGTCAGTACGCCGTTTTCGATGCGGCCTCGCAGCACATTGCGGTGGCGGGGAAGCTTGGTCGAGACCGAGAAACTGGCACCGCGCAGGAAATTGCCTTTGCTGTCTTGCACCGGGCGATCAGGCGTGTTGGCGTAGATCACCTCAACATCTTCATCCATTATCAGGCTATCAACGCCGCGCAGCAGGATCACCTGCGTCCATTCGCCCGAGGCGTGGAACTGGCGCATGCCGATGGCGGCATCGCCCGCAATGCCATCAACGCCGCGCCATTCCAGTGTGCAGCCCATTACCCGGTATTCCTGATTGTCGACGCCGCTATCGCCGCTGGGGGTGGAAAACTCCTCGTGTGCGCAAGTGTCGGCACCCTTGCCGCCATCAAGATCGAGCCCCCACGAATATTTGCTCTGCACCGTGCGCATCTCGGGGCGCGTAAACATATCAGGCTGCGAGCAGATGTTGGTATTGTTCGGGCCAAACACCGATGCCTGCCAAAGCTTGACCAGTTCGGGCTCGTTGGCCTTCAGGCGGAGCCGTGTGCGCTCGGACTCGGGCAGCGATTGCAGATATTCATCGCGTATCTTGGGAACAGTGCCCAGCGGGCAGGCATCCTTGCCCTGAATGACCGGTGCGACGAAATCCTGGACGACAAAGCCCATGACGCCGTCAGCGGGCGGAGCAGGCAGTCTGTTTGAGTCTTTCTGTGCGATAGCGGGCGAGCCAAGCTGGGCGACACTGCTAACCGGGCCTATGGCCAGAAGCGCGCCGCCAAGCGAGAGCAGACCGGCATTGCGCCGCAAGATGCGCTTCATGGTCTTTGCCTCTGTCATCCCGGACCTCCCGTTGCCGCTTGTGGTTTCACCGCTCATGGCCGAAGCACCGTGCCGCCAGCAGGGACGCTGACCGGGTCATCCCCTTGACTGACAAACACCGCCTTGCCGCGATAGAACCACTGTGGTCCGTTACCGGCAACACTGATCGTCCATTCTCCCACACCGCGATTCGCCATGCCGCCCGCAAGCGGCTTCCAGCCCGGACAATCGCCAGAGCAGGGCCCGGTAAACAGCACGCGGCCATCTTTGTCGGCCAGAGCATAGGCCTCGCCATGAAACAGCAGCACGATACCGTTTGGCGCGGTTAGCTTTGGGATCGGCGGTACGAATTTCAGCGTGTTCCAGGTGCCACCCTCCGCTCCATCCAGATCACTGGAGCCGCGTTTGCTGCCCTTGCGGATGAACACCATGTGCCAGCCCTTGTAGACCCATTGCGGGCCGGATGCGCCGTCAATGATGGTCCAGTCGGGGGCACTTTGCGGCCCGACAAAACCTGCGGGCAAACCGGGAGGCGGCGCACCGGGTGCCGCGCGGCGCTCACCAAAGCCGCGCGGGAACATGATGTTGGGCTTGGCATCCTTGGGCGCGAGCAAAGGCTCCCATTGCTCAGCACATTCAGCAGAGCAGAATTTCGCCGGATCAGGATTCCAGCGGATCAGCGTGCGCATGTCCATGCCGTAGAGCGTCAATCCGCGCTTGTCGGCATAGACCTTTCCAGCCCCGCTATTGGCAATCTTGATACCGGTTGGATATTCGCTGGTGGTGGCAGGTGAAATCGGCAGATCGGCTGGCTGCGCGATAGCTGGCGACGCGGGCAAACCGGTAAGGCCCAGCACCGGAACTGCCATGCACCAGAATCGTGATCGCGCTAGAGCCACCGTTATTTTCCGATCAGTTGTCTGGCGTTCGAAAAGCGTCGTGGCAGCCCTTGCAGGTTGCTCCCAGCTTGCGCGATTCGGCCTGAATCATTGCAACATTGCCCATTCCGGCAGCGCGCTGAAAAGCCATTGCCTGCTTGCCAAAAGCGTCCTGAGCCAGTTTGAACTTTGCCGCTTGCTGCCAGATTTCCGGCTTGGTCCTGGTCTTGGCACCAGATTCGGGGCCGCTGCCAGCGGGGAACCAGCTATAAATCTGCTTTGATGAATTGACGATCTGACGCGCAGCAATCTGGAGCAGCATGGTTTGCGGCGTGGGTGATCGCATGGCATCATTTATCGCCTTGAATGATGCGCCAATTTCGCGAAATTCGGCTATCCGCATCCGCACACTATCTGCCGGAGCGGCCAGCAAGGGGGAGGCGGCCAGGGTGCAGCCTAGCACGGCAGTCAGGAATGATTTCAGGCGAATCAAGAAGCATTCTCCCAATAAGATGCGAGAAGATACCGGCTTCGTCGGAATAGTAGTTCAAAATTTGAACTTATCAAGCAGGTAGTTATGCACTGTTGTGAATCTACGACTGATGTTCGGATTTTGAAGGTAAATCCGGGTAGAACTCCTTGCTAAACGTGCAATAATCCGCCGCTACTCACCGAGTTTATCCAGCACATTCTCACCAAAGTCGCGGGCCAGATCGCACCACTCGGCGCGATTTTCGACGAAAATGCTCGCGCCGGCACCGTCGGCACCCTTGGCGCGATAACCAGAGATGGTGTCGATGGCTTCCTGCGGGTTGTAACCGGGTTTTACCGAGAACACGCTGGAGAGGATTACCTTGGGCGGAACCTCGCGGTCCACCTTGGCGCAGTGATCGTGCAAGTAGGCGAGTGCCGCGTCGATATCCTCTTCATCGGCAAGCGAAGCGGTGCGGGCAGTGGCGGTGACAGCGGCGGGGGCAAAAAACGGGTGCCAGGCATCGCCCAGTTCCACCGCACGGCGAATAGCGCGGCGGCTGTTGCCGCCAATCAGCAACGGCGGGTGGGGCGCTTGCACCGGGCGGGGCAGCATCCGGTTGCCGGGGGCGGAATAACCGGTGCCTTCAAAGGCAAAATCCTCGCCCGTCCAGGCCAGCTTCATGGCCTTCAGATATTCGTCCATGATGTCATTGCGCGCATCGAAATCAACCCCGAGCGCCTTGTATTCCGCCTTGAGGTAGCCCGCACCTAGCCCAAGTACGACGCGGCCTTTGGAAAAGACGTCCAGTGTCGCCACAGCGCGCGCGGTAATGAAGGGGTTGCGATAGGGCAGGACGAGGATGTTGGTCTGGAGCCGCAGCCTTGTCGTTACCGCCGCAATCAACGCGAGCATGACCCAGGGATCTTGCGCATAATGCCCACCATTATCGAGCCAGCGTGAACCCGGCACCGGATGATCGGTCACCGCGCCTGATGTAAAACCTGCTGCTTCTGCGGTTTGCGAAATCTCGGTCACAGCCTCCATCGAGATGAACTCGTCGGGCTGATGGATCAGATCGAACGGCAAGTTGACGCTCATGGGGAAGGTCATGGTTCTCTCCGAAGCAGGCTGCCTTACCGCACCCGTATTATCTGGGCATTTCGGGCGGCAGCACCCACTTGCCACTATCGCCGCGAATCCAGCCACCGCTACCCCATGTGCCGCCATCGACGGGAATGATCGTCCCGGTGATGTAGGAAGCGAGTGATGAGGCGAGGAATGCCACCAGATTGCCGCATTCGTGGTCAATGCCGGGGCGGCCCAGAGGAATGCGGCGGCGCAGGACATCTTCCTGTTCAGGGGTGCGCTGCGGCCAGCTGCTTGCATCTACCGGCCCGGTGAAATTGCCCTGGGTTCCCGGCGTCATAGTGAAATCAGGCGCGATGGCATTGACCCG
>JANOYZ010000225.1:0-4345 GCA_031429135.1 Novosphingobium sp. | reverse complement strand
TCCTCGATCTTGATCACTTCCGCGCCCAGATCGCCCATCATCGCGCCGGCAACCGGGCCTTGTTGCCAGATCGTCCAGTCAACGATCTTGATGCCATCGAGCGGGCCGAGCGGGCCGTCGACCGGATCAGTCATCCTTATGTTCCCAGATACCCTGCTCGATATAGCTCTGCGCCAGAGCACGAATCCCGCGCGTTCCATCAAGATAGGTCCGGGCGAGCCGCATGGCGTGTTTGGGATTATCCGGATCAATCGCTGAATGCACCTTGGCCGGGCTGCCCACGGCAAAGCTGCTGTCGGGGATCACCGCACCATCGGTCAGCACACTGCCAGCGGCCACCGCGCAGTTCGATCCGACACGCGACATCGGCATGAGGCTGGCGGTATTGCCGATCATCGTATCATGACCGATGAAGGCCTCGATCGTGCAGCTGTGCCCGACCATCACATTATCCTCGATATGGGTCGAGGTGTGGAGGACCGAGTTTTCCTCGATATGGACATTGTTGCCGATGCGGATCGGCGTGGTGTCAGACCTGATCACCACATTCGGCCAGATCGAGCAATTGTCACCGATCACGACATCGCCGATCAGGATCACGCTGTCGGCGATCATGCAGTTCTTGCCGATGGTCGGCAGCTTTCCGTTGAATGGATAGATCTTCATGGCTTCGTCTCCCTGAGAGAGACTATGACGAACGAGCGGAGCAAGCCAACACAGCCTGCTACGCCCGGACGATCTCACGGTTTTATCAGCTTATCGAATTGGCTGCCTTAGCGCAGACTTACGACATTATCCGATACGCGCGGATCACGGCGATCACCGCGATACTGGCTGGACATTGGTTCATCGAGCACTTCGGCCACCTCACCCTGACCAAAGCCGTTGAAGGCGGTGCGCATGGCAGCGCCATAGGCACCGAGCATACCGATCTCGATGTAATCGCCTGCTGCAATGTCTGCCGGCAGGGTGAACGGCCCCTTCATGTAATCGGCATCATCGCAGGTTGGGCCATAGAACGAGAACTCGGCCTCACCGCCCTGACGGCTGGTGTTCAGGCACTTCACCGGGAAGCGCCAGCCAACGTGGGCGGCATCGAACAGCGCGCCATAGGCGCCGTCATTGATGTAAAGTTCGTCCCCGCGGCGCTTTTCGACGCGGACGATCAGCGAATTGTACTCGGCGCACAGCGCCCGGCCCGGCTCGCACCACAGTTCCGAAGAATAGGAAATCGGCAGCGATTCAGACGCGCGGTGGATCGCTCCGAAGAAATCCTCCAGTGGTGGCGGTTCCATGCCCGGATAGATCGACGGGAATCCCCCGCCAACGTCGATGATGTCAACCGTGACCGATGCATCGACAATCGCCGCGCGAACACGCTCAAGCGCCTGAACATAGGCAAACGGCGTCATCGCCTGACTGCCAACATGAAAACAGACACCAAGGCTGTCCGCCACCTGACGGGTCGCTTGCAGCAGCGGCGCGGCGTCAGCCAGATCGATGCCGAACTTTGCCGCCAGACTGAGCTCGGAATATTCCGAAGATACCCGCAGACGCACGCAGAGCGACAGATCCTCAGCTCCATTGGTGGCGCTGACGATCTTCTCCAGCTCTTCATGCGTATCAAGGCTGAACACCCGCACACCGTGGACCTTATAGGCCTCAGTGATGGCGCTGGCGGTTTTCACCGGATGCATGAAGCACAGCACCGCCTCAGGCAACGTCTTGCGCGCCAGACGGACCTCGGCAATCGAGGCAACATCATAATGGGTGATGCCCGCGTCCCACAACACCTTGAGCAGATCAGGCGAGGGATTGGCCTTTACCGCATAGAGCGATTTGCCCGGAAACTTCTCGGCGAAAAAATGCGCAGCACGCGCAGCAGCAGCCTTGCGATTGAGAATAACTGGTTCGTCGGGCGCAAGCGCGCGAACTACAGCCAGTGCGTCAGGATAGATGTGCAACTCAAGGGACCCCCAAACGAAACGTTGAACAAGGCTGCCTTGCGGTTTGGAAGTCCCCATGGGGCAGCGGGGGGTCGATATAATCGGTTGATTGTGAACTGCAAGTGAAAATGCCCCCCCAGTGTCCAAGGGTCCAAATTCCGGGAAAAACCGCCAATTCCTGCGGGCTGTGCTGGGTAGTAAAAGGCGGTTAAAATTCCACTTTCGGCGTATCTGCCACCGCGCGTTCGGACTCGCCGATTCGCTGGAATTCTGTCGGGCCAAACCCCATCGCGCTGGCGAAAAGCACGGCGGGGAAACTCTCCCGCGCGGCATTATAGCGCGCCGCAACAGCGTTGAGTGCGCGGCGGGCAGCGGCGAGTTTATCCTCCGCATCGGCCAGTTCGCCTTGCAACGACTGGAAGTTGGCACTGGCTTTGAGATCGGGATAGGCCTCTGCCAGGGCAAACAGCTTGCCCAAAGCCCCGCCCAGCATCGCTTCGGCAGCTGGATCGCCGGCCCGGCTGGCTTCGGCCTGATTGCGCGCGGTGATCACCGCATCGAAGGTTTCCTTCTCGTGGGAGGCGTAACCCTTCACTGTCGAGACCAGATTGGGGATAAGATCGTGCCGCTGGCGCAATTGCGCATCAATATCGGCGGTTCCCTGATTGATCGACTGGCGCAGGCTGACAAGCCGGTTATAAATCCCGATCAGCATAAAGCCAATGATCAGCAGGGCGGCAAGGATGATGAGTGTGGTAGTCATTTCAGCTGGAACCCCTTCCAATATATCCAAGGGCTATCACAGCCGCGCCGGAGAGCAAGTCGCGTGATCGTACGCCCCGATCCCGATGCGCTGATGGCGGGCGAACTGGGCGCGTGGCTCGGCCAGCAGGATGGCGCGCGCAGCGATGCCAAGGCAAAGATGCGCAAACGCCAGACCTTGGCTGTGGCCGGTGCAGCGGGCGTGGCAATACTGATCGTGCTGTTCAGCGGCGATATCGCCACAGCTTTCCAGATCGGCTTCTTCGCTGGCGCGGGCGGCTTGGCCTGGGCGGCCATGGCGGCAAAACCGGTGGTCGATAGCGTCAAGGGCGGCATCAACGGTGCCATCGCCCGCGCGCTCGACATGAATTATGCGCTCAGTGCCCAGCCCGGCCCCGAATTTGAGACGGCAAAAGCGTTTGAAATGCTGCCGCATTACGAACGGTCGAGCTTTCAGGATCTGTGGTCCGGCCAGATCGACGACCAGTCGTTCCAGCTTTATGAGGCTGATCTTGAAGTGGAGCGCAGCACTGGCAAGAGCCGGACATGGGTAACGGTTTTCGCCGGATCGATCATCACTTTGGGCTTTGCCAGAAGGTTCAACGGCGTCACGCTGATCGAGCGGGCCGGCCGCCGTAAAAAGCTGTTCGGCCTGCTGGGCGATAGTGACGAGATCACGCTGGACGGCAGGCTGCTGGGCCGTGTCGATATGGTTGATCCGCAATTCGAGGATGAATTCGCCGTCTGGTCAAACGATCAGGTCGAAGCGCGCTATCTGGTCCATCCCGAATATATCGAGCGGCTGAAAGCGGTGGAACAGGCCTTTGCCGGTGACAAAATCCGCGCCCTGTTCAGCGAGGGCCAGCTGCTGATCCTGCTGGAAAGCGGCAACCTGTTTGAAAGCGGCTCATTGGAAGCCTCGGATGACCGGCGTTTGCTGGAGTTGACGATTGATCAGTTCGGCACACTGGCCGAACTGGCGGCGAGGCTGAATGAGCGGCCGCGGGGCTAGCCCGAGAGCCCCGCAATCGTGGTGCCGCGTGACAGGCTTTGTTTTCCGCTGATTGCAAGCAAGGATTCGCCACCTGTCGCTGCAGCAGTTGCACCAACTTCGCGGAACAAGCGCTCTTGCAATCGCTGAGGCTGAACCGGGTCAATCGGTTCTGGCATACCCCGCACAATCTCGGCCAGCCGCGACAAATCTGCATTACAGTCGCCGCTGATATCTTCGACTCTTTCAATGATGATCGGAAGGGCCATAGGGGTGCGATCCGGGTCAAGTGCAGCCATGGTGAGGATGCCATCAAGTACCATCGCCTTTGGCAAGGATACACCCTTGAAAACCACAGTCATTGGTGTGCGGCCGGTGCTGTCGAACAAAAACACAAACACATTGCCAACAATCGGAAACAGCCAGCCGCTGAAATTCAGCCCGGACCCCTCCATCAGTACTTCGATCAATCCGTCGTCCGTACGCCGCAAGAGGCCATAATCGTGAAAAATCTCATCAGGCACGAGTAACGAGGGGCGAGATGTCCGCCAGAATCCTTCATAGGCACCCCCTCGCCCGGCCAGGTCTGGTCGCGCTGCATCCAGAAATGCCGCCAACGGACCGAGCCCGACCGGGAGGGTTGAGG
>JANOYZ010000224.1:0-7563 GCA_031429135.1 Novosphingobium sp. | reverse complement strand
TCAAATCACTGAAAGCCGAACTGATCTGGCGGCAGAGCTGGCCAACACGGCGCCAGACCGAGGCTGCCATCTTCCAGTACATCAACGGGTTCTACAACACCCGCAGACGCCATTCATATATGGGCGGCATCAGCCCGCTCGCATTCGAAGCCAAGGTGGCATAATGAGTTAAGTGACCGGCACAAAACCGTTACAAGTCCAACCTCCTTCTCAATCAGGCCGAGTTCGGTGTATTCTGATTTCCGTCCATAAGACCTTCCTTTAGGTATATCGTCTCCCAGGCGAGCAGACACGATGGCGGCAGCTTCCAACTTGTGCAGGTTCTTGTCCGCTTTCCTGAAGGCCTTTCTAGCTGCATCGAGAGCAAGACTGCCCACCCTTGATAGCTCGCTTCCATCACCGCCAAGGTAGGACCGAAGCAATGCCGAGGTCGAAAGCAGTTCGTAAAGGTCATCGAGCTTGTTGGCTTCGATCAACTTTTCGACCGCTGATGCGGCGAAGGCTTGCAAACCGCAGTCTGCAAGTGCGGCGCGATACTTCAACAAATCGGCAGCCAAGCCAGTGCCGTGACAGTCGCCTTGAAGACCACGCAGATTAGAAGAAAGCACTCCCCACTCGCTGTTACTGGCAAGATCGACGGCGTCGACTTCAACGACCTCTTTGAGGCGGTCCGAAGTGACTTTCCAACTGGCGAGAGCGGTGGTGAGACAAGGGGCCCGGACTGTCGAACCCTACCGGCTCTTTGCTTTCCTGCAGAGCCCCAATCAGACTGGTCAAATATTTGGAATCATCGAGCGCGGACACTTCATTCAAACTGACCTGCAAGGGTGAAAGGTCTTCTGTAATCTGACCCGCCCGAGAGAACGTTCCAGCCTCGCGCAAGCAGTCAAAGTAGGCGCGCAGTTCGTGATAGAATGACAAGTGATCAGCGATGCTTTGATCATCCCAATGGAGGGGACAATCTGGCCCGCATCGGCGGGCGCATCGACGGCATGAAGCTGAGCTGGACTGACGATTTCGGCTATGCCTCGGCTTACGCCGTGCCAGATGCCGGCAAAATCATCGCCGCGGTTCGCACGGCAGCTTTCGGATTGCGCGGCGCCGGCGCGGAAATCTGCGAAACCCGCGAGACCGTCGCCGATCCGGACTGGGCCTGCAGCGTCGTCATGCGCGCAGACCGGACCAATGCCATCCGCAGCGAACCGGCACACGAGGAAGTGCTTCGCGCCCGCGAGATTCGCCGGAGCATCTGGCAGGACTTGAACCGGATCCTTGCCGACAGCGACTTCCTGCTCTCGCCCACCGTGCAGTATCTTGCCCCCACCCGGCGGCAATGGGCCAGCGCCTGGGAATCGCCGGACTATATGAAAACCTATTCAGCCCACACGGCGGCTTCCAACCTGCTGGGCTGGCCCGCGATCAGTGTACCGGCGGGCCTCGTCAACGGCATGCCGGTCGGCTTGCAAGTTCTGGGCAAGCCCGACAGCGAACCGCAGATGTTTCAGCTGGCCCAGGCCTTCCTCGCCGGAATTCCTCAATGAACCGCCGCGCTCGACCGGATAAGGCGGCCAGGCCTTGCCCCGGTCTCGGCGTCGTTACGGCGCGTGACAACGCCGCCGACCATCGTCGCCAGATAACCGGTTGACCCTTGCAACAGGCGCGGGCTCCCCTTGGGCAGATCATGAACCATGCGCGGCATGTGTAGCGCCAGCTGGTCGAAATCGATGACATTGATGTCCGCGCGCTTGCCCGGCGCAATGGCACCGCGATCGCTCAGGCCATAGAGTTCGGCATTCTTGAGGCTGAGCTTGCGGACCAGATGCTCGAGCGGCAGAGTCGGCCCGCGCTTGCGGTCGCGGCCCCAGAACGAGAGCATGAAGGTTGGCATCGAGGCGTCGCAGATCATCTTCATATGCGCGCCGCCATCGGCGAGGCCGCTTGCGGTGATGTCGCGCTTCAGCATTTCGTAAGTGCCATCGAGGCCGCCGCCGACAAAATTCAGCACATGGCTGGCGCAGACATTGGTGCCGTCGCCCGCCGTGTAATGATCGAAGAGGTAGTGCTCCATCGGCACGCCGGCGGCGGCGGCAAGCACCTCAAGTCTCTCTTCGGCGGCCGGTTCGTAGTCGAGCGGAAGCGTCATCGGAAACACGCCGCCGATGCGGCCTTTGATCATCTCGATGAAGGTGCCGAGTTGCGGATTGGCGGCGATCAGTGCCGGGTCGCTGCGCTCGGCGATAATCGCGGCGCGCCGCGACGGTTCGCGCAGTGCGGCCACGCGCTCGGCCAGCGGCAGATGAGCGACCTGGTGGTAGGAACGGCGCAGCATGAAAATGTGGGTTCCGTCGAGTGTCGTGAGAGCGCCAACGCTGCGCGCACCCACCTGCGGCGCAATCGGCAGGCCCGATGCGGCTGCCCGCTCCGACTCCGCGATCATCATTTGCCAGTCGTCCTCATCCGAATTGAACTGGACAAGCGAATAGGTCAGCGGGCGGCCCGAGACTTCGGCGATCCGAACGATCCGGTCATGTTCGGCCATGCGTGCTTCCCGCCCGGCCTGATTGTACATGCTCGCGCCGACGCCGCCGAGCGGGATGATCTGGAAGGTGCCGTGGCCGGATTCGCCGAGTGCCTTGGCCATGCCCAGCAATTCGTCATCGTCGGCAAAGGTTCCGGGAACATGCTCACCCGTGCTGGAAAGATGTTCGAGCAGCCGCGCGCCCGAAAAGCCGATCGCGCCGGCAGCCATCGCCTCGCCCACCAGCCTGGCCATTTTCGCGACATCATCGGCAGTGGCCGGCTCATGGCGCAGCGCGCGTTCGCCCATGACGAAGACGCGCAGCGGCGCGTGGGTGATGTGGCAGGCGATATCCATGGTATAGTGCCGCTCCGCCAGGCGGTCGAGATAGTCGGGGAAGCTCTTCCAGTTCCAGTCAAGACCTTCGTCGAGGACCACGCCGGGGATTTCCTCGACCCCCTCCATCAGCTCGATCAACGGCTGGCGATGCTCGGGGCGAACAGGGGCGAGGCCGACGCCGCAATTGCCGCCGATCGCGGTCGTCACGCCGTGCGAAAAGCTGGGATCGAGCCGGTCGTCCCAAAGGAACTGGCCATCATAATGCGTATGTACATCGATGAAACCGGGCGTGACGATGGCGCCGTCGGCATCGATCTCCTCGCGCGCAGGGCCAGTCACGCGTCCAAGCTCAACGATCACGCCGTCCTTGATGGCGACGTCGGCAGTGAAGCCTGCCGCGCCGGTGCCGTCGATAACCGTGCCGCCGCGAATGATCGTATCAAACATCGTGCTTCTCCCAATCAGGCCGCTGCAGCCAGGCCGGGCGTTGCGCCCACGCCATAGGTCCGGGTCATGTCCTCGCCCCTGTTATAGCGCGAGATCCATTCGTGGAAATATTCCGGCAACGGCTGATGTTCGGGATTGTGCCAGGGCATCTGCGACATGGTAATGCCATACATCGAGCGCAAGCGGCCGATGAGCGGCATCGTGTAATTCGAATAGCTGGTGAACAACTCCTCGGGCAGGTCCGGGAACGCTTTCTGGAACTCCTCGGTGATTGCCGCGATTACCTTGCCAACGTGCTTCATGAAACCCTTGAAACGGCTGACCCGATAGAAATACTCGCCATAGATGTAGTCATAGACCATCAACCCGGAACTGCGATGTTCCATCTCCTCGCTGAAATGCCACAGGAACAGCGAAGCCACGCGGGTGTCGCCCTTGGAAAACAGCGGCTCGCGATTGTCGAACATCAGCCGGAACGAGGGCGTGAAGATGCTTTCCAGCCCGCCGACATAGGCCAGGTGATATTTGAGGTCCTCAGCCGCATAGAGTTCGTCATAGAGTTCGATCGACCGATCAAGCGCCGACTGCAACGCCGGAGTCTGCGCAATCAAAGCCTTGGCATGCTTGCGATGCGCCATCGAGTGGATGCTCTCCTGCGAGCGGAAATCCTTCAACTCCTGCAGCACGCGCGGATCGGTGATCAGCGCTTCGGCATCGCTCATTGCCTGACAGATGTACTTCTCGAAACCGACAGCGAAAAAGGACAGCTTGTTCATCGTGATCGCGAATTCCGGATTGTTCTTGTTCCAGATGAAATCCACGCCATCGAATTTGAAGGGGATTTGCCGCACCTTGAGATCGATCATCACTTGCTCCTGACTGGCCGCACAGCCGCGCCCTTTTCGCGGGCCGAATCATGCCGCATGGCTGCTGAATATCATAAATCGGACACTCTGTCCAGTATGGACATGCTGTCCATTTCATTTTATGCAGCTGGCATGACCGGAGCCGTCCTTATCGCTGACCCTGAAACCAAGCCGCCGAACCCCCGGCGCGCAGCGACGCGCGCGCGAATTTGCGAGGCGGCTAACCGCTTGTTCTTCGAAAGGGGCTTTGCCGCTGTCACCATGGAACAGGTCGCGCTGGCCGCCGATATCCAGCGTTCGACCCTCTATCTCCATTTTCGCGAGAAGGATGACATCCTTGCCGCGATTGCCGATGACTATACAGTCAGGCTGCGCCCGATAATCGCCCGCCTGCCCGGCCCGGTGCCGACGCGTGAGGAGATTGCCAACTGGGTGAGCGAGTTCGCGGAATTTGTCAGCGAAGAGAGCGCGGCTACCGAATTGCTGGTCTCGCTCAGCCATTTGCCCAAGGCACCCGCACCGGCACTGGCTTTCGGCCAGGCATTGCTGGCGATGATGGCTGAGCGGCTCGCGGCCATTCGCGACGCGCTGGAACCGGGGAGCCATATGCCGCGGGCCTGGATGGTGGCGGTGATGGACACTCTGGGCTGGGCCTTGTGCAACCACGCCCGGCACGGCGTCACCGAGACATCGCAGGCCCGGCTCGCCGTTTCGGCCGAGGGCCTTTATCGCTTCGTGCGCGGAGAGCTTTGAAATGACAGATACTGTCCAGCCGTTCCGGATCGCCATTCCGCAGGCCGATCTCGATGACGTCCATGAGCGCCTGCGCCGCACCCGCTGGCCGCAGGAAATCGGAGCCAATGGCGATTGGCAGGCTGGCACCGGGCTCGCTTACATGCGCGAGTTGGTCGATTACTGGCTGAACAGCTACGACTGGCGCGCGCAGGAAGCCAAGATGAACGCCTTCCCCCAGTTCCGCACGACAATCGACGATGTCCCGGTCCACTACATTCATGTGAAAGGTAAGGGACCCAATCCCATGCCCCTCATCATCAACCACGGCTGGCCGTGGACCTTCTGGGACATGCGCAAAATCATCGGACCGCTGAGCGATCCCGCGGCGCATGGCGGCGATCCGGCGGACGCCTTCGAGGTGATCGCGCCCTCGCTGCCCGGCTTTGCCTTTTCCAGCCCGCTCACGAGCGAAGGCATGTTCTTCAACCCCACCGCAGATCTCTGGGTCAAGCTGATGGCGCGGCTCGGTCATGATCGGTTCGCCGCGCAGGGCGGAGACATCGGTGCCTATGTCTCGGCGCGGCTAGGGCACAAATATGCCGAGCGGATCATCGGCGTGCATCTGCATCTCGCGGGGCCGAGCATGCCGCCCTACCCGACCGCTGAAGACTTTGCCCCCGAAGAGCTGGAATGGGGCGGCAAATTCGCCTCGTTCATGGCGCAGGGATCGGGCTATATGCAGATCCAGCGTACCCGACCCCAGACCATCGGCTTCGCGATGCACGATTCGCCCGTGGGCCAGGCCGCCTGGATGGTCGACAAGCGCCGCGCCTGGAGCGATTGCGGCGGCGATGTCGAAAAGGTGTTCAGCAAGGACGACCTGATCACCAATGCCATGCTCTATTGGCTGACCGAGACCTATGTCAGCTCGGCCCGGCACTATTACGAAGCGCGGCCCGAACGCATGGTGCCCTGCCACGACCGGCAGCCCCCGGTCGAAGCGCCC
This sequence comes from Novosphingobium sp., assembly GCA_031429135.1. Classification (GTDB taxonomy): domain Bacteria; phylum Pseudomonadota; class Alphaproteobacteria; order Sphingomonadales; family Sphingomonadaceae; genus Novosphingobium. The sequence goes on along the minus strand of JANOYZ010000224.1, from coordinate 1,652 downwards.
ACCGCGCTGCTCCAGTTCAAGAACGATGTCTGGCTGCAACCGCGCAAATGGGCGGAGCGCTATTACAATCTCAAGCGGTGGAACGTGATCGAACGAGGCGGGCACTTCGCGCCGATGGAAGCGCCGGAAATTCTGGTGAACGATCTGCGCGCGTTTTTCAGGGATTTGCGACTGACCTGAACGATAACGGACGGCTCGCTACATCGAAGGAGAATGATCAGTGACTGTGACCCTCGCGGACAGAATTCCCGCTATCACCGACAGCCTCGACAAGGCCAAAAGTGATATTGCCGAACATGGGGTCGCCATCCTGTCCGGCGTGCTCTCGCCGTCGGAACTGAAAACGCTCCGAGATGCGGTTTATGCGGAAGCCGAGGCCGACCGCCGGACTGGTCGGGCCGACGACCCCTATTTTGCCGATGCCATGCTAGGGAATCCTTCCCAGCATGTATGGAACCTGCCCAGCCGCAGTCAGCTCTACTGCGATCTGGCAGTACATCCCGTTGTGATGGATCTGGTAAAGTCGTTTGTTGGAGGCGGAATCCGACTTTCCACTTTTTCCGCAAACATCACACTGCCGGGCAGCGGCATGATGCACCTTCACGCCGATCAGGGGACCAATCCCCAGCCATGGGGCGAAAAGCCACACGGCCTGAACTTCATCTGGTGCATTGATGACTTCCTGGATGAGACAGGAGCGACCCGGATGGTGCCCGGTAGCCACCGGCTCAATCGTTCGGCGGCGAGCATGGAGGAAATCATGAGCGAAACCGTGGCCGTCGAGGCACCGGCCGGCTCGTTGATCGTCATGGAAAGCCGCGTGTGGCACAAGACGGGCGCGAATAGCACCAAGGACAGGAAGCGTGCGGCGGTTCTGGATCGTCGATGTCAATCGGACCGGCACTACCGGACGACTGATGGAATTCCTTTGCGCCTAAGATGCCGGGCAAAAGCCGGTGCTTCGCAAATGCATCTTCCGGCCATGCCGCCGGGTCAAGGTCCTTCCAGAGGACCATCGGTGGAAGCACAGCCAAGGTGAGGAAGGAGTTCAATTTCAGCCTCGATCCCTTTTCGAGAACGAGCTTTGTGCGAACGAAATAGGATTCGGGGCTTTCATTTTCCCTCAGTTCGGGAAGCTGCAAACCCCAGTGGGTTCGCGCTTTTTCGATCAGGGCGATGTTGACCTCAAGTTCATCGCTCATTGCCCGCAGCGAGTATCAGTGGCATTGCTTGCACTTTGACGACAGCGCCCCCCGGCACAGACCACTGCTCCCTACAATCGCTCGCCCTTCAGCAAGACGCTCTTGGTATTCCTGCCACAGCGTCAGCGGCACCCTAGGCCCGCGCGGAGTATTTAGGTCGTAAAGCACCTCCTCACCGTGGACGTCATAGATGTAGGCGATCCGTCCGGCCGAAAGCCCAAGCCTCTCGAGCACGTCGACATAGAGGCAGAGTTGAACGGCATAGGGCAGCTTAGGTTTGCCGTCGCTATCCTCGCCTCCGCCTTCCTCTGCCGCACCAGACTTGATGTCGATTGGCACGTAGCCCGCGCCGGTTCTGCGCAGCAGATCGGGAATGCCTACAAGATCATCGGCACTGATCCTTCCGGCGTAGATCAGCGGTTCGCCGCGCAACATCGCCTCATGGGTCAG
>JANOYZ010000223.1:0-7172 GCA_031429135.1 Novosphingobium sp. | reverse complement strand
TCCAGAATAGGGCAACCAGACCGGCAAGGCTCACGCCGATCACCGGCGCGACAAGACTGATCGGCAGCGTCAGCACCGGCGGTTGCGCAACATCCTTCGACAGACTCATCATGCGCAGGGTTGCTTTGGGACGGTATGAATGGAATCAGCATGAGCGCAAGTTGATAGCCAACCCCCGCTCATACTGAGCTTGTCGAAGCAGACGCGCTACACGCGCGCCAGGCGGATCAGTTCTTGGCCTTGTCGACCAGCGCATTCGCACCGATCCACGGCATCATCGCGCGCAGTTGGGCACCGGTCTTTTCGATCGGATGCGCCTCGGCGGCCTTGCGCGCGGCTTTGAGTTCGGGCTGACCGGCGCGGTTATTAAGCACGAAGTTCTTCACAAAACGGCCCGAGGTGATGTCGGCCAGAATGCGCTTCATCTCGGCCTTGGTTTCGGCGGTGATCACTCGCGGGCCGCTGGTGATGTCACCGTATTCGGCAGTGTTCGAGATCGAATAGCGCATGTTGGCGATACCGCCTTCATAAAGCAGATCGACGATCAGCTTGGTTTCATGCAGGCATTCGAAATAGGCCATTTCAGGGGCGTAACCGGCCTCGACCAGCGTTTCGAAACCGGCCTGGATCAGGTGGGTGATGCCGCCGCAGAGAACGGCCTGCTCACCGAACAGATCGGTTTCGCACTCTTCCTTGAAGTTGGTTTCGATGATGCCCGAGCGGCCACCGCCAACGCCCGAGGCATAGGCCAGGCCGACTTCATGGGCATTGCCGGTAAAATCCTGATGAATGGCGATCAGGCAAGGCACACCGCCGCCGCGAACATATTCGCTGCGAACGGTGTGGCCTGGTCCCTTGGGGGCGATCATGATCACATCGATGTTGGCGGGCACTTCGATCAAGCCGAAGTGGACGTTGAGTCCGTGGGCAAAGGCGAGCGCGGCACCGGGGCGGATATTGTCCCTGATATCATCAGCCCAGATCGCCGCCTGATGTTCATCGGGCGCGAGGATCATGATGATGTCTGCCCAGGCGGCAGCATCCTTGTTGGACATTACCTTGAACCCGGCTCCTTCAGCCTTGGCGGCAGTGGCGGAACCGGAACGCAGCGCAATGGCAACTTCCTTGATGCCGCTGTCGCGCAGGTTCTGCGCATGGGCATGGCCCTGGCTGCCATAGCCGATAATGGCAATTTTCTTGGATGTAATCAGATTGATGTCGCAATCGGCGTCGTAATAAACCTTCATGTCTCGTCCTTGTAGATAATCGTCATGCTGAACTCGTTTCAGGGTGACGGTGAAAGCAATATTTCTGCGCTAAGCCCCCTCGGCGCCGCGGGTCATGCCAACCACACCGGTGCGGCCGACTTCGACCAGCCCCAGTTCGCGCATGATGGCGATGAAGCTGTCGATCTTGTCCGGGGTGCCGGTGAGCTCGAAGATGAAACTGGCGGTCGAGGTATCGACCACCTTGGCGCGGAACACCTCGGCGACGCGCAGCGCCTCCACCCGGATGTCGCCTTTGCCGGAAACCTTAACCAAGGCCAGCTCGCGCTCCACATAAGGCCCGACTTCGGTGAGATCGACGACCTTGTGCACCGGCACCAATCGTTCAAGCTGGGCATGGATCTGGTCGATCACGGCTGGCGGCCCGTGGGTGACGATGGTGATCCGGCTGATCGCGTGGTTTTCGGAAATGTCTGCCACGGTCAGGCTATCGATATTATAACCGCGCGCGGTGAACAGACCGGCGATCTTGGCGAGGATACCCGCTTCGTTATCGACGGTAACCGTCAGAACGTGCCGTTCGGAGGCTTCGGTTTTGATCTTCATCATCTGCCCCTTACACCAGTGCCTTGGCTTCATCATCCATGGTGCCAGCCACGGTGTCGCCCTCAAGTATCATGTCGGTATGCGCTGCGCCCGATGGAATCATCGGGAAGCAATTGGCCTGCTTGGCAACCATGCAATCAACCATCACTGGCCCCGGATGATCGAGCATCGCCTGAATTCCGGCATCCAGCTGATCTTCGCTTTCGATGCGGATACCCTTCCAGCCATAGGCCTCGGCCAGCGCGACGAAATCGGGCAGGCTGTCGGAATATGAGTTCGAATAGCGGCTCTCATAGGTCAGTTCCTGCCACTGGCGGACCATGCCCATGTACTGATTGTTGAGGATGAACACCTTGACCGGCAGGCGAAACTGGCTGGCGGTGCCAAGTTCCTGAATGTTCATCTGGATCGAAGCTTCACCGGCAATGTCGATCACGAGGCTGTCAGGATTACCTAGCTGCGCGCCGATAGCCGCAGGCAGCCCATAGCCCATGGTGCCAAGCCCGCCAGAGGTCAGCCACTTGTTTGGCCCGAAGAAGTGGAAGTGCTGCGCCGCCCACATCTGGTGCTGGCCAACCTCGGTCGAGATGATCGGATCCTGATCCTTGGTCAGCTGATAGAGCCGCTCGACTGCCAGCTGCGGGGCAATTTCAGTCTTGTTTGGCGGGTATGCCAGGCTTTTCTTTGCGCGCCATTCCTCAACGCGGGCTTTCCACGGCGCAAGGTTCTGCGGCTTGCGGCTGCCCCAAGCCTCGATCAGCTGCTCAAGCACTGTCGCGCAATCGCCGACGATGGGCAGATCAACCGCCACGGTCTTGTTGATCGAGGACCGGTCGATATCGATGTGAATCTTGGTCGAACCCGGCGAAAAGGCATCGAGCCGTCCCGTCACCCGGTCATCAAACCGCGCGCCAACGCAGATCAGCAGGTCGGCCTTGTTCATCGCCATGTTGGCTTCGTAAGTGCCATGCATACCCAGCATACCCAGCCAATCAGCATGGTCCGCCGGGAATGCACCGAGGCCCATCAGGGTTGAGGTGAGCGGGGCACCGGTCAGCGCCTGAAGTCTGCGTAGCAGTTCGCTGGCGCGCGGTCCGGAATTGATCACCCCGCCGCCGGTGTAGAATATCGGCGCCTTGGCGTTGGCGATCAGTTCGATGGCCTTGGCGATTTCGTCCGTGCTGGCAGACAGACGCGGGGTGTAGCGGTTGCGTCGCTGTGGCGGGCCATCAGTCCAGGCGGCGGTGGCGATCTGCACGTCCTTGGGGATGTCGATGACGACCGGGCCGGGGCGTCCCGTGGTGGCGATCTGAAACGCCTCGTCGATGATGGCGGCGAGCTCGGACGGGTCTTTCACCAGATAGTTGTGCTTGCAGCAATGACGCGTGATGCCGATGGTATCGGCTTCCTGAAACGCGTCAGAGCCGATCAGCGAACTGGGCACCTGACCGGTAATCACCACCAGCGGAATCGAATCCATGAATGCATCGGCAATGCCGGTAACCGCATTGGTTGCGCCGGGGCCGGAGGTGACGAGCACAACTCCGGGCTTGCCGGTGGAGCGGGCATAGCCCTCCGCAGCATGGGCTGCCCCAGCTTCGTGACGGACAAGGATGTGGCGGATTTTGTCATCGCCAAACAACGCATCATAGATCGGCAGCACCGCGCCACCGGGATAGCCGAAGACGAATTCTACGCCCTGCCGCACCAGGCTATCAACCAGAATGTCTGCGCCGCTGCGCTCTTGTGAAACCGAAGCCATTATCAAAATTCCTGTGAGCTTCTCAGAAGCCCCTACATTCTTCAAAAGATTAACCCGGCACAGGGTTGCTGCGCCGGGTCACCTCTCCAACTCGCTCAAAACCGCCTTAAAGCCACCATCGGCAGCTGTTGTGCGGTGCGGTAGGCGTATGTTTATATCGCGTCAAGTCTTAATCTTGTAATAATAATGCGAATAATTCGTCTTCATTGAAATATTGCGCTTCAATTCTCGTCCAGCCAGCTGGTGGCTGGTGCCGCAACCAGGTCATCTGGCGCTTGACGTAATTGCGCGTCGCCTGCGCGCCCTGATCGCGCGCGCGCTCCAGCGAACATTCCCCGCGCAGATAGGCGGCAATGTCGCGCACCCCGATGGCGCGCATTACCGGCATATCAAGCGCAAGACCACGCGCCAGCAATGCCTCTACCTCAGTCATGGCGCCATTCTCCAGCATCCGGGCAAAGCGCAGATCACATCTCTCATAAAGCCACGCGCGATCGGGCAGCAGGATCGCCGGGTGAAGTGCCACAGCCTCACCAATCGCCCCCTGCTTCTCGCTCTGCCAGCTACCAAGCGTCTGCCCGGTTGATCGGACCACTTCCAATGCGCGGGCTATGCGCGTGGTGTCGGTGGGATGGAGCGCTTTCGCCCGCTCGGGATCTTCGCGGGTGAGGGCGGTGTAGGCACGGTGCAATGCCATTTCGCGCACTTCGGTGCGGATGGCTGGGTCAATTTCGGGAACCGGGGCGATGCCCTCAAGCAGAGTGCGAATGTAAAGGCCAGTGCCACCAACCACGATAGGCACGGCCCCTTCGGCATGGAGTTCTGCTATCTCGCGCGTCGCAGCGGTGGCCCAATCGGCGGCGGAGCAGCTATCCGCGCCGTTCCATGTGCCGAACAGCCGGTGTTCAATGCCTTGCATGTCCTCCGCCGTTGGCCGCGCGCTGAGCACCGCCAGATCAGCATAGACCTGCGCGCTATCGGCATTGATCACCACGCCTCGCAGCCCTCGTTTTGCCAGCGCCAAAGCCAGCCGCACCGCGAGATCGCTCTTGCCGCTCGCCGTCGGCCCTGCGATGAGCGCCAGCGGCGGCAGCTCCGCTGATGATGAAAAGGATTCCGTGGTGCTCATAGCCCGGCTGATAGCAGATCAAACCAGCCTGTCCGCAAAACTTGACAGTGTAGTGGCCGAATTGGCGGCACAGGGGATGACGGCCAAGGCTTCACCGCTGGCCTCAGCATCGGGGATCGAACTGGTGGTTGAAGGCGGCGATGCGACGGCATTGTCAGCAGTGCTCGATGCCGCCTTCTCTCCTTCCGATATGCTGATCGCTGACCAGCCGATCCGCATCCCGCAACTGTTCGTCAGCGACATGGATTCAACCATGATCGCGGCGGAATGTATCGATGAGCTGGCCGACTTTGCCGGTCTCAAACCCCAGATCGCCGCCATTACCGAACGCGCAATGCAGGGAGAACTCGATTTCGAGTCTGCGCTGCGTGAACGTGTGCTGCTGCTGCGCGGACTTTCAGAAGGGACGATTGCCGAATGTCTCGCCACCCGCATCACGGCAATGCCGGGGGCAAAGGTGCTGGTGGCGACGCTCAAGTCGAAGGGCTGCAAGACCGTGCTGGTGACCGGCGGCTTCCATCAATTCGCCGATCCGGTGGCCGAAGAGCTAGGCTTTGAGCTGGTTGTGGCGAACCGGCTGGAAGTGGCGGATGGCGCGCTGACCGGCGGTCTGGTCGGAGGAATCACCGACAGCGGCGTAAAGCGGGCGGTGCTGCTGGAAGAGGCTGCAAGGATCGGGGAGGGGGCTGTTACCTTCGCCACCGGTGACGGCGCGAATGACATTCCGATGCTGATCGCGGCTACATACGGCCTCGCCTATAGCGCCAAGCCAAAGGCCCGCGCGGCGGCGGACGGCTGGGTTGATCGCGGTGATTTGACCGGGGTGCTGGAACTGCTGGGCATTCCCCGCGAAGAATGGGTCTGGGAGTAGGTTAGTTTGGCGCGTGTTGCACGCCTAGTAGTATGGCAATCTTTTCCAGACGCCTGTCCCGTGTCCACAACTTGCTTGCGTTCAGAACTGCTGACGCAAGCAGGTGGCAATCGACATAACCTACACCGGTTCCCGCGATCTTATTGCGGGATATGAGCGCCATAACATCCTGATGATGCGCCACTGGCGCAGTCGGCATACGCTCCAGTTGATCAATCACCAGTTCACGATTGGCAAGTGATCCAAGACCGATTTCTGCGATGGTATAGGGATGCACCCAAAAGCCACCGGACTGTATCAAATCGTCAAGCAGCGGATCATGCTGCCTCAGATGATCGATCCAGATATTGGCATCGACCAAGATCATACTGGCTGTACATCGCCTTCATTTGGTGCCCATGCGTTGGGATCACTGCCGCCCAATGCAATGATCCGTCGCCCAGCCTCTCGCTGTCTCATTTCAATGAGCGCCTTACGCACAAGTGCACTGGTTTCCCGAATGCCTGTGACATTACGGAGGTCTTCGACGAGCGCGTCTTCAAGAGTGATGGTGGTTCTCATGCATCATTCATGGCATCAATTGATGCGCATTACAATGCAGATCAATCTTCCATCCAGTCGCGGAAGAAGCTGTCGCTGGCTTCGCGCAGAGCGGTGAGGGGGATGTCCATTAGCTCAATCGGATCGTAACTTTCACTGTCGTCATAGAAACGGATGGCGTCGCCTCTTGTGAATCCGAGAAGTTGGATATCTATCCCATCGAGTCGGGCTTCACCGGATAGGGCGATCCAGTCTTCCGATATAGTCACAACATAGCAGCCTTGCCATTCGCTGAACCAAAAACCCACGCCTGTCTCTTCGCCCGTCGAATCATGATCGAGCCACGCGCCGATCCCACCTGCAAGAGCCATTTCCGCGACAGCAACCAGAGCGCCACCGTCAGAAACATCGTGAACTGCTGAAACGCGCCCCTCGTTGATAAGTTTTCCAACAAAGTTGGCGGACCGTTTTTCGCCAGCAAGGTCAACCGCCGGCGGTGCTCCGTCGGATCGACCATTGATTTCTCTCAACCAGAGCGACTGCCCAAGTTCCGGCGCTACCGCATCAAGGCCTTCACGATGCCCGATCAGCAGAATGGTCTCCCCCTCAGCCTTGAAGCCAATCGTCGCCATCTTCGTATGGTCAGCCATCAACCCGACGCCGCCAATCGCCGGTGTCGGCAGGATCGCCGAACCGCCCCCCGTCGCCTTGCTCTCATTGTACAGCGACACATTCCCGCTCACGATCGGGAAATCCAGCGCGCGGCAGGCATCGGCCATGCCCTCGAGGCAGCCGACAATCTGCGCCATGATCTCGGGCCGCTGCGGATTGCCGAAGTTCATGCAATCGGTGGTGGCAAGCGGCAGGGCACCGACCGCGGTCAGGTTGCGCCAGCATTCGGCGATCGCCTGCGTCCCGCCCTCCACCGGATCGGCGAAGCAATAGCGCGGCGTGCAATCGGTGCTGATCGCGAGCCCCTTCTGCGTGCCGTGGACGCGGACGACGGCGGCATCGCCACCGGGTCGCTGCACGGTATCG
>JANOYZ010000222.1:0-1945 GCA_031429135.1 Novosphingobium sp. | reverse complement strand
CGCAGTCCTTTGGGCTGGAGGAAGCGGCGCAGCGTCTCCCAGCTGATCCCGCATTCGACTGTCACTGTCATGTCCGCCTCGTCGAGCGCAACCATGCGAGTGAGGCCGGCGGTATCGATCAGGACGAAGTCCGGTGAGGGGGAGAGATAGCCGCCAGTATAGCTCATCCCCCCGCCGCGCGGCACTACGGCGATCCCTGCCGCCGTCACAGCGCCAATCCCTACGGCAAGCTCCTCTACACTCGCCGGGCGGAACACGGCGAGCGGCAGTGGGCCGCTCGAATAGATGTCATGGCGGTAAAGCTCGCAGCTTTGCTCACCGGTCAGCACCGACGCCGGTGCTACCTTGCCAGCAAGCGCTGCGAGTGGATCGGCGAGGGCTGCGCTCATGCCGGCGGTTCCTTGCCTCCGAACACGGGATAGTGCCCCAGGGTCACCAGCAGCAGTGCTCCGGCGACGAACAGGAACATTGCTGCGTAAAGCATCTGGTCATAGCTGCCGGTGACATCACGGACCCGGCCGTACAGCATTGGCGAGATGGCCGAGGCGATCCCGAAGGGCATATACAGCATTCCATAGATCTTGCCGTAATTAGCCATGCCGAAATAGCGACTGGCGAGATAGGCGATGAGATCGCTCTCTGCGCCCGCAGCAAAGCCGAGCATGAAGGCGGCGATGTAGATCGTCTGCACATCGCTGCCGGTGCCCATCAACCAGTAGCAGGCCAGCGCAGGGATCAGCAGGATCGGCAGGCAGACCAGTGGTGCCCAGACCCGGTCGAGCAGCCAGCCGGTGATCACTCGCCCGGACATCAGCGCCAGACCGATCATTCCCATGATGCTCGCGCCTTCAGAGGCACCCATGCCGTGCTGCTTGATGATCTCGGGCATGTGGATGTGTGCTCCACCATAGGCAAGCGCGATACAGGCAATCGACAGCCAGATGGTCCAGAACCGGCGGTCGCGCAGGGCTTCGCTCATGCTCACCCCCAGCAGTGTGCCGCCGGCAGAAATTTCGGCGGGGGTCTCCTCCGCGCGCGGTTCGCGGAACCACAGATAGGCGATCGGTAGCGCGACCAGCAGCGGAAACAGCGCCACTATCGGATACATCCCGCGCCAGCCGTAATTGGCGATCGCCCAGACCGCGACCTTTGGCACCACCAGCGCCGAAATGCTGGTGCCGACCAGCATGATTCCCAGTGCCAGTCCGCGGTTTTTGTAGAACCACATATTGACTGCGCGGCTCCAGGTTACCGGGGTCGAGCCGATGCCTACCAGTCCGACCAGGAACCACATCGTATAAAAAGCGAAAATCGAGGCTGGAATTGCCCCGATCGCCGCAAAGATCAGACCGAAGGCGAGGGTTGCCAGCATGGCAATTTTTCGGACACCATGCTTGTCTGCCAGCGAGCCGAAGTACGGTGCCAGCAGCGCGGCGACGATTCCGTAGATCGTCACCGCCGCGCTGATCCGGGCGAAGCTCCAGCCGAACTCCTGATTGATCGGGGCCAGCACGAAGCCGATCGTGTTGAACGGTATCGGCGAGGCACCGCAGGCCACCCCGATCATCCCGGCCAGCAATACCTTCCAGCCCAGCGCGAATTCGGATCGCTTTTCACTCATCCCAGCGGTGCTCCCGTCAGCTGTTCAAGCTGGAACAGCGATTTCATATATCCTTCGACCACGCCCGGCACTCAAATAAAATCCCCGTCCGCGCCGATGCACATGGTGTAGGGCGGATGCGCGTTGGCCATGCCGGTGATGGCGAGGCGGCGGCAACTTGCCCGGCCATCAATGCCCTTGTGTGGCCGGCTTGGGCTTGCGCTCATCAGCCCATTTCTTGAATACGGTCCACGAGGTTTCGTTGGGGCGCGCATCGTCACCGGGTGGTGGTGCGGCATAGGCAGGGTAATTGCTGGCGATCTCGGTTTTCAGGATCGCTGGCAG
>JANOYZ010000221.1:0-3188 GCA_031429135.1 Novosphingobium sp. | reverse complement strand
CGCTGATCGGCTATGCCCAGATCTGCGATGCGCCGATGGTGGCGGCGGAAGGCGTGACCTATTTCATGGAAGCAACCTGCGGCCGCATGGTGCCGGGAACCGGAGAATTCCCCTTGCGCGAATGGATCGCCGCGCTGCCCGCCGACCTGCCAATTGGTATCGAGGTGCCGATGGTCGCTGCGCTGATGGCGGGGCTGAACCCGCACGATCACGTCGCCAATGTGGTGAAGGCGGCAAGGGAGCTGGGAGCCTAGGCTCGATATCGCCCATGCGCTTGCACGCACCGGGCAATCCGGCAATCATTCTCACTCAATAGATTGGCATTCTCACTCAAAGGACTGGCATTCTCACTCAAAAGACTGGCGCACGGCGCTCATGGGAGACTTCGGATGGACATCAGTGCAGAGCTTCAGGCCATGCTCGACCGCGACAAGATCCGCGATTGCATCGCCCGTCTGGCGCGCGGTGAAGACCGGCGCGATGCCACTGTTCTGAGCGCCTGTTTCTGGCCCGATTCCGGCTTCGACTATGCCATGTACCAGGGCACTTTCGCCGAATATCTCGCCTGGGTGGTGCCCGGCGCGGAAGCGATTACCAATACCCAGCATGTGCTTGGGCAGAGCGTGATCGAACTGGCCGGAGACACGGCCAAGGCCGAAACTCACGCGATTTCCTATCACCGCGTCGATATGGGCGCAGAAACAGGTGAGCACGATACTTGCATCGGCGGGCGCTATCTCGATGCGTTCGAGAAACGTCAGGGCAGATGGGCAATTAAGCACCGCACCATGCTCTATGATTGGTATCAGGACTGGGGCCAATCAGCTGATTGGGCGCAGGGCATCATGGGCTATCCGTTCCACGGGGACCATTACACCGGCAGGGCCAAAGGCGATTTCAGCGAGGTTTTCTTCGGTAAAAGATCTGCATAATGGGCGCGCTTTCGGGCAAAGTTGCGGTCATCACCGGGGCGAGCCGGGGGATCGGCAAGGGTATCGCCTGTGCGCTGGGTGAGCAGGGCGCGACTGTCTATGTCACTGCCCGTACGGTGAGCGCGGGCGGTCATGCGCTGCCCGGCTCGATCAAGGAAACCGTCGCCGAGGTGGAGCGGCGGGGCGGAAAAGCCGTGGGTGTTGCGCTCGATCTGCTGGACGATAATGCCATCGCTGCGCTACTTTCGCAGGTGCAGGCCGAGCAAGGGCGCCTCGATATTCAGGTCAACAACGCCATGGCCATCCCCGATGAGCTGACCACGCGCGCGCCCTTCTGGGAAAAGCCGCTGTCCAACTGGGAGATGTTCGATACCGGCGCGCGCGCCGCCTTCATCGCCGCGCATCATGCCGCGAAAATCATGGTGCCGCAGGGTTCTGGCCTGATCGTGGCGCTGTCAGGCTATGTCGGCGTGACCTATACCTACGATGTCATTTTCGGCACAACCAAGGCCGCGACTGACCGCATGGCGCGCGATATGGCGGTGGAACTCAAACCGCATAACGTCGCCTCGCTCTCGCTGTGGCAGGGGTTCACCTATACCGAGCGGGCGCAGCAAAACCTCAGGACCGTGCCCGGCATGGCCAGCCAGCTGAACGCCGCTGCGGGCAGCTCGCCCGAGTTCCCGGGCCGCATCATCGCCGCGCTGGCCGGTGATCCGGACATCATGGCAAAAACCGGCGGCTCGTTCATCAATGCAGAACTGGCCGTCGAATATGGCGTGACCGACGTGGATGGCCGCGCGATTGTATCGTTGCGTGCGGAACGTGGCGCACCGATATTCGGGCCGGTTTGAAATACAAAGGGAGACAATCAATGAGCACCCGCCGCTTTGATGGACGCGTTGCCGTCATCACCGGTTCGGGCCGGGGTCTCGGCTTTGAATATGCCAAATTGCTGGCCAGTCGCGGCGCGCGGATCGTGATTAATGACAACGGCAGCGCGCTCGATGGCAGCGGCGCGGATAGCAGCGTCGCGAGCCAGGCCGCTGACCAGATCAAGGCCATGGGCGGCGAGGCGGTCGCCTGCACTGCCTCGGTCGCCACGCCCGAAGGCGGCAAGGCGATCATCGCGGCCGCCATGGACACCTGGGGCCGCATCGACGTGCTGATCCATAACGCCGGCAACACCCGCTTCGACAACTTCGCCGAGATCACCCATGACCAGTTCCGCTCGGTGGTCGATGTTCACCTGATGGGCGGGTTCAACGTCACCCATGCCGCCTTCCCGCACATGGTCAAGGCTGGCTATGGCCGCGTGGTGCTGACCGGATCCATCGGCGGGATTTACGCGATGCCGCAGGTTATCGGCTATGCTGTGGCCAAATCGGGCATGATCGGCCTGAGCAACATCATCGCCATCGAAGGCGGCGGACATGGCATCAAATCGAACATCATCCTCCCCGGCGCCGTCACCCGCATGGCCGAAGGCATCGACACCAGCCAGTTCCCGCCGATGGGACCGGAAAAAGTCGCGCCGGTGGTCGGCTATCTGGCGCACGAGGACTGCGCGGTGACCGCCGAGATGCTCGTCGCCGTCGCCGGGCGGGTGGCACGCGCCTATGTCACCGAAACACACGGGGTCTACCGCCCCGAATGGACCATCGATGACGTTGCCGAAAATATCGACGCCATCCGCGACACATCCGCCAACTGGACGCTGCATCCGGCGGAAGGCGCGTTCGGCGAGCATCTGGCGCGGTGTTTTGGCATGGTGGGGGGGTGATCCCCGAGGACATCCGCTCATCCTGAGCTTGTCGAAGGATTGCGGGCCCCGTCTGACGTGACCCCCTGATTTCCATCCAAGATTGATTAGAGTCCACACCTGTCACCGAAACCCCACCGAAACCCAAGCAATACTGGGGCCAGCGCTTCTGGGGCAGAGGCTACTTCTCGACTACCGCCGGCAACATCACCGAAGACGTTGTCATGGGCTATCTCGACCGGCATATCCGCAAGAACGGCTTCAGCCCCTCCGCATGATCCTACCGGCGTCAGCCGGTAAGTCATTCAGGGGTTAAGTAAACTGTCACCGTAATTCACGACGTGCGCAGGCATCTGGGTTTGGGTGCGTGAGGTTTAGGGGTTAAGTAAAGTGTCACCGTAACTCTGAGAGCAACGGCTGTTGTCAGCGGCGTCGCGATGCCATACGCATTGATGATGGCTTACCCCGAACCTCCCGAAAGCAAGTCAGCGGTT
>JANOYZ010000220.1:0-6598 GCA_031429135.1 Novosphingobium sp. | reverse complement strand
CCGGCAATCGCCATCCACCCGGCCATGCCCAGCCATGCTGTGGGCACATGGATGAACAGGATGCGCACGGATTCACCCTGCAAGGCCTCGGCAGGTGCCCGCGCCAGACCCCACCACAGCGACAGCCCGGTAATGACCAGCCCAGCGACCAGCAGCAGCGGCGTCAGCCACCGCGCAAAGCGGAGAAATCGGGCAGGATTAGCAAAGCCGTGCATGGCAAATCAGGGTCCAAAAGCAGCGCCGCGCCATTTGGCAGGGAGCGGCCCTCTGGGCAAGCGGAACCTTGTGTCAGGGAAGCGGAGACTTGGGTATTGTGTCCAAATTCAGCAACACCACGATTATCCTCCCCTGGAAGGGAAGGGCTATCGCATATTCATTCTTATCAAGAACAATGGTTCGCGCAGAGACCGCCGGGATAGCAGAGCCCGCGATGAGGATTTGCTGCTGACGAAGCCCTTGATTGACTTGAGCTTCTCAGAATTCGAACAGAAATATCCTGCGGAGCAGCAACATCTTTGCGTCCTCTGCCATCCCGGCGGTCTCTGCGCGAAACAATCTTTCTGATTTCATCTGCGATTGCCCTGCCCTTCAGGAGAAGGAGCAGGAATGAGATTAACTACCCCCGCCTGATCAGCTTTTGCGCCATGGCATCGGCAACCTGATCGGAAGGCAGCCCGGTGGCATCGCTTTGCTCCCAGATCTTGCGCAGTCGCACCGGAATTTCCTCGAGCCGCCGCATCACCTCGGCGCGGGTGCAGGGCTGTCCCTTTTCACGGGCGAGATATTCAAGGCTGACGGCGATAATACCGCCGCCGTTGATCACGTAATCGGGCGCATAGACTATGCCGCGATCGTGCAGCTTTTCGCCATGCTGCCCCCGTGCCAACTGGTTGTTCGCCCCGCCAGCAACAATCTGGCAGTTGAGCCGGGCGATGCCGGTATCGTCCAGAATGGCGCCAAGCGCATTGGGGCTGAAGACATCGCATGTGACATCCATGATTCCCCCAGCGGCAACGCTGGTGGCGCCAAGCTCTGCTGCCAGCGCATCAGCCCGCGCCGAATCGATATCCGCCAGCGTCAGCCGCGCGCCATCGGCGGCGAGCAGGCGGGCGACACCGCCGCCGACGCTGCCCGTGCCTTGCACCGCAACGTGGACCCCAGCCATGCTGTCACGCCCCAGCTTGTGCGCCACTGCCGCCTTGATGCCGTAATAGATGCCGCTGGCGGTGAACGGCCCCGGATCGCCGCCAGCCATTTCAGGATCGGTGACCGGCAACCCGCAAACGTGGCGTGTGCGCTGGTGAATCGTTACCATATCCGCCTCGCTCATGCCGACATCTTCAGCGGTGACATAACGGCCACCCAGTGCAGCAATGGCATCGGCGAAGGCGGCGAGCATGGCGGGAGTCTTGGTGCGCGCCGCATCGGCAAGGATCACCGCCTTGCCGCCGCCCATAGGCAGACCGGCCATGGCATTCTTGTAGCTCATGCCGCGCGAAAGCCGTAGTGCATCGCGCATCGCGCCCGCCGGATCAGCATAGTGCCAGAACCGGGTACCGCCTGCGCCGGGCCCGAGGTGGGTTGAATGCAGCGCAATAATCGCCGTCATTCCCGAGGCACGATCCCGCACCACTTCGACCAGCTCGTGGTCATCAAAATCGGACTCTTCCCAGAATGCCGGCACGTTACCTCCTCAACACAAGGGGCACGCGCGCTGTGGAATAATGGGGCGACCGATGGGTTTTGAACCCACGACCTCCGGTACCACAAACCGGCGCTCTAACCAACTGAGCTACGATCGCCACAGCCACAAGCGCATGCCTTGAGGCGGCGCTGTATGGCAGCGTCAGCAGTGCCTGCAAGCAGGGACTGACGCGGGAGCGCGCTCTTGCACAGGCTTGCCAAATTGGGAAGCAAAAACTTGCCGTAGCAAGGATCGACGCAATTTTCTTTCGTGGGCCGTTTTCCGGAACCAAACCGCCCTTCCCTTACCCGCGAATAGACCGCAGCGATTCTCACATTCTTCGCAGGTGCAGCATTGGCCTTGGCAAGTGCTGCGGTTTACGGCATCACCTGTGTAAGCAGGGAGTCGCCATGCCGTCACGAAGCCCACCAACATTTGACGAGATGCTGGACCCGGCAGGTGGGGTGCGGCCTGCTTATGCGGGTTTTCGCAAATGGTATGACGAGCAGGCTCCGGTATGGCTGAAGCGCCAGGATGCCGAGGCGGAGCAGTTTTTTCGCCGTACCGGGATCACCTTCAATGTCTATGGCGATGATGCCGGTGAGGAACGGCTGATCCCGTTTGACATGATCCCGCGCATCATCACCGCTGCTGAATGGCGCAAGCTGACTCGCGGCATCGAACAGCGGGTGCGCGCGCTCAACGCCTTCCTGCATGATATCTATCATCGCCGCGAGATTGTTCGATCGGGCAGGATGCCACAGCGATTGCTCGAAAAAAACGTCGCATTTCTCTCGCAAATGGTCGGCTTCACACCGCCGGGAGGGATATACACTCATATCGTTGGCATCGATCTGGTCCGCACAGGTCCCGATGATTTCATGGTGCTCGAAGACAATGCCCGCACACCCAGCGGCGTCTCCTATATGCTGGAGAACCGCGAGACGATGATGGCGATGTTCCCCGAATTGTTCACCCGCATCCCGGTGCGACCGGTCTCGGACTATCCGCGCCGTCTGGCGCAAAGTCTTGCCGCCTGTGCACCCGATTGCGCCGGAGCCAATACCGATGGGCGTCCGGTGGTCGCTGTGCTCACTCCCGGCATCTATAATTCCGCCTATTTCGAACACGCTTTCCTCGCCGATCAGATGGGTGCCGAACTGGTCGAAGGCAGAGATCTGCGCGTGATTGATGGCCGCATCGCCATGCGGACGACGCGCGGGTTTGAACCGATCGACGTGCTTTACCGCCGGGTCGATGATGAATTCCTCGATCCACTGAGCTTCAATCCGAACAGCGCGCTCGGCGTTTCCGGCATCATGGATATTTACCGGGCGGGCGGCATCACCATCGCCAATGCGCCGGGCACCGGCATTGCCGATGACAAGGCGATCTACAGCTTCATGCCCGAGATCGTCGAGTTCTACACCGGCGAGAAACCGATCCTGCAAAACGTGCCGACGTGGCGCTGCGCCGAACCGGACTCGCTAAAATATGTGCTCGACAATCTGAAGGAGCTGGTGGTCAAGGAGGTCCATGGCTCTGGTGGCTACGGCATGCTGATCGGGCCGACATCGTCCAAAGCAGAGCTGGCCGCCTTCGAGAAAAAACTGCGCGCGCGCCCTGAGAATTATATCGCTCAGCCGACTTTGGCGCTGTCCACCGTGCCGATCTTCACCAAGGCCGGCCTCGCCCCGCGCCACGTCGATCTGCGCCCTTACGTTCTCGTATCGCCGACCGGAATCGACATTACCCCCGGCGGGCTGACGCGCGTTGCGCTGCAGAAGGGTTCGCTGGTGGTGAACTCATCGCAGGGCGGCGGGACCAAGGACAGCTGGGTGCTGGAAGACTGATGGAGGCACACGCAACATGCTAGGGCGCAGCGCCCATGGCATCTTCTGGATGTCACGCCATCTTGAACGGGCGGAAAATACCGCGCGGCTGCTCAATGCCGGCTTCCGTCTCGCTCTGACCCGCAGCCAGACTGCGGCCACCAGCGAATGGAAATCGGTGCTGGTTACCATCGGGCAGGACGCCGCCTATCGTCAGCGGCACGAGGAATATAACGGCCAGCTGGTGACCAACTGGATTCTGCGCGGGCGTGATAATCCCGGCAGCGTTGTCAGCATGATCGAACTGGCCCGCAGCAATGCCAGATCGGTGCGCACCGCGCTCACCCGCGAGGTCTGGGAAGCGACGAACGAGAGCTGGATGGTGCTGCGCGAAATGCTCGCGCGGCCGGTCAAGGCCAGCAACCTTGGCGAAGTGCTGGCTGCCATCCGCCGTCAGGCCACTTTGGTACGCGGGGCAATGGATGGCACCATGCTGCGCAACGAGATCTTCAACTTCGCCCGCATCGGCACATTCATCGAACGGGCCGATAACACCGCGCGCATCCTTGACGTCAAATATTACCTGCTGCTGCCGTCGGTCTCCTGGGTGGGTTCCAGCCTCGACAATGCCCAGTGGGACACCGTCCTGCGATCGGTCTCTGGCGAACGGGCCTATCGCTGGCTCAATGCCGGAGCGATGGACCCGCGCGGCATTGCCAGTTTCCTGATCCTTGATGGCCGTTTCCCGCGCAGCCTGGCCTCATGCTATCAGAAGTTGCGCAGCAATATGGCCAGCCTCACCCACCAATATGGCCAGACCAGCCCGGCGCATGATCTGCTGCGCGATGCCGGAGCCCGGCTGGATCAGATCACGATCCAGCAGATTATCGAATATGGGCTCCACCAGTACATCGGCGATTTCATCGTCAGCAATCGCAAGATCGCCGATGCCGTCGCCCGCGATTACAGGTTCATCAACTGATGCGACTTTCGATCAATCACACCACCCATTACCAGTTCAGCCAGCCTGTTGGCCACGGCTTGCAGCGCTTGCGCTTGCGGCCAAAATCAACGCAGGGCCAGCGGGTTATCGACTGGCAGATGCATCTGGAAGGGGCGAAGTGCGAGGTTGAATATGAAGATCAGCATTATAACCAAACCATGCTGATATCTGCCGAGCCGGGCACCAGCGCGATCAAGGTGACCTGCACCGGCGTTATCGAAACCTCGGACAATGCCGGCGTGATAGGCCACCATTCCGGGCACATGCCGCGCTGGGCCTTTCTCGCTCAGACCCCGCTTACCCGCCCGGGAGCTATGATGAAGGCGCTGGTTTCCTCGCTGGAGGCTGATCGCAGCAAAAAGCTCGCCTCGCTTCACGCACTCTCAAGAGCGGTGCTGGGGGCAGTCAAATATGAAATTGGCCATACCAACGCCACCACCGTGGCTGAAGAGGCGATGCAGACCGGACACGGCGTTTGTCAGGATCACGCCCACATCTTCATCGGCTGCGCTCGCCTGCTCGATATCCCGGCGCGCTATGTCAGCGGCTATCTGATGATGAATGATCGCATTGATCAAGAGGCTGGGCACGGCTGGGTCGAGGCGCTGGTCGATGATCTGGGCTGGGTCGGATTTGATGTCTCCAACGGCATCTCCCCCGATGCCCGCTATGTCCGCGTGGCGACCGGCTGTGACTATCGCGAGGCAGCACCGATTACCGGTATCTCCTATGGAGCGGGGGAAACTGCCCTGGCGGTGAAGCTGGCGGTTGAACAGCAGATGGTTGCACAGTAGGTCAGCAATAAAGGGGGGCCGCTTGACCTATTGTGTTGGCATGATGCTCGATAAAGGGCTGGTACTGATGAGCGATACTCGCACCAATGCGGGCGTCGATAATGTGTCTACCTTCCGCAAGATGTTTCACTGGGAGGTTCCCGGCGAGCGGATCATTTCGGTGATGACCGCGGGCAACCTTGCCACCACGCAATCGGTGATCAGCCAGTTGGAGGAGCGCAACAAAGCCCCGTCAGAGCGGCACAATTCACTGCTTGAGGCACCGACGATGTTTCAGGTGGCGACGCAGGTCGGAAAACTGCTCAATGATACAATCCTGGCGCAGCGCGCCGAGACTGGTCAGGAAGGCACTGACATGTTCAAGGCCTCGATCATCCTCGCCGGGCAGATTCAGGGCATGGAGCCACGGTTGTTCCTGATCTACGCCGAGGGTAATTTCATCGAGGCAAGTTTTGACACGCCGTTCTTCCAGATCGGCGAAACCAAATATGGCCGGCCGATTCTGGTGCGCGGCTATACCAGCGACATGAGTTTCGAATCTGCGGTAAAACTGCTCATGGTCAGCTTTGATTCGACGATAAAGGCCAATCTGTCGGTCGGACTGCCGCTCGATCTGCTGGTCATCGAGCGTGACCATTTAACCCCTTGCCATAAGGCGCGGATCGCGGCTGATGATCCCTATTACCGGTCAATTTCCGTCGGCTGGGGCGAGGCGCTGAAAAACGCTTTCCTTTCGCTGCCAGACTACCAGATGTAACCAACAAAAAGAGCGGCCCATGCGGACCGCCCTTTTGGTATTTCGCAGCAATCTCGAAGAGTTACTTCTTGAGAGCCAATTACTTCTTGAGAGTAAGCCCACCGAAACGCTTGTTGAACTGGGCAACCCGGCCGCCCTGATCGAGCTGGCGGGTGCCGCCGGTCCAGGCCGGGTGCGAAGTCGGATCGATTTCGAGAACCAGCGTATCGCCTTCCTTGCCCCAGGTGGAGCGGGTTTCGAACACGGTGCCGTCAGTCATCTGCACCTTGTTCGCGTGGTAATCGGGATGGATATCGGCCTTCATTTCGCAGTCTTTCGCTGGCGACCGGTTCCGACCGGCCTGAAAAGGAAGCGCGGCGCATAGCGGGCGCGCGAAGTAAAATCAAGGTGGGTTTGGTTAGCTGCTGTGCCTGTGGTTAGGCAAGCACCCCCAGAGCGGAGTTTATTTAAGAAACAAAAAACACAAAACCCCAAAAACTCAACCATGATAAACAAAAACCCCAACCCATCCCCCCAAACAACCGAGAC
>JANOYZ010000219.1:0-11124 GCA_031429135.1 Novosphingobium sp. | reverse complement strand
GTTCCAGTGGTTCACCAAGATTGTCGCCGAAGCCCATGCCGGTGATCACACACCTGTGGTCCAACTGCACCAGCGTTACGGCATGATCCTGTTCATTGCTTCGGAAGTGATGTTCTTCCTCGGCTGGTTCTGGGCGTTCTTCGATTTCTCGCTGTTCCCCAGCGCGATTTCCGAAGCGGTTGGCGGGCAATGGCCACCCAAGGCGATCGAAGCGGTGATGGATCCTTTCGATCTGCCACTGCTCAACACGCTGATCCTGCTGTGCTCGGGCACCACCGTCACCTGGGCGCACCACTGCCTGATCCATGGTGATCGCAAGGGGCTGAAGACCGGCCTGTGGCTCACCATCATTCTGGGCGTGCTGTTCAGCGCGATTCAGGCTTATGAATATGCCCACGCGCCGTTTGCCTTTGGCACCAACACTTATGGTTCGGCGTTCTACATGGCGACCGGTTTCCACGGTTTCCATGTCATTATCGGCACGATCATGCTGATCGTCTGCCTGAAACGCGTCTACAATGGCGATTTCACGCCGCGCCAGCACTTCGGTTTCGAGGCTGCGGCATGGTACTGGCACTTCGTTGACGTGGTCTGGCTGTTCCTTTTTGTCGCCGTCTATGTCTGGGGCGGATGGGGTTACGCGGTTCACTGATGCCACCTGACAATCAGCAAACGAAAGGGCAGCCCGGTTCCGTCGAGGCTGCCCTTTTCGGTCTGTGCCCCCGCTGCGGGGCCAAGACGCTGTTTGGCGGTCTGACCAAATTTGCTGACAAATGCTCTGCCTGCGGGCTTGACTATACGAAGTTCAATGTGGGGGACGGGCCAGCGGCCTTCCTGACGCTGATCATCGGCGCGCTGGTGGCGACCATGGCTATTCTGTTAGAGCTCCGGTTCCAACCGCCGTTCTGGGTCCATGTGCTGCTGTGGGTGCCGATCACCTCGGGCGCGGTGATCCTCGGCCTGCGGGTTGCCAAGGCATGGCTGCTGGGTGCGGAGTTCCGGCGGGATGCCGGGCAGGGCAGGATAAAGGACGAATGATACGGCGGATACCCGCTGTGGCGAGCGTAATAGTGCTGATGGCCGTGGGCGTGATGCTGTGGCTCGGCTTCTGGCAGATCGACCGGATGCATCAGAAGGAAGCGTTGTTGGCGCGCTATGCGGCGGCGCAGGCTGATACCGCGCTGGTGAATTTCCCCAGGGACACGGCCTCTGCTGAGGCTTCGCTTTATCACCACAGCCGCATAGAGTGTCTGCGGGTAACCGGCATGAGCGGCAAATCCGGTCGCAATGCAGCGGCAGAGCCGGGCTATGCCCATTCAGCGTTGTGCGATGAGGCGGGCGGCGGCAAGGCGCAAGTCGTGCTGGGATGGTCGAATTCACCCGAATCACCATTATGGACTGGCGGTGCGGTGAGCGGAACCATTGCTCCGGGGCCGCGTCTGGTGGCTGATCCGCCGCTGGCTGGCCTGCAAGCCAATGCCCGGCCGGACCCAGCTGACATCGCCAACAACCACCTCGCCTACGCCGTGCAATGGTTCCTTTTCGCGCTGACGGCGCTGGTGATTTACGGGCTGGCGCTGCGGAAGCGGCTGCGGGGCTAATTCCTCATCGAGCCAAGCTCGGGGAGGATTGTCACCAAGGCTCTGCGCCGCTAGTGCCCGCCGCACCATGGAATATATCTCGACACGCGGTAGCGCCCCGGCGCTCGATTTTGCCGGAGCCACGCTGGCTGGCCTTGCATCGGACGGCGGGCTCTATCTGCCGCGCGAATGGCCGCGCTTCGCTGAGGACGAAATCGCCGCAATGGCGGGCCTGCCATACGCCGAGCTGGCTGCCCGCGTGATGCAGCCCTTCGTCGGCGACAGCCTGACCCCCGGGCGTCTGCTCGATCTGACTCGCGCTGCCTATGGCCGATTTTCGCACGCCGCCGTTACCCCACTGGTGCAACTCGATCAGCAGCACTGGCTGCTCGAACTGTTCCACGGGCCGACGCTGGCGTTCAAGGATGTCGCGCTGCAACTGCTCGGGCTGTTGTTTGAAGAGTTTCTTGGTCGCACCGGACAGAACCTGACCATCGTCGGCGCAACCTCGGGCGATACGGGATCGGCGGCGATTGATGCCGTGGCGGGGCGTGATGGCGTCGATATTTTCATGCTCCACCCCAAAGGCCGGGTCAGCGATGTCCAGCGCCGCCAGATGACCACGGTGCTCGCCCCCAATGTCCACAACATCGCGCTCGAAGGTGCGAGTTTCGACGATGCCCAGGCCACGGTGAAGAGGATGTTCAATGACACTGCGATGACCAGCCGCTTCAACATCGGCGCGGTCAATTCGATCAACTGGGCGCGGCTGATGGCACAAATTGTCTATTACTTCGCCGCCGCGCTGCAACTGGGCGCGCCCGCCCGCAAGATCGCCTTCTCGGTGCCGACGGGTAATTTCGGCGATGTTTTCGCGGGGTACGTCGCGGCGCAAATGGGACTGCCGATCGAGCGGTTGATCGTTGCCACCAATGTCAACGATATCCTCCACCGCGCTTTGACCACCGGCGATTATTCGCAAGGCACGGTGACGCCGACCGCCGCGCCTTCGATGGATATTCAGGTCTCGTCGAATTTCGAGCGGCTGCTGTTCGATCTTGGCGGGCGCGATGGCATTGCACTGGCCGGGCAGATGCGTTGCTTTGAGGATGCAAAGGCGATGCAGTTGAGCAATGTGCAGCGCGCCAATCTTAACGTGGGGGGCGCGGCTGCGCTGTTTTCCAGCAACCGCACCGATGCGGGGCAAATGGCCGAAACGATCCGCTGGGGCTGGACTAAATGCGGCCAGCTGATCGATCCGCACACCGCCTGCGGATTGCACGCGGCGCGCAGTTCTGGCCTGCCCTCGGACATTCCGGTGGTAACTCTGGCGACTGCTCATCCGGCCAAATTCCCCGATGCTGTCGAGCGTTCGACCGGCCAGCGCCCGCATTTGCCCGCGCGCGTGGGCGATCTGTTCGAGCGCGAGGAACGCTGCGCGGAGCTGCCCGGCGACTATGCGGCCATCGCTGACTACATCTCCAGCCGTGCAGTGCCGAAAGGCTGATGGCTCAGCTGATCGAACAACCCGTTGTCATGACGGGCGAGGGCTGGGCCGATTACGGCCTGATCGACAGCGGCGATGGCCGCAAGCTCGAACGCTATGGCTCGCACCGTTTCATCCGTCCCGATACCCAGGCAATGTGGCGGCCACGGCTCGAACGCTGGGCTTCTGACGGCGAATTCGTCCCCGGTTCCGACGAGGACGGCGGTGGACGCTGGCAATTTGCGAATCCCGTACCGCAGGAAGGCTGGAACCTCAGCCGCAGAGTGGTGCGGTTCAACGCGCAGTGCACCCCCTTTCGCCACCTTGGTTTCTTCCCCGATATGGCCCCGGTATGGGACTGGATGGGCGCGATTCTGGAAGGACGGAGCGACGCGGCGACGCTCAACCTGTTCGGCTATACCGGCGTCGGTACGCTGTCGCTCAGCGAGTTTGGCCCGGTAACGCACGTCGATGCCTCGAAGAAATCGGTGGCTCAGGCGCGCGAGAATGCGGCGCTATCGGGCATGGAGGATCGCCCGATCCGCTGGATTGTTGACGATGCCGCCAAGTTCACCGCGCGCGAAGTGCGGCGTAGGCGTCGCTATGACGGGATCATCCTCGATCCACCCAAGTTCGGACGCGGGCCGGAAGGCGAGGTCTGGCGGCTGGAGGAGCACCTTGGCGCGCTAGTGGCCGATTGCCGCGATCTGCTCGATGCGGATAGCCGGTTCCTGTTCCTCACCGTCTATGCCGTGCGGCTGTCCTCGCTGGCGCTGGCCGGGCTGCTGGACGAGGTGTTTACGGGGCTTCCCGGTGTGATCGAGCATGGCGACCTAGCGGTGCGCGAAGAGCAGGATGGCGGCAGGCTGCTGCCCACCGCCATCTTCGCCAGATGGCGCAACGATCAGGTTTAACGCTTACCCTTCGGCTTCTTGAACCGCAGCACGAACTGGTTGGTCTTGCCACGCACCGAATCCCTGAGCGGGGTGGTCAGCACGTCACCGGGATGACGCAGCAGGTCGCTATGGGCATCAAGCTTGAAACCGGCGGCCTCAACTTCGCTAATCACCGCCGCAGATTCGATGCGGTGATGCGACTGGGTCTGGGCAACGCCTGCGCCGGGAGCCGCCTCATGATCGTTAACCAGATAGATGCCGCCGGGCTTGAGCGCGGCAAAGGCGGTCTGGTTAAAGCTGGCTGCGGCATCACCCGTGTCAGACTTGTTGTTCTTGAAATCATGATAATTGAGCGTGGTCCAGACGATGTCGACTGCTTCTGGGGCCAGTTTCCCGCCCGCAGTACCGATCTGCATAACAACGTTGGGATGGGTCTTGGCCCAGGCTTCGAGCGCCGGTGATGGCTTGCCGGAATAGGGATAGACGCGGCCCTTGGGGCCAACTGCCAGGCTGAGCAGCCGGGTGTAATAACCACCACCGGGGGCCAGTTCGGCCACCTTGCTGCCCGCTTTGATCCCGGCAAAAGCCATCATCCCGGCCGGTTTGCGATCAGCATCGCGCGCCTTGTCAGCATCAGGGCGTTCACTGCTGCCCAGCAGCACCGCAAAACTTGTGGCATTGGCGGCGATGAACGGGACGCTGGTAAGGATCAGGGCGGCGGCAGTGCCGGCAAGCCATTTGCGCATCATCATTCTCCCATTGTGGGCTTGAGCCCCTTGTGGGTTATGTCTAGCAACGACTTGCGCAGGCTCCAACCGCGCATTTGTATCGATTTGTGCCGCACAGCATGGAGCACCGGGGGTGGACAGCATGGCGGTGCCATGCCATCGCGCGTCGCCTATGGCCGATAGCCTGATCCTTGAAGTTGCCGACTTTGAACATGATGTCCTGACCGGCATCTATTCCGAGGAAACCGGCAGGCCGCAGCCGCTGCGCATCACCATTCAGGTGAAGCTGAAGGCTGCTGCGCGTTATCTGCCTGATACGCCGCTCTCCGCCAGCAAGAACTACATGGACCTGAAGTTCGCGGCGAGCGCGGCGCTGCCCAAAGGCGTGCATTTCAAGCTGATCGAGGCGGTGGCGGATCATATTTGCGAAACGCTGTTCCTGCAGGATGCGCGGGTTGAGGAGGTGAGCGTCAAGATCATCAAGCTGGCGATTGCCGAACATGGCGAATCGATTGGTATGACACTCAGCCGGGAACGCCGCTGATGGCGGGCTTTGCGGTCGGCCAGCTTTCAGACGATCCGCTGGTGGCCAGCACTGCCTTTCATGCCGATGTCCTGCCGCGGGTGCTGGCCGCGATTGAGGCAGGCGAGGCGGTGCTGACGCTGATATTTGCTCCCGCCGCGCACCCGCACCGCGATTGGCGCGCCGCTGCCGTGGCAACGATTGCCCGAGAGCGGGCTCCCGCCCGGATCAATGCCGTTGCCTCGGACGATCAGGCCGCCGTCGCTGCTGCTCTCAGCTATCTGGAGCAGGCCGATGGCGTGACCGGGCAATATATGCCGCTTGATAGCCACGGCGCAGGAAAAGTGATAGACTAGGCTGGTGAGCGACAACCGCCCTCTTGTTGACCAGTTCAAGCGCACCATCAGTTATCTGCGGCTGTCGGTGACTGATCGCTGCGATCTGCGCTGCGGCTATTGCATGCCCGAGGCGATGCAGTTTCTGCCGCGCGCCGAAGTTCTGAGCCTTGAAGAGCTGCACCGTTTGGCGCTGGGCTTTATCGCGCGCGGTGTCACCAAGCTCAGGCTCACCGGTGGCGAACCGCTGGTGCGGCGCGACATGATCGAGCTGGTGAAAGCGCTCGGCCGCAAGGTTGGAGCCGATGACGGGCAGGGCGCTCTTGAGGAACTGACACTCACCACCAACGGCACCCAGCTGGCGCGCTTTGCCGATGATCTGCGTGATGCGGGTGTGCGGCGGATCAATGTTTCACTCGATACGCTGGACCGCGAGAGGTTCGCCCGGCTCTCGCGCCGCGATATGCTGCCGCAGGTGCTGGAGGGTATCGATGCGGCGCTGGCTGCTGGCCTCAAGGTCAAGATCAACACGGTGGCGCTCAAGGGGATCAACGAGCACGAGATCGCCGACCTGATCGTCTGGGCTCACGCCAAGGCTATGGAACTGACGCTGATCGAGGTAATGCCGCTGGGTGAGGTCGAGGAAGACCGCTTCGATCACTACCTGCCGCTTTCCGCAGTGTGCACCAGCCTTGAACAGCACTTCACACTCACCGCCAGCACACACCGCAGCGGCGGCCCGGCGCGTTATTTCGATGTGGAGCAAACTAGCGGTCGGATCGGACTGATCACCCCGCTGACCAACAATTTCTGCGAAGGCTGCAACCGTGTCCGCGTCACCGCAACCGGCCAGCTTTATCCGTGTCTGGGCGGCGGTGAGCAGGTGGATCTGCGCGCGGCGATGCGATCGGATGAGCCGGAAACCGCACTGAGCGAAGCGCTCGACATGGCGATGAAGATCAAGCCGCTGCGGCATCATTTTGCCATTAACGGCCCCGGCGGCGCGCCGGCTCTGGCGCGGCATATGTCGATGACGGGGGGGTGATCCGGCTAGTCTTCCTCGGGCGGCTGGCAGAGCTTGCCGGCGCGGGAGAGCTTGAACTGGCCACCTCGGCGGCGATCAGTATTGAGTCCATCCTGTCAAAACTGAACAGGCCGCTGGCCGAGGCGCTTGGTGATGACCGAATCAAGCTGGCGATCAACGGCGTTCTGGCGGCGCGCGGTGGCCTGTTGGTCTCTCCCGGTGATGAACTGGCCTTCCTGCCGCCGGTTTCGGGTGGCTGACATGGTGATGGATGTCCGGCTGCTGATCGAGGCCTTTGATCCGGCGGCAGAGCTTTCGCGTTTTACCGCAGCCTGTCCAGCTTCAGGCGGGGTAGTCAGCTTTCTCGGCCAAGTCCGCGAAGGCGGGGGGGTGGCGGCGCTGGAGCTCAGCCACTATGCACCGCTCACCCTGCCGGGGATGGATGCGCTGGCCGCTGATGCGCTTTCCCGCTGGAGTCTTGATGGCCTGCTCATCGTCCACCGCACCGGCATGATGCATCCGGGCGATGCCATCGTGCTGGTCGCCGCCGCCGCGCGTCACCGACGCGATGCCTTTGCCGCTGCTGATTTTGCCATGGACCACCTCAAGAGCCAGTCGTGGTTCTGGAAGCGCGAGAAAGTGGCGGGGCAATGGCGCTGGATCGAACCGCGCGCAGAAGATCACAGCGATCTTTCACGCTGGGGATAAAATCCGCCTTGCAGCGCTTTCAGCTCTGCAACCTTCCCCTCAGTTCGGTTAGCACCGCATCTTCATCGGCGATCCAAGCGGTGATCTGGTCACGGACGGCGGAAATGGTAACCCCATCGCCGCCGTCAATGCGCTCCTTCACGTAAACTGCATCGAGTTCAGCCAGGGCGATAAGCACGTCACTGCGGCGCGATTCGAGCTCGGCGAGAGCCACTGTCGCCACGGCCCATCCTTCACTCGCCACAGCAGCGCCTTGTGCGGCGCTGGTCAACTGTGCGGCGCGAGGACGCAAGGCGTTGAACCGGGCATGGGAACCGCGCGCCTGTTCGAGCCACCGCGCCAGACGCGATTGCAGCCCGAGGTCAGGTGCGACAGGAGCAGGCGGCGGCGCAGGCGGTGCCTCGACAGCCGGAGCGGTTCCGCTGATTCGTTCGGCCGGACGGCGGGCGAGCGAGGGATAGCCCTCGCTTGATCCGCAGGCACCCAGCAGCAGCGTGGCGACGACGACAAATGGGAAGACAACTTTGAGGAGTGCAGGTGCATCTGTGCGGTTCATAATGCTGCCATATCGCTTGCCAATCCAAAGCGAAAGAGGCGCTTCGAGCGTTGACAGGATCGGGAGCTTCGACTACGGGCGCTCCTTCTTCCGGCACCCCCTGTCCTGGACGGGGTGGAGTCGGCGCGCCGAGCGTGGCGCTTCCCTTGCGGAAGCATAGGCCCGGAGCGACAAGACATTTAGAATTGGATGAGACCAAAATGTTCGCAGTTGTGCGCACGGGCGGCAAGCAATACCGGGTTGCCGCCGGAGACAAGATCGCGGTTGAAAAGCTGGCTGGTGAAGCCGGTGAGACCATTACGCTGAGCGACGTCCTGCTCGCCGGCGACGGTGGCGAAATCAAGGATGCGGCCGGGCTGGTCGTATCTGCCGAGATTATCGCGCAGGCCAAGAGCGAAAAGGTGATCGTTTTCAAAAAGCGTCGCCGCCACAACTATCGCCGCAAGAACGGCCATCGCCAGCAGATAACCCTGCTGCGCATCCTGGCTGTCGGCGCTGAAGAGAAGAAGGCTGCTGCTCCCAAGAAGGAAGCCGCACCCAAGGTTGAAGCCACCCCCGAGGTTGCTGCCGCCCCTAAAGCTGCTGCCGCTGCGAAGCCTGCCAAGAAGGCAGCTCCGAAGAAGGCCGTTGCTCCCAAAGCTGCTGAATAAGAATCCGGAGTAGATCGAGATGGCACATAAGAAAGCAGGCGGTTCTTCGCGCAATGGTCGCGACTCAGCTGGCCGCCGCCTTGGCGTCAAGAAGTTCGGCGGTCAGGAAGTGATCGGCGGCAATATCATCATTCGCCAGCGTGGCACCCGTGTCTATCCGGGCGCCAATGTCGGCATTGGCAAGGATCACACGCTGTTTTCGCTGGTTGCTGGTCGCGTACGTTTCCACGATGGCAAGCTTCGCCGCAAATATGTGTCGGTCGATATGGCGCCCATTATGTCTGTGGCCGCCGAATAAGCGGATGACCGATAAAGGGTCATCCTGACAGGATGGCCCCCCGCCGGAGCATTGCGATTCCGGCCACAAGAGGGAGAGGGGCCAGCCCCCGTCTCCCTCCTTTCGTCTCTCCCTCAGCACTGTTTCGGATTTGCGCCGCATGAACGGCGCTGTCCGGCGCAGACGTAATGCAACTGTCACGCAGAGCGCCTATTCACGGCGGTGCGGGGCGAGGAGTGGAGAGTTCCGATGTTTATTCGCAGTGAAAGACTGTTCCTGCGGCCCGGCTGGCCGGAAGACTGGAACGAAGTGTTCGCACAGATCGCCGATGAGGCGGTGACGCGCAATCTTGCCCATGTGCCATGGCCCTACACCGAAAATTGCGCTCGCGAATTCGTCAGCATGGCGCAGGACGCGCGTTGCCCGCATTTTCTGATCACCTTGCCTGGTTCGCATGGGGCGCAGCTGATCGGCTGCATTGGCCTGCGTCCGGGCGATGACGGGGTGGAACTGGGCTATTGGATTGGCCGCAACCATTGGGACCGGGGTTTCGCCACTGAGGCGGCACGCGCGCTGCTCAGTCTGGCGGTGACACTGGGCCACCGGCGCATCGTCGCGCGGCACTATATCGATAATCCAGCTTCTGGCCGGGTGCTGTGCAAGCTTGGCTTCACGCCGACGGGGAGCCTAGAAGCAAGCTTCAGCCATGCGCGCGGGACCAAGGCGCCATCGGCGCTGCTGGCGCTGGAGTTGAGCCAACCGGTCGATGGTGATGGCCAAGTGGGAATGCCTGAAGGTTTGCGCGCGGCGTGATCAGCGCGTTTTATCCAGCCGCCTTGAACTCCGCCTCAGCCCCGGCGATCAGCGCGCGGTCGTCGTGGTTCCAGGGGTGGAAGCCGGGGAGGAAATAGGACAGCCAGGCCGGGAACACACGGCGCAGCAGACCAGGCGTGCCGAACAGGTACCAGAACAGGCTGGCCTTGACCTTCCAGCCGGTCATCCCGTCTTGCGCCAGCAGATCGAGCGAATCGCGGATGCGGTGAGCGATGAAATTCTTGGTGATCACCAGCATCATGATCGATTTGAGCTGCCAGCGTTTGCGCCGCGACCAGTCCCTGGTGGCATTCAGATAGGTATCGTAAGCCACACCCTTGTGCTCGATCTCCTCGATCGCATGCCAGCGCCACAGCGCGGCAAGATCGGGATCGGCATCAGCCAGATAACGCGGGTTGGAGAGCAGTTCCTTGGCCATCATCGCGGTATAATGCTCGAGCGCCATGGTCGCCGCGAGGTTGACGATCTGCGGGCGGCCTTGTGTCATTTCGAGCATCTCGGTGACATGAGCGTCAATCCGCGAGAGGTCATAGCCTGCTTCCACCGCCGCCTTGTTAAAAGCGATGTGTTCGCGGCTGTGATTGACTTCCTGAATGATAAAGGCACGGATTGCGGCGTCCAGTTCGGGCGGGGTGCCCGCGCGAAAGGCCTTAACCGATTCGATGAAAAACGCCTCGCCGCGCGGGAAAGTGGCGGACAGGGCATTGTGCCATGCGGTCGCGACCGGGTCTCCACCCATCCACCAACGTTTCTGCTTTCCTCCCCGGCCAAAGCGCAGATCGCGCACGGTAATAGTCAGATCATCAGGCGTTGGAGTGGCCAGCGCCAGCTTGCTTGTTGCGGTTTCGGTCGCTACCGAAAGTGCCGTGTGTGCGTTCATGATATGGCGCATAGAGGTAACTTACATCAATGTCAATAAGGCGACGTCTCAGCCAGAATGAAAGCCGCACGGTTGCGGTCGAAGCGGCGCGGGCGATCCTGATCGAGGCCGGGCCGCAGGCGGTGACACTGAAAGCGGTGGCGGCGCGCGTGGGGCGCACCCATGCCAATCTGCTACATCACTTTGGCTCGGCATCGGGGTTGCAAAAGGCATTGGCAACGCATCTCGCCGCGACAATCTGCGCCACCATTGCCGAGGCGGTGCTGGCGACGCGCTCGGGGCTGGGCCATCCGCGCGATGTGGTTGACCTTACCTTTGACGCCTTTGGCAAGGAAGGCGGCGGCGCGCTGGCCAGCTGGATGCTGCTTTCGGGCAATGAAGACGCGCTCGATCCGATTGTCGATGCCATCCACGATATCGTCGATGAGGTGAACGGACACGAGGATGCATCGATGCACGAGGCGACGCTGAGTCTGGTGCTGATGGCGCTGGGCGATGCGCTGATGGGCGAGCCTCTCAGCCTTTCGCTCGGCCTCAAACGCGACGCCGCGCGCGATCAGGCAGAACGGATGCTGATCGAAGCAGCGCAGCGAGCGGGGCTGGTGTCGCCGGAATAAGAGGCCGTATTATCGCGTGTGCTTCGACAG
>JANOYZ010000218.1:0-6717 GCA_031429135.1 Novosphingobium sp. | reverse complement strand
CGAACGCGCGGAAGTTGCTCGAGCCTCTGGTTGCAGGGATTGATCTTTCGGCTGAAGCCTTCACGCATATGGCGATCCGCTAAGGGACCATCTGCTGGGTGCCGAAGCGTCTGTTCCGGGTCAGCTTCACTGGCGAGCTGGGCTTCGAGATCAATGTGCCCACCGCCTATGGCCGCGCGCTGTGGGAACGGCTGATGGCGGCGGGCGAGGCCTATGGCATCACCCCTTACGGCACCGAGACGATGCACGTGCTGCGCGCCGAAAAGGGCTTCATCATCGTCGGGCAGGACACCGATGGCACGGTTACGCCCTATGACGCCGGGCTCGATTGGGCGGTGGGCAAGAAGAAGCCCGATTTTGTGGGCAAGCGCTCGCTCGCCCGGCCCGATATGGTGGCAGCGGAGCGCAAGCAGCTGGTCGGGCTGCTGACCGATGATCCCGCCGAAGTGCTGGAGGAAGGCGCGCAGATCGTCGCCGATCCCGGACAGGCGATCCCGATGACGATGATCGGCCATGTCACCTCGTCCTATTGGAGCGATACACTGGGGCGATCGGTGGCGCTGGCACTGGTTGCGGGCGGGCAGGAGCGAATGGGCGAGACGCTGCATATTCCCATGCCCGGCAAGATGCTGACCGCGAAAGTCAGCACCATGGTGTTCTATGATCCGGCAGGAGCGCGGCTCAATGTCTGAAGCCCTGACCCGCACCGAACCGGTGACGCATGAGGCGTTCGTGGGTGATGGCGTGAGCGTCAGCCTCGCCCCGTCGCTGGCCCGGTTCTCATTGCGCGCCCGCGATCCGGCGGCGCTGGAGGCGTTGCTGGGGCGCAAGGTTCCGGAGAAAATTGGCACGATGGCGGGTGAAATTGCCTGTCTCGGCCCGGACGAATGGCTGCTGCGTGTGCCAGCAGGGACGAGAATTCCGATGGGCGCAGGCCTGCCGCTGGCAGTGACCGAGGTCAGCGAGCGCGCCGTCTGTCTGGTGGTTGAAGGACCGCGCGCGGCTGAGCTGCTGATGTCTGGCTGTCCGCTTGACCTCTCACGGTTCGCCACGGGCCGGGCGACGCGGACCATCTTCGAGACAGTCGAGATCATCATCATCCGCAGCGGCGAGCATCGCTTTGAAGTGGAAGTCTGGCGCAGCTTCGCGCCGTGGTTGCATCTGGCGCTGACCACTGCGGCAGCAGAGCTGACTGGGTTAAACTGGGATGACCCCAAAACCCGCTTACCCTGAGCTTGTCAAAGGACTGCTCTTCTTCTTGAGGCCGGGTGTGTGGCACGAAGAAAAGTGTAGCCCTTCGACAAGCTCAGGGTAGACGGAATTTTTTGGATCAGATCTGGAACACGAAGCACTGGGTCTGTGGCTTTGAGCTGCGATAGGGGGAATTATGGCGGACTGGACCAAGGACATCGATCCTGGAGATTATGGCAAGTCCAACCGCAGCTGGGGCGGGATGATCGTCAACCCGGCGGTGTTCTTTCCCACCGCGACGATCTCGCTGGTGGTGATCCTCTATAGTCTGGTCGCGCCCGCTTCATCGGCAGCGTTATTTGATGCGATTCGCGGCGGCGTAGTAGCGCATTTTGACTGGTTCCTGATGTCTGCCGGAAACCTGCTGCTGCTGTTCTGCGTGGTGGTCGCGCTGTCACCGCTCGGGAAGATACGGTTGGGCGGCAAGGGGGCGCAGCCGGATTATTCGCGCCTTTCCTGGTTTGCGATGCTGTTTGGCGCGGGCATGGGCATTGGCCTGGTGTTCTACGGCGTGGGCGAGCCGGTCAGTCATTTCACCGCCTCGCTGGCAGGCGGAGCGGGTGCGCCGCTGGGCGGGGCGGAGGGCGATCCCGCTGCCGCGCGCAGCCTGGCCATGGCGGCAACGATCTTTGACTGGTCGCTCCATCCATGGGCGATCTTTACCGTTACCGGGCTCGCTTTCGCGGTCTTTGCCTATGATTTCAATATGCCGCTATCGATGCGATCAGCGTTTTATCCGCTGCTGGGCAAGGCGGTGTGGGGCCGCGCCGGTGATCTGATCGAAGTACTGGCGGTGCTGGCGACGATCTTCGGCCTCGCCACTTCGCTGGGGCTTGGCGCGCAGCAGGCGATGGCCGGGATTACCTACCTCTATGGCGCTACCAGCACGCCGTTGACGATCCTCGGGCTGATTGCGATCATGGCCGGGATCACTTTCCTCTCGGTACGCGGCGGGATTGATCGTGGAATCCGGATTTTGAGCGAGGCCAATCTGTGGATCGCGCTGGCGCTGCTGGTGTTCGTTCTGGCCACTGGCCCAGCGCAGCAATTGCTGAGCGACATCGGCACCAACTTGGTCAATTACCTGCGTCTGCTGCCCGCGCTGTCGAACCCGGTCGGGCGCGCGGACACCGGGTTCTATGATGACTGGTCGGTCTATTACTGGGCATGGTGGATCAGCTGGGCGCCCTTCGTCGGCATGTTCATGGCGCGGATTTCACTCGGGCGGACGGTGCGCGAATTCATAGCCGGTGCGATGATTGCGCCCAGCCTGCTGGGGATCAGCTGGCTGACTGTGTTTGGCGATGCCAGCATCGCACAGATCGTTGCCGGTGATGCGCCCGGCTTGGCCAAGGCCTCGCTCGATACCCAGCTGTTCGTGCTGCTTGGCGCACTGCCCTGGGCTCAAGTCACCTCGTTCATCGCGATCAGCCTCATCCTGGTCTTTTTTGTTACCGGATGGGATTCAGGCACGCTGGTCATCGATACCATGACCGCAGGGGGCCGAACCGATACCCCGCTGCGCCAGAAAGTGATCTGGCTTTTCGCTGTCGGCGGGATCGGCGTCGTGCCGCTGCTCAGCGGCGGACTCCATTCGCTCCAGGCAGGCGCGATCGCCACGGGTCTGCCGCTGGCGCTGATACTGCTGCTGATGAGCTGGGGAACGCTCAAGGGTTTAGTTGCCTTGCATCGCCAACGCGCTGTCGATGACAACGTCGATGCCTAAAATGCATGATCACATAACCTGATAAGCAGTGTAAGCATTGGTCCAGGTAATGGTGTGCTCAGCAAGGGCCGGGAAATGGGGGTCGCAAATAGCCGTGAGACTTCCGCAGGAATTCGATCTTCACGCGCTTCAGGTCTTCGTCATGACCGTCGAACTGGGCGGCATGTCACAAAGCGCAGGGCATTTGCAGGTTACCCAGTCTGCGGTGTCGCAAACCATCGCCAAGCTGGAGCATGGCATTGGCTCACCGCTGTTCGATCGCTCGATGCGCCCCATGGGCCTGACCATCGCCGGAAGGACCTTGTTCGAGCGGGGCAAGCGCCTGATTGCACTCGCGCGCAGCACTTTTGACGAGGTCCGCGATGGCGCAAATCTGCCCATGGCCAGCCTGACTGTGGCGATGTCCTTCAGCCTGGCCAATCAGCTGACCGCTCCAATCATGTCCGGTTTGGGCGAAAGAGCCGAACGCTGGAACATTCGCTCGGGCATTTCGCTTGAGCATCAGGACGAATTTCTTGCGCGCGATATCGACATGCTGGTGACCGGGAGCTTTAACCTTGAGCACCGCGACAAAGTCGATCTGCATCCGATGTTCGAAGAGAGCTTTGTTTTTGCTTTGCCGGCAAGCTGCACCAAGCCGCTCAACCTTGATGCCATGCCCATTGATCTGCCGTTTATCCGCTTTTCGCAGATGACCGGGATGGGCCAGCAGATCGAGCGCCAGATCACGCGGATGAAGCTGGGACTGCCTCAGGTGGTCGAGGTCGAGTCCTCGCACCAGCAGCTGGCGCTGGTCGCGGCCGGTCTTGGCTGGACGATCACCTCTCCGGTCTGCCTTTCAGCAGCGCCCGACCTGCTGCGCCGGACACGGCTGGAGCCGATGCCACGCGGACGGTTTTCGCGCATGGTGCAAGTGGTTGCGCGAAGCGGGGAGCTTGGTGATGTACCGGCGCAAATGGCTTCTATATGCGCGCGTGAGCTGCGCGAAACTACCTTTCCCCCGCTTATCGCAGTGGCCCCGTGGCTGGCTGATCAACTGGTATGGCACGCATGAAAACTGTTCTTCGCCTGGCACTGGCGGGCCTTGCCGCTATCATGTCGACGATGGCTGTGGCGGACGCGCCGCTTGCGCCGCCACCGCCCAGTGTGCCGGGGATTGACGCACCCGAACTGGCCGCGCTGGGAGCGAACAAGGTCGGTTTTCGCAGTGTGCAATTCATCCATAAGGCGCAGCCTGATCTGCTGGCGGGCTTGCCAAAGTCTGGTGCTGTCCCGCTTTATGATCGCAAGCTGATGGTTGACATCTGGTATCCGGCGAGGGTCAGGCCTGGAGCGAGACCTGTGACCTATCGATCTTCGCTGTGGGGTGAAACGCCGCGACCGCCGGTCTCATTTTCCCAAGCCGGAATCGCCTTTCGGGATGCCCACCCAGTTGGCAAAGCGCATCCACTGGTTATCGTCAGCCACGGCTATAGCAACGCGCCTGCGGTGATGACCTGGTTGACCGAGAACCTCGCCTCCAAGGGCTATGTCGTTGCCGCGATTCACCACGATGATCCCAACCCCTATACCGCATCGGCGGATCGCCGCGCGGCACCCAACTATAACCGGCCTCGCGATATCGCCTTTGTCACCGCACAGCTGCGGGCGGCGCTTGGCGCGCAGATTGATCCGGAGCGGGTGGCGCTGATCGGTTATTCGCAAGGGGGCTATGGTGTGCTGACGGCGGGCGGGGGTGGCCTTGATCCTGATGGGCCGACTATGGCGCAGGTTGCGGGCGGCTGGCTCAAGACCATTGCGCAAGGGACACCGGGCGCGGGTGAGATCAAGGTGCCCGGCGTCAAGGCGATTGTCGCGCTGGCACCGGGCGGCGGCGGCAAGCGGAACGCCTGGGGGAAGGACGGGCTGGCAGGCATCACCGCGCCGCTTCTGCTGATCGCAGGTGATGCTGATCCTGTTGTAGGCTATGAACTTGCTGCGAAGGCAATCTTCGCCAGCACAGCCGGTACAGACCGTTATTTGCTGACCTACCGCATGGCCGGCCATTCGATCGCGCTAAACCCGGCGCCGCGTGAAATGCGTGGCTCGGTTTTGGATATCGACTGGTTCGAGGATCCGATCTGGCGGCAAGACCGGATCAACGCGATCAACCTGCATTTCATCACGGCGTTTCTGGCAGTCAATCTTCGCGGAGAAGCGGACAAGCTGGCCTATCTCAAAGTTCCAGTGGAGAATGCGGATGACGGCGTGTGGAACGCTTCCGCCGGCACCCCATGGGGCGCGTTCAGCCCCGGCGGGGACGGTGTGACGCTGTGGAAGGGATTCCAGAGGAGGCACGCACAGGGGATGAAATTGCGACATTTGGTGGCCGAAAAGTGAGCCTCAGAGTCTGTTTCAGTCAGACTGAAACAGGTCCGGTGCGGCTTCCGCGCAAGTGGAACAAACGCTAGACGAGCGAAAGTGACGCTGTTTTCCAGAAATGCACCAGCCCCGCGCTGAAGCTCGCGGGCACATAGGCGTCACATGCTTCGTCGCTCACCACGTGCAGCCGCACATTCACATGATCGATGATGGTGGCGGCGCTGCATCCCGGCGCAAACGCCGGTGTTTCGGCATCGAAAACACCGCCCTCCATGAGCAGGCTGCGCCAGCCGTGGCCGCTTAGGCGCACACGGACGATGCCGCCGCCGATAGCAGTGATTGCGCCATTATCACCCAGAACTTCGGGCAAGTCTGCCGCATCACCCTCAACCAGCCAGACGGTGGGTTCATAGCGGATCAGCCGCAGGGCTTCGGTGCCGCGCGAGGTGCCGAGCGCCGGAAGCGCGAAGCCAGTGATGGCCTTGAAACGCTTGGCCACGGTCGCTGCATTGCTCCAGATCTCCAGAGCGTGGAGCGGGGCTGCGGGCAGGGCGGTGATCGTCACATCAGTCACGGTAGTGCTCCCCCGTGGGGTCATAGAAATGCGGGCTGACCACACGGGCGCGCGCCTGCTGTCCGCGTGTGGGCGAGGTGGCGATCAGCTCTTCGCCGGTCCGCGCGAAGCCGCCTTCGAGCTGGGCGAGCGCGATTGAGCCGCCGGTGATCACGCGCAGTCCTGCCGCACTGACATGGCCTTCGGGCTTGTCGCCTATGCGCTTCACCAGCATGGAGCCTTCAGGGATGATGCCTTCTATCGCTTCGAGTCCGATCAGCTGGCGGCGGTTTGGTGACATGAGAGCAGACCGTGTCAGCCCCGATGAGCCGATAAAACCGCCCGCCTTGTTCAGCATCCTGTCCAATGCCAGATCATGCGGGGTCATGCGCCCGTCAACCTCTCCGCCGACGACCAGATGACCCTTTTCGATGCGGAGGAATTCCATCGCCTCCATCCCGTAAAGGCAGCCGCCTTGCCGGGTGACCTCGCTCTCACAGGCCGCCCAGACGGGTTCGGCGCAGGTCGCCTCGATGTAGATTTCAAAAGCGCGTTCACCGCTATAACTGGCTGCCAGAGCGATCACCGGGATGCCCGCTATCATCGCTGGAGTGGTTGACATATGGCGCGGTGGCTCCTCGCCGATCAGCGCCGCCAGCACTGCCTTGGCACTCGGCCCGGCGACCGCGATCCCGGCAAAATGTTCCTGCACATTGACCACCGAAACCCGCAGCTGCGGGCAGAGATACTGGCGCACATACGAAAGATGCGTCGCCATCCGGTCTGCTCCGCCGGTTGAACTGGTGAGCAGATAGCGGTTCTCGGC
>JANOYZ010000217.1:0-9423 GCA_031429135.1 Novosphingobium sp. | reverse complement strand
CCCCGCCCGGCCACCCATTAGGATACTGTCGTTGGGTGGCCGGGCGGGGGAGTGGGCCGGTGCCGTATCTGTTTCAGTGTAACTGAAACAGACTCTAATCGAACAGCGAGCTGACCGAGCTTTCGTCAGCGATGCGGCGGATCGCTTCGCCGATCAGCGGGGCGATGGTCAGGATGCGGACCCGGTCTGATTCGTTGGTTGCTTCGGTCGGCAGGATGGTATCGGTGATCACCAGTTCCTTCAGCGCCGAATTGTTCACCCGCGCCACTGCGCCGCCCGAAAGCACGCCGTGGCTGATATAGGCGGTGACGCTGGCCGCGCCCGCGTCCATCAGCGCCTGCGCCGCGTTGCACAGGGTGCCGCCCGAATCGATGATATCGTCGATCATGATGCAGGCGCGGCCCTTCACATCACCGATGATGTTCATCACCTCGGACTGGCCGGGCTTGTCACGCCGCTTGTCAACGATGGCGAGCGGCGCATTGTCGAGCCGTTTGGCCAGCGCACGGGCGCGCACCACGCCGCCGACATCGGGTGAGACCACCATCAGCTCCTGCCCGCCGTAACGCGCCTGAATATCGGCGGCCATCACCGGGGCGCCATAGAGGTTGTCGGTCGGGATATCGAAAAATCCCTGTATCTGCCCGGCGTGAAGATCGACCGCGAGCACGCGGTCTGCGCCTGCCTGGGTGATCAGGTTGGCGACCAGTTTGGCTGAAATCGGGGTGCGCGGCCCAGGCTTGCGGTCCTGCCGGGCATAGCCGAAATAGGGCATCACCGCCGTGATCCGCTTGGCCGAAGCGCGGCGCAGCGCATCGATGCAGATCAGCAGCTCCATCAGATTGTCATTGGTCGGGAAGCTGGTTGATTGGACCACAAACACGTCCTCACCGCGCACGTTTTCGTGGATTTCGACGAAGACTTCCTCATCGGCAAAACGCCGCACCGAAGCATCGGTCAGCGGCATCTCAAGATAAGCCGCAATTGCGCGCGCCAGCGGCAGGTTGGAGTTGCCGGCCATGATCTTCATTGTGGGATGCCCTCGTTGCTCAACCTCTATGCACGAGAGCGCCTTAGCCAAGGAGTGCGCGATTGCAAGGCGGCGGTGCGGCTATTCCCGGGGACATGCTATTGCGTGTCCCCGTCCAGCGGTGCAGCTATGCGGGGACACGGTATTCCGTATCCCCCTCCGGCGGTGCGGATTGAATGAGGGTTTGTTGAAGGAGGTTGGGCGATGGAGTTAAGGGGCAAAGTAAAGTGGACTGCATGAGTGAGACAGAGTAATTGAGTGACATGGCGCACAAATGTGGTTGGTTTCGGGTCTGATGCTCAAGCCAAGCCAGACCCGCCGCCTGACCACAAGACTGGCATCTGCGATGCTGCGGCTGGCGCATGGCGATGCCGGGGCCGGATTGATCCTGCTCGGGGCGGCAATTGCCGCTTTGCTGGCGGCAAATTCAGCTCTGGCGCACACTTATCACGCGGTGCTCCACGATCCCTTGGGGTGGACGCCGGTGGCGGCACTGCCCAGCCTGCACTACTGGATCAATGACGCGCTGATGGCGGTATTTTTCTTCGTCATCGGACTGGAGATCAAGCGCGAGGTGCTGGCTGGCGAGCTGGCCAGTGCGGCGCGGCGCAGATTGCCGGTGCTGGCAGCGATGGCGGGAATGGCAGTGCCGGCGCTGGTCTATCTCGCCATCACCGGGGGAAGCACCCCGGTGGCGAATGTCCCACCTCTTGCTAATGGTTGGGCGATCCCCGCCGCGACCGATATCGCCTTTGCCGTGGGCATTCTGGCGCTGGCGGGCAAAGGACTGCCGCCTTCGCTCCGCCTGTTTTTGCTGACTGTGGCGATTGTCGATGATCTGGGGGCAGTGGCGATTATCGCGCTGTTCTATACTGATTCGATCAGTCTGGTCTGGTTGGTCGCTGCGCTGTCAGTGTTTCTGGTGATGGCACTGATTAACCGGCGCGGTGTTTTCAGCGGCTGGGCCTATGCGCCGCTCGCCATCGTGCTGTGGCTCTGTGTGCTGCATTCTGGCGTCCATGCGACCGTGGCCGGAGTGCTTGCCGCCTTCACCATCCCGCTGGCGATCAACCGCAAGGGGGACAGCCTGCTGCTGCGGATGGAACACGGCCTGGTGCCGTGGAGCGCCTATCTGATCGTGCCGCTGTTCGGTTTTGCCAATGCCGGAGTTTCGCTCGTCGGCGCAAGTCTCGCCAGTTTTGCCGCCCCGTTGCCGCTGGCGGTGGCCGCTGGGCTGTTTGCGGGCAAGCAGATCGGCATCCTCGGCGCCATTCTGCTCGCCGAACGCAGCGGCTTCGCGCCGCGACCAAGTGGTGCCAGCACATTGCACCTGTGGGGTCTGGCCGCGTTGTGCGGGATCGGCTTTACCATGAGCCTGTTCATTGGCGCGCTGGCTTTTCCATTGGCACCTGCGCTGGTCGAGGAAGCCAAGCTGGGCGTACTGGCTGGATCGGCGCTGGCAGGCGTTCTGGGATTCGTCGTGCTCAGGTTTGCGCCGCGAAAGTGATCACCATTCGCCCGTGTTCGCCATAGTCACCCAGGGTTCCTGCGGGGGCAGGTTGCCGTCCTGCAACAGCTCGACCGAGATGCCGTCCGGCGTCCTGACAAAGGCCATATGTCCATCGCGCGGCGGACGGTTGATGGTGACGCCAGCCGCCATCAGGCGGGCACAGGTCTCATAGATATTATCGACGCGATAAGCGAGATGGCCGAAATTGCGGCCGCCGGAGTAGCCGGCTTCATCCCAGTTATGCGTCAGCTCAACCTGGACTTCTTCCTGCCCTGATGCCGCCAGGAAAATCAGCGTGAAGCGACCCTGCTCGTTATCGAAGCGCCCGGTTTCCTTCAAACCCAGCAGTTCAAAGAAGGCAATGGTCGCCTTGGGATCGCTGACGCGGATCATGGTGTGGAGATAAGTGGTCATGGCAGTAGGTAATAAGGCAAAAAAGCCCGCCCCGTAAGCCGGGACGAGCCATTTTGTTTAATAAGGCCGGATCAGAACGACAGCTTGACCGTCCCAACGACGGCGTCGTTGGAGAAGCTGTTGATCGAGTTGCCATCGACGCCAACATAGCTCACGCCGACCGAAAGGTTCTTCGTTACATTGGCGGTGGCGCCGATCGAATAGTCGAACCCGCCGTCAGTGCTCTTGAAGGTGAGCAGGTTGGGCGAAAGCGCGCCGCTGGTATAGCCAAGGTGGCCCGAAAGCGTCACCGGCGTGTTGGGAATGCCAAAGCCCAGATCGGTGAACAGATAAAGGTTGTCGTCACCGCCCAGCGACTTTTGTTCCCAGGCATAGGTAACACCAACCTTGGCAGTGACCGGGCCCAGCGTGGTTGAAAGCGAGGCGTAGGGTTCGAACACGTTGGCATCGCCCACGTTGCCGTTCGGGTACACGTAATAGAGCAGACCGACATCAGCAGTCAGGCCGCTCCCGATTGCACCAGTCCAGCCAGCGTAAACATCAACTTCCGCGTTGCCGTAAACTGGCGAATCTTCAAGGCTGGAAGCCCATGCGCCGACATAAAGGCCACTGGAATGGTTGATGTTGATCGCGCCTTGCACAGCGAAATCGCCGCCCGAAAGCGAAAGGCCACGAAAACGATAGTCGCTGACAAGGGTGACATTGCCGGTGACGGTAACGTCCTTCGGCGGATCGGTCTCATCGGCATAGGCCGGGACTGAGGTAAGAAATGCGCCCGCAAGGGCGGTAGCAGCGGCAAGGCCGCGGATGGACGTAAGCATGAATTTTTCCCTCGAAAATTGGGTTGCTTCGTCCCGCCTGCACCAGCGCCGGGAGCCTCTGTTGCGGGCTCCGCTTGCGTCAGTGAAACGAGACTGTCAAAAATTGTTGCATTGCACAAGAGAAATTTACC
Source organism: Novosphingobium sp. (assembly GCA_031429135.1). Taxonomy (GTDB): domain Bacteria; phylum Pseudomonadota; class Alphaproteobacteria; order Sphingomonadales; family Sphingomonadaceae; genus Novosphingobium. The sequence continues at coordinate 5,517 of JANOYZ010000217.1, read as the reverse complement.
GGTTGTGGCAAAGCTGCTGTGGAACCTGATGTCTTTGTGCAACGTTTAACTGAGTGTCGGTATTATTCACCGCCGCTAAAAATTTGCCTCGTTATGGCGCAAGGCCTATAGGCCCGCGTCTCCGAGATATGCCCAGCGCCTGCCCCAACTCCGGTCATGATTAACAGTTTCAGAAAACTTTTCGCCTCGCCCCCCGAGCGCATATTGCCCGCCGTTGCCGAGGGTCAGCGGGTCTATGCCGTTGGCGATGTCCATGGCCGGCTCGATCTGCTGGTATCGCTTGCCGAAGCGATCGAGACTGACAATGCCCGGCGTGGACCGGCCGATGTCACCGTGATCATGCTCGGCGATCTGATCGACCGCGGCCCCGATAGCGCCGGTGTGCTGAAAGCGGTGCGCATCTGGGCCAAACACCGCAAGCTGCGCTTCATCACCGGCAACCATGAGGAAATGTTCCTCGAAGCGCTCGAAAACCCCGAGGTTCTGCGCCACTTCCTGCGCTATGGCGGCAAGGAAACCCTGCTGAGCTATCCGATTGATCCACTGGCCTATACCGAGGCCGAGATCGAAGACGTGCAGGCTTTGATGCTTGGCTCTATTCCGCAAGACGACATTGATTTCATCCGCAGCTTCGAAGATGTCATCATCAACGGCGATTATGTCTTTGTCCATGCCGGCATCCACCCGGGCACCCCGCTGGATGATCAGCGCGTCAGCCAGCTGCGCTGGATTCGCGAGCCTTTTCTCAGCCATTCGGGCGATCACGGCTTTGTCGTGGTGCATGGCCATACCATCAACCGCGAGGCTGAGGTGCTGCAAAACCGCATCGGTATTGATACCGGTGCTTATGATTCAGGCCGGTTGACCGCACTGGGGCTTGAGGGAACTGAACGCTGGCTGCTTGAAACCCGCGATGATCTTGGCACAATCACCACGGCAAAGCGGGCCGCGTAATTAACAAGGAATCCATGCATGAAGATTGCTATGGTGGGGTCGGGCTATGTTGGCCTGGTTTCGGGGGCTTGCTTCGCCGATTTCGGTCATGATGTTATCTGTATCGACAAGGATCCGGGCAAAATCACGGCGCTCAACGCCGGGGTCATGCCGATCTTTGAACCCGGACTTGCCGAGCTGGTCGCCAGCAATGTCAAGGCGGGCCGCCTGTCATTCACCACCGATCTTGCCGCCGGTATTGCCGATGCCGGCGCGATCTTCATCGCGGTCGGCACCCCCTCACGGCGCGGCGATGGCCATGCTGACTTGTCCTATGTCTATGCTGTCGCCGAGGAAGTGGGCCAGCATCTGAAAAGCGATGCGGTGATCGTTACCAAATCCACTGTCCCGGTTGGCACCGGTGACGAGGTTGAGCGCATCCTCACGCAAGCGGCACCCGGCGTACGTTTTGCCGTCGCCTCGAACCCCGAATTCCTCCGCGAAGGCGCGGCCATCGGCGATTTCAAGCGGCCCGACCGGATCGTCATCGGCAGCGATGATGAATGGGCGCGCGATGTGATGCGCGAGGTCTATCGCCCGCTGTTCCTCAATCAGGCACCGATCCTGTTCACCAGCCGCCGCAGCAGCGAACTGATCAAATATGCCGCCAACGCCTTCCTTGCAGTGAAGATCACCTTCATCAACGAAATGGCTGACCTGTGCGAAAAGGTCGATGCCGATGTGCAGGATGTCAGCCGAGGCATCGGGCTTGATGGCCGGATCGGCGCGAAGTTTCTCCACGCCGGGCCGGGTTACGGCGGCTCGTGCTTTCCCAAGGATACGCTGGCGCTGCTCAAGACCAGCGAAGACTATGACAGCCCGCTGCGCATCGTCGAGGCGGTGGTCAAGGTCAACGACACCCGCAAGCGCGCCATGGGCCGCAAGGTCGTTGACGCTTTAGGTGGGCCAGAGGCAGCGCGCGGCAAGAAGGTTGCCCTGCTCGGCCTGACCTTCAAGCCCAATACTGATGACATGCGCGATGCCCCCTCGATCACCATCGCCCGGACGCTGCAGGATGCAGGTGTCGAGGTGAGCGCCTATGACCCCGAAGGCATGGCCCTCGCCGCGCCGCTGATGCCGGGGGTGACCATGGCGAGCAGCGCCTATGCCGCGATCGAAGGTGCTGACGCCGTGGCACTGATCACCGAATGGGACGCCTTCCGCGCGCTCGACTTTGACAGGATCAAGCGGCTGGCCAAAGCCCCTGTGCTGGTCGATCTGCGCAATGTCTATGATCCGGCAGAAGTTCGCGCCAAGGGGTTCATCTATGTAAGTGTGGGGCGCGGTTAATAGGTCCCGACCCTAAATAACTCCCGAGCTTAAATAAACATTGTACCAAAGCCTGTTTTACGCCAGCTTTTTCCAAGCAGGAAATGGCGCGCATCAATCGCACATCCTTCTGTTGCAGGGGGCACAGATGATCAGGAAAATCGCATTCGCCTTGACTTTAGTGCTGGGAACTCAGCCGACATTTGCCCATGATTCCCACGCCGGAAGCAGACCAGCGCATGTGACCGCAATGTCAGACGCGGCTAATTCGTTCCTGGCTACGCTTAGCGATGATCAGCGCAAAACCGCTTCAAGGCCTTTCGATGATGACACTGCTCGTACCAACTGGAATTATTTGCCGTCGGCAATGGTGAAGCGCGATGGCATTCCGCTTGGTGAACTGGATGCCTCACAGCGTATTGCAGTACATGCCGTGTTTGGCGCTGCGCTGAGCAGCCAAGGCTATGGCAAAGCCGCGCAAATCATGTGGCTTGATGATATCCTGCATGAAGACGTCAAGGCAGGAATTGCGCGCCTGACTGCTAAAGGCGAATCAACTGCTGACATGCAGAAATGGCTTGAGACCCGTGACTCCCAGAAATACTGGCTGAATTTCTTTGGTGAACCCGGAACGTCCCGTTGGGGGTGGATGATCAGCGGCCACCATCTCGCCGCAAACTTCACGGTCGTTGATGGGAGAGTGGCGTTCACTCCGCTATTTTTAGGAGCCAGTCCGCAGACAATCCAATCCGGAAGATATGCAGGAAGACGAACACTGCAATTTGAAATTGATCGGGCATTTTCATTCGTCGCCAGTTTGACCGACGCGCAGCGATCCACGGTTATTCAATCAAAAGACATTCCGGCAAAGATGTTCGCCGACAAAGGGCGAAAAAATGATGCCGGCACATATATCGGGCTGCCAGCATCAAGGCTGGATGAGGCTCAACGCATAAAATTGATGAGCCTCATCCGCGAATATGTAGGCAATGTTTCTGATGAAGCGGCGGCGGTGCAAATGGCATCCATCAAGAAAGATGGCATGAAAGCCCTGCATTTTGCTTGGTGGGGTGCCATTGATGATAGCAACAAAAGGTTCATGTATCGCATTCACGGCCCCTCGATATTGATCGAATTTGTCAGGGAAGCGGGAGAGAAAGGTGCGCCGGGTAACCATGTGCATTCAATCGTACGCGACCCACGCAACGATTATGGTGAAGATTGGCTGAAACGCCACTATAGTGAGCAGCACCAACCATAATAGCTAAACGGCATCGGGGTAACTGAGCGGCACCCTCACGAGACTCTAGGTGTTTAGTCCCGGCATTCGATGGCTGAATATTACACCATCAAATGCCGGGACTAAACACCTATGGTCAGGATCTGTTACGGGGATGTAATAGTAACTTTCAGATGCTCAGGTTTTTGGCGAGACCTTTCCCCCCAAAACTCCTCCGCTCTTCCCCCTGCAACAGCCCTCGCTGTGATCCGTACCGTCAGGTGACGACAGGCAATAGCATGTTCCCGGAATTGTTGTCCTGCCACCATCTTCATCCCGGATACCGCCGATTCATCACCTTCCAGCTAAACCCCACCAGTCGTTCCAGTACCGCCAGATCAACATCCGCCAACTGCTTGATATAAAGACAGGCCTTACCCCGCGAATGCTGGCCCAGCCGCGTGTAAAGTTCCTTGGCTTCAGCTGCTTCATCGCCCGACAGATAAAGCACCAGCGCGGCTTTCCTCGGGCTGAATCCCGTCCGGCACGAGGTTCCTTCGCGCCCGCTGTCATATTTGTAGTCATAAGAGCCATAGCCAATGATGCTCGGCCCCCACAGCTTCGGCTCCAGTCCGGTGACGCGGCGGAGCATGGCATCGATCACACCCGCTTCTGCGCGCCGCCGCGCATCGGGAACCGCCGCGATGAAGGCGGCCACGCTCACTTCGGTCGCCTTGGTCTTCAGATCAGCCTTGGCCATTAGCTTGCCTCCCTTCATCCCATGGCTTAGGGGCGCGCTCGAAAGTTAACGGCAATTCAGCGGAAATCCACCCATGTCCGACATTAAAAAGGTTGTCCTTGCCTATTCCGGCGGCCTCGACACTTCGGTGATCCTCAAGTGGCTGCAGGTCACCTATAAATGCGAGGTGGTGACTTTCACCGCTGACCTTGGCCAAGACGGTGAGATCGAGCCGGCCCGCGCCAAGGCGGTGCTGATGGGGGTGCGCCCCGAGCATATTTTCATCGACGATCTGCGCGAGGAATTCGTCAGCGATTTTGTCTTCCCGATGATGCGCGCCAATGCCCGCTATGAGGGCGATTACCTGCTCGGCACCTCGATCGCGCGGCCGCTGATCTCCAAACGGCTGGTCGAGATCGCCCGCGAAGTGGGTGCCGATGCCGTGGCGCACGGGGCCACCGGCAAGGGCAACGACCAGGTGCGCTTCGAACTCGGCGTCGCCGCTCTCGCCCCCGACATCAAGGTTATCGCCCCCTGGCGCGAGTGGGACCTGACCAGCCGCACCGCGCTGATCGCCTGGGCCGAACAGCACCAGATCCCGGTGCCGACCGACAAACGCGGCGAAAGCCCGTTCTCCACCGATGCCAACCTGCTGCACACCTCCAGCGAGGGCAAGGTGCTCGAAGATCCGTGGGAAGAGGTGCCGGACTATGTCTTTAGCCGCACCGTCAACCCCGAGGACGCGCCTGACGCGCCCGAATATATCACCGTCGATTTCGAACGCGGCGATGGCGTGGCGCTGAACGGCGAGGCGATGTCCCCCGCCACGCTGCTCACCGCGCTCAACGAGCTGGGCCGCAAGCACGGCATCGGGCGGCTTGATCTTGTCGAGAACCGCTTTGTCGGCATGAAGAGCCGCGGCATGTATGAGACACCCGGTGGCGAGATCTACGCCCGCGCCCATCGCGGCATCGAAGGCATCACGCTCGATCGCGGCGCGGCGCACCTCAAGGACGAGCTGATGCCGCGCTATGCCGAGCTGATCTACAACGGCTTCTGGTTCGCGCCCGAGCGTGAGATGTTGCAAGCAGCGATTGATCACAGCCAGGTGAAGGTTTCCGGCACCGTCCGCCTCAAGCTTTACAAGGGCAGTGCCTCGGTGGTCGGTCGCAAGAGCCCGAACTCGCTCTACTCGGAGCGCCACGTGACGTTTGAGGATGATGCCGGGGCCTATGACCAGAAGGACGCGGCGGGCTTTATCCGGCTCAACGCGCTCCGGTTGCGTTTGTTGGCGCAG